>JBDOIG010000136.1:0-11889 GCA_041082235.1 Thermodesulfovibrionales bacterium | reverse complement strand
AACAGGACTGTTATCATTGCACTATGCCTGACAATTTTTGGTATCATAAAGTCCTCCTTATCCTTTTCCCATAAATTCCTTAAGTTTTTTCAATACTTCTATTATATGCCCTTATGTGTGTTTTTACACATAAAGGTGACAATTTTTGCTATTTTTCCTCTTGTCCATTCTATTAACTCCTTTTAAAATATAAAATTTTTTTCAATCTATATCACCATAACTAATATTTTAGCATCTTTCATGCCAAATCTCCTTTAAAACAGGCCGTTAGTCTTTCTTTTAAAAAACTCCTGAACAGGTATAGTATATAAGGCTATGAGTTTTATACAAAAGATTGTGAGGCAAAAGGTACTTTTTACCAGAGCAGGACACATTCCGATTGGGCGGAGATAAGATGTTTCCTTTTAATAGGAATCATCCTCTTGTATTTAGATGCATTTAAAAAAATAATTTACAATTGTCCGATGATCTTGAGTATCTCTCTTGAGGTCTTGAACTCAGCACCCTCTTCTGTCCTCACAAGGTTATAAAAATCACATTTAAGACATGTACCGAGCTTCTCTGCCACACTTCCCTGGGTCTTACCCCTGCAGAATGTCCCAGCTATTGCCCAGCATGCCCTTCCTGCATTGATGCCACCATTAATACCATGGGCCCTCTTTTCAGTTGCAGCAGGACAGACCCCGAGCTCCTTCACATTCATACCACCTGGGTGCCTTCCACACTTTTCAAACTCCCAGCAATTAAGTTTTGGCATATTATAACCTCCCCTTTTTAAATTTACCTTCCTTTTATAAAGGAATTTCCTTCCTAAATTCATGCAAACATTATGCCTAATCCGTTAAGAGTTCAAAAAAGCAATGGAACCTTAAAAATTAGGGGTTTTGGCTCTTAAAAACCCTGAATTTATATGAGATTTTGCACTGGAGGGTGAGCATTTTTTCACATTTTATTGATATTATATTCACTGCTTAAAATGAGCAAAGCCCCTTTGAAACCCCGAATAAGGAATTAAAAAATCTAAAGGGAATACGCTCTACCCATTTGATGGCATCAATCCCCTGTTAAAGTAGAATGTATATGGTCTTTAATCCGTAACTTTTTTAAAAAATCAGCAAAGGCCAGGACAAAGCCAAGATAAATCAAGAATAGGCCTGAATAAAAAGATGCTATACTGAGGATACTCTCCTGCCTGAATTCTATCCATCTAACAGTTTCTCTGATCTTTATTGATATGCCTCCTTTACGAATTTGCTCTCCATCTCTGAGCAGGTCATCCATTACACTATTTCCTCTTTTTTTAACAATAATTCTATAAAGGAGCCTTTTCAGATTAAACTCTGCTGTCTCAAGCCTGCCTTTCTTATAGACCTTCTCAGGGCTAAGAGAAATATGCATGGAAAGCTCATTATCCAAAGGCAATCTTGCAACCTTTCCTGGTGGAAGGAGGTCAAGCAAGTTAGGCCTTGCATCACTTCCCATGACCCTTATCTCCATCTCAGGTGATATACCTGCATCCTGAAGACTGATTGCCCTTGTGCCTACAATAGTAAATGGAAAAGGTCTTATTGACCTGTTCTTCTCATCTATTCTTATCTCTGCCTCTATGTCTCTAAATCTTTCAGGCCTTTCCTTTCCAATAACTATCAAGCCATCAGGGATACCCTTTATTTTTGTAAGATAAATACCTGAAACCTGCTCGCCTTCTTTCAATCTGATATTTCTATGATGGTCTGTCTTCATAAAGATAAAGAGAGGCAGAAGACAGAGAATCAAGCCAGCATAAAGGAGTCTTGAGAAAAGTCTTTTTCTATAAATAGCTCTTAAGAAAAGAGCACCTGTAAAAAGGATAAAAAGGATTTCAAATAAGAGGTTATTAAAGAGGGAATGAAAAACCCCTCTCTCTATTTTTATGGATTCAATAGAATAAAAACTAGCCATAAGGAACAGGATCGCGAAGATAAAAAGGGCTGAAGTCATTAGATTAAGTACCTTCTTCATCTCAATGCCTTCCCCTGAATTTAGAGCCTGCCCTTTTTGAGGTCTCTATAATATCCTGAGTATTAATCAAAAGTTTATCTCCCTCTATCCTGAATTGAAGCGGTACGGGATTGCAACCTCCCTCTTTTCCAAAGGACTCAGCAGGCACAGGTGTATTACAGTATTTGCATATAAGGTATTTACCCCTCTGGACATATCCCCTTGGAGGACATATCTCACAGGCATCAAGACAGGCTATAACCTCACCATCTGGCCTCATCATAACAGCTATCCTGTAAACACTGCCACCTGACATGAATGAATACTTTCTGAGCCTCATATCTGATACATCACCTGTCTGGTCAGAAAGGGGTATAACAAGAATGCCCTCCTCCGGAATAAGACTGATAGCCTGAGGTTCATAATAAGGGTTGAGTGTGATATTTGCTGTATGGAGCAAAATAAGCAGAGAAAGGAAAGAGAAAAAGATTGGTGAGCCCCTCTTTAAAAGTTCTGTCCTGTAAAGGGCAATCTTCTTTCTAAACCCGGCCTTTTTAAGAGATACATCAGAGACTGGCTCAGGAGACAGAAGCAGTCTTATAAAAAGAACCACAGGCGAAAGGAGGATAAGAAAGGCTGTAAGGGCCATGGCAAATCTGTCAGAGGAAAAGAATTTAATAATCTCTCCAGCAAAACTGTAGATATTTTCACCAGAAGGTATAAGAAGCATCTCACCAATATTATTCATCAAATCCTCAAGAAAAAATCTTAACCCCTTCTGGATAGATGGGATAACCTCTGCCTTTAGAAATTCGTTACTGCCACCAAAAAGGATATTGAAGGTGGCTACAAAAAGAACCATCTCCTCTAAGTTCATGAATTCCCTGAACCTGGCTCTTAATCTTCTTAACAGGAAATAAAAGGCAATAGCAATTATCAGCGCAATAAGAAGATAAAGATAGACAACATTACCGCTCAGTTTTAATCTATCCATAAAGAGGAAAGAGGATTTAAAGGTGTTTAAAAGAAAAAGAGACGATATTATTGTAATTATCAGGACTTCAGGGGGTCTAAAAACAGGGAGGAGAAGACATAAGAGATAAAATAAAAAAGAAAGCCTCAGTATGAGTGCTGTAATAAAGGCATCCTGAGGGTAGAAGGATAATGATAGAAGGATTCCTGATAAAATAAAGAGGATGGAAAGGACAGAGAATTTTTCCTTCCTCTCAATGACAGAAGATATAATGGATAACTGGAATGATATCTCAAGGGTCTCCTGGAGGAAATATAAAAAGAAGCTCATTTACCAGCCGCTGCTGCCTCTATTATTCTCCTCACCTCTTCTGGCATCTCCTTAAACCCACCTATCTTCTTTTTTATGAATGAATTGGACATCATGAGCCTCATAGAGGTGATCATATAGTTTCTCTTAAAAGAATCCTTTTCAGTTAGCATCTCCATGTATTTACCCATATAAAATCTCCTGTAACACTCAACAATTGCCCTGTCTATCTCCTCAAGTGTCATATTCTTTGGTTTTATCACAGGATCAATGAGATTATATTTTCTATAATCCCTGACAGCTATGTATTCTTTTAAATCTTCATAGATATCAGAATATGGCCAGGGAGCAATCGCAAGGAAGTGGGCAAAATCAGGATTATACTCAATAGCAATTTCAAGGGTTCTCTCAATGGACTGCCATGTCTCATCAGGGAAGCCAAGGATCATGGATGTCTCTGTAATAATGCCTGCATCCCTCAGAAGTTTTAATGCCTTTTTTGATTCCTCAATGCTTAAGTCCTTTTTTATATAATCAAGGCTTCCCTGGTCTGTTGCTTCTGTCCCAACATAGATATGAATAATACCAGCCTTCTTATATTTATGAAGTATATCCTCATCCCTGATAATATCAGGTGCACGGGTCTCCATGAGTATCTTCATATCAAGGTCTCTTTCAATGAGTAGATCAAGAAACCTCTCCCATCTTTCCCTGTCAGGTGTTGGATAATCATCTGTAAGGAGGACGACATTAACATCATACTGCCTTCTTAAAAGCTCAAGCTCCGTCACGAGATACTCGGGTCTCCTTGCCCTCCATGTCCTGTGCCAGAACTTTTGCTGCGAGCAGAAGGTACACTCCTGACCACAGCCTCTTGAGCTGTCTATTGCGCCAAGCCTTGAACCCGGGATGATGTAATACTTATAATCAGACCAGTCCAGGAGATCCCATGCCTTTGGAAGCATATCAAGGCTCTCAAGGAAAGGTCTTGGAGAAGTTTTAATGAACTTGCCATCCTCCCTGTAGACAATACCCTGGATGTCAGAAAGATTCCCTCCAAGGGATAAACACTTTAAAAGTTCTTGGAGTGTGACCTCACCCTCTCCCCTTACAATGAAATCTATTTTATCTGTAATAGAAAAAATCTCTTCATACATAAAGGTTGCATGGATGCCACCCATTATGGTACTTATAGAAGGATTTATGGATTTTGCGAGCTCAAGGACCTTTATGGCATCAGGAGAGGTGCAGGTAATGGCTGATACAGCAACATAATCAGGTCTCAGTTCTTCTATCCTTTTACCTATCTCATCATAACCTACCTGCTTTGTCATACCATCATAGATAAAGGGCTCAAAACCAGCATCCCTTGCTGCACCGGCAAGATATACGAGATAAAGAGGAACCCAGCTCCCTGCCACCTCAACAACACCAGCATGATAGGGTGGAGTGATGAATAATATCTTTTTTCTCATTTTTTATCCTCTTTGAAGGCTAATGTGAGGGCATCTTTGAGGTCCTTCTCAGAAAATCCCTTTGGAACCCTTTTTACTACCATCCCTTCTTTATTTATAAATACAAGTCCTGCTCCATATTTAATCCCGTATTTCTGTGCTACCCTGTCTCCCCTGTCATAACCTACACCTGAGACAATGCCATGCCTTTCAATGAATTCTTTTATCTTGTGCTCCTTGTCCTGAAAACCTATCCATATAACCCTGAGGCCTTCTCTTTCATATTCCTGCTCAAGCCCCTTCACGAGAGGTACTTCCTCATTGCACCTCTTTCACCAGCTCGCAAAGAAATAAAGCACCAGAGGTCTTCCTTTATATTCTGAGAATCTTATCTCCTGATCGCTGAATATGTCTTTAAGTGTAAAATCAGGTGCCTCAAATCTTTCAGGAAGCCCTCCTGAATAGGAGAGGATAATAAGGACAAGGAAAAAACCTGCAATAGAAAGAAGGAGCAGCCCTTTCTTCATTTGTTCTTTACCCTTTTTGAAAGACCCACTATCCAGCCAATAAGGAATCCAAGGAGTGCTCCTGATGCCTCATGTATATAAGCCATAGGAGTTGTTAGCTGCATCTCTCCAAAATAAAGGATGGAGAATATTGTGCCGCCAACCAGACCAAGCACAGTACCCATAATTATGCTCTTAGCCATTTGAGTTTTTCCTCCCTTTGAAATTCTAAATTTTTTCTTTTATTATAACATTTACTTATAATTTCCTGCCCTGAACCTTGACCAGAAGAGGCCCCCAGCACCGAGGACAAAAACTATTGCACCAGCAACCTCCCACTTAGCACCTGGGTCATGCACAATGCCAAGAATCACCCTTCCGTCAGGCTCAGCAGACTTTGCATAAATAGCGTATTTATAAAAAACAGGTCTTGCCGGTTCTGCAATCGCTGTACTCCATTGAAGCCCCCTGTTAATTTCAAGATGAACCCTCCATCTTGACTGGTCCTCACCTCTTAAATCAACAAATTCAACAGCTTCAATCTTTATTCTCATATCATTTAAAAACACTTCCTCACCCCTTCTCACAGAGAGGTCTTTTTTGAAACCTGTGGATGCACTTATGAGATGTCCAAGAAGGACAAGGAGGACACCAGCATGAATCAGATGGGGTGAGAGCCTCTGGATAAGAAGCCCGGGTGATAATCTTTTTAAAAGATCATCTATCAGACATACAATCATATTAAGGCTCAGAAATGCCATAGCAAGGATGGAAAGATATATCCAGAAGGTCTTTTTAATATCTTCGTTAAGTGATAGCCATTTAAAAAGAGGCATATCATTTATCTCAGAGAAGAACTGAAGATTCTTTGGAATAATGAAAGAACCGGTAAGGAATATGCTCATTGATATAAAGATTATTATGAGGGTTGTCTTTATGGATTTAAGCACTCTAAGCATCAAAACTGTGTCCAGGGACTGCCAAGAACCGGTGTGACTCCAAGATAGGAAAAAAGAAGCACCATGATACCTGCCACACCAATCTCTGAGGCAATAGGTCCTCGCAAAGAGTTTATAAACCTTCCATGAAGGTAAAAGGTATAATATAGCCATACAATAGTTGTCCAGAGCTCCTTTGCTGTCCAGAGCCAGTAGACACCATGGGCAAGGAAAAACCATACACTCCCAGCAATCAGTGAAAGCGAAAAGATAAGCCATCCAGAAAGGATAAACTTATACTGGAGCGATTCAATTTTCTCATCCTGAGTCTTAAGATAAATAAACCCTGTAGCTGAACCAATAGAGAAAAGCGAAAAGGCTATAATAAAAAGTGATAAGTGCAGATAAAACCATATGGAATTCATGTTAGGGCTTATTGTGTTAATCCTTTCATGAAAAACTGAAAGAAAGGCAAATCCTCCTGGTAATAAGCGGATATAAACAAGGTCTGACTCATCTCTTTTTAAGAATAACAGAATCAAAAAAGCTGAGACCAAAGCAATCATCAATAAAATATCATATTTATCAGTTACGGGAAGGTGCCCAGTAGTAATAAATCTGAATAAAATATAGCAAAGTAACAGGGTTACACCTCCCATAAAACACAGAGAACCTCCCCTTCCTTCCTGAAGACTCAGGGAGAAAAAGACAACAGAAAGAATGATTATAAAAAGATGAAACATTCAGTATCGTCCTGCCACCTCAGGTTTTATAGGGTTTCCTTTGCTGTCAGGCCTTGCCATTCCCAGGGCAAAGGTATAGCCCTTACTTTCACCTGGCATCAAGACCTGATAAAGCCACTGGAGATTAACAATTCTATTAAACCTGCTTGAAAGCGGCTGGTTCTCATGGACACTTTTAAAATCATCAGAAAACTGCACAAAGGTGGGTGGATTATCAAGCCATTCAATAAAATTTGCAAAATTAGAAAAGGTCTGCCTTTCACCTATCAGATCATTTCCCCTGTCCCATATACCTGCAAATCTTATCCTTGATGGTAAGAGATATATATGAGTTTTATATAACCCCCTATCACTCCATCCTATATCTCCATCTGAGTTACCAAAATCGCCCACCCATGGTTCATCACCAAAAAGATAGTTATATTGAACTGGTAATTTCCCTTTATTAGTGAATTCCACCCTGAACAGGATATAATCTTCTCCTGCCTTTTTATACAGTCTTCTTTTCATTGAGAGCTGAACTGGCAAATTGTTTAAATCAATAAGAGAAAGCTCATGATAGCTTTCAATCATTATCTCTGACATTGTCTTCTTTAAGAGTTTGCTTCCCTGATAAGTCCAGACCGATGGGTATATAGTAAGATAATCCATTCCATTTATTGTCATTCCCTCATTGATTGAGCACCAGATATGTCTCCAGTTGTGCCCATCATAAAATGCGATACCTGTATTGTTCCTCCCCCTTGTCTGCCAGTTGTCAGAATCACCATAAGGAAGGTCACCTCCTATGAAGAGCCCCCTGGGTCTATCACCCTGGTCTGAAACATATCTTGATAGTACCATTATAAACTCTGTGCCATCAGGTCTGAATTCTTTTATTATCCCTTCTCCCTCTTCACTGTTCCAGGTTGTCTCAATAATAGCATCACTGGTAACAGCAGATGCAATCTGTTCCAACCACTTAACAACACAGCCAGCTGCAAACATGAATATCAATCTATCAGCTTCATCAAAGGTCAGATCATTTTTAATGGAGATACCACCATCCCGCTCTTTAATTATATAAAGCACAGCATTACTTGAGGTAATTCCAAAGGAATAAACTATTAGAAAGGACAAAAGCATGACACTTAAAATAAAAATCATGACCCTTTTTGACCATTTCCATAAAAGTGACATTATTTGACCTTCCCCTGCGTGTTTTTGCGCACTCTCAGGATATAATTATTGTTATAACCTATTAACTCCCCTTAAATTTACCCTTACCTTCCTTTTATTTTGTAAGAAAATAAGCAATTTTTATGCCTGAAAAATAATTTTCTTCTTTCAATTATAATATAATTATGAGTTTTAAATTTTTGCTAATAATACTCGTCCTGCTCTCCTTGAGCTTCTACACCTATATCAGAAATGAGATATGGGAAGATGAAATAACTCTATGGAGCCACACCCTAAGGCTTTCACCATTTAAATTGAGACCTATATTTAATCTTGCTCGCTCCTATCAAAGAAAAAACGATCTTCAGATGGCAGAATATTATTATCTTAGGGCAGCCCATCTTTTCCCGGAAAACCCTGATATATATAATAACCTTGGTAATGTTTATAAAGAACAGGGACTAATAGAAAAGGCAATAGATTTTTATCTTACAGGTTTATCTTTTGGTAAGACAAACCCACTTCATTATAATCTTGCAGGCGCACTTGAAGAAAAAGGTGATTTACAGGGTGCCCTCTATCATTATAGTGAAGCACTCAGGCTTGATCCTTCAGATGAGGTGTCAAGAGAGAAATTAGCTGAGATATTCTCAAAGTTTTCCCATGATAAAAAGTAATCTGATCCTGACACTGCTGATCATCCTGACAGTTCTTTCAATAAACAGGAATAGTATCTGGAAGGATGAGGAGACACTTCTCATGGATGCTGTTACAAAATCTCCTCATAAGGCACGGGTGAATAATAATCTCGGTTTTATTCTTTATAAAAAGGGCAATTTAAGAGAGGCCAGAAGATACCTTCAGGAGGCACTTCAACTGGATCCCTTTTATGAAGAAGCACATCTGAATATTGCTAATGTCTTTGTATTAGAGGGTCTGTTAGAACAGGCATTAATGCATTATCAGAAAGCAGTTCAGATAAATCCATCAAATCCAAAAACTTATTTTGACATCGCCCTTCTATTTTTAAAGACCGGGCAAAAAGACCGTGCTATAGAATATCTCAAACAGGCGCTGTTTATAAATTCAGACTATACAAAAGCTCAAAAATTTCTTGAGTATCTGGAAAACTCAAAGAGGTAGAAAAATAAACTCCCGGTCTATTATTATAAATTTATGTCTATACTGAAGACAGCAGGCAGATTTCTTGGCAGAATAAATACATATATAATTCTTTCTGTTATCTTCATCTTTATCATCACACCCATAGCTTTAATAAAAAAATTATTTTCAGGAAAAAAGCCGGCTGGAAGAACCACATGGACAGAAGCTGAAATTTCAGAACTCGAAAGGCAATTCTGATGATAATCCTGGGCATATCCTGCTTTTATCATGACTCTTCAGTCTGCCTTATAAAGGACGGTGAAATTATTTCTGCTGTCCAGGAAGAGCGTTTTAGCCGCATAAAACATGACTGGCGATTCCCTGAAAAGGCGATTAAATACTCCCTTCAAGATGCATCTATTGAGCCTCAAGATATAGAAGCTATAGCATTTTATGAAAAACCATTTTTGAAATTTGAAAGGATTCTGGAAACTTTTTTGTCAGTAGCTCCAAGAGGTTATCTATCCTTTATAGATATTATCCCTTCATGGTTAAAGAAAAAGCTCTGGATTCCAGTGATAATAGAAAAAGAGCTGAATTATAAAGGTAAGATATTGTTTTCTCAACATCATTTATCTCATGCTGCAAGCAGTTTTTTTCTGTCTCCCTTTGAGGAATCTGCCATACTTACAATTGATGGGGTTGGCGAATGGGCAACTGCATCCTATGGATATGGAAAGGGCAATAGAATCTATCTTCAAAAAGAAATGAGATTCCCTGACTCTCTTGGACTTCTTTACAGTACCTTTACTGCCTATCTGGGTTTTGATGTGAATGATGGAGAATATAAGGTTATGGGAATGGCTCCATACGGAAATCCTGTTTATTACAGTGAGATTAAAGAAAAGCTCCTTCAGATCAATCATGATGGGAGCATAAAGCTCAATATGGATTATTTTTCATTTCAATATGGAAAAAAGATGTTTAATAAAAGATTTGAAAAGCTTTTCGGGCTCAGGGCAAGGAAAAAAGATGAACCATTAGAACAAAAACATTTTGATATTGCAGCAAGTATTCAAAAGATTATCGAGGATGTGATACTGAAAATAGCCTTCCATGTTTATAAGGAAACTAAAATTAAAAACCTATGTCTTGCTGGTGGGGTGAGTTTAAACTGCGTTGCAAATTCAAGGATATTGAATGAAGGTCCCTTTGAAAATATATTCATCCAGCCTGCTTCTGGTGATGCAGGAGGAGCTATTGGAGCAGCCTATGTGGCATATCATCATTATTTTAACCAAAAGGACAGACATCCCTTGAAATCCCTTTATCTCGGTCCATCTTTTACTGAAACGCAAATAATCGACTCATTTTTAAAATATAATGTAGAGCATAAAAAGTTAAACATAGAAGACCTAATTCAAATAACAGCAAAACTACTTTCTGAAGGAAAGGTTATCGGATGGTTTCAGGGCAGGATGGAATTTGGGCCAAGGGCACTTGGAAATAGAAGCATACTTGCAGACCCAAGGAGACCGGAGATGAAGGATATCGTTAATAAAAGAGTCAAATTCCGTGAGACCTTCAGGCCCTTTGCACCCTCGGTGACCTTTGAGGATATTGATAAATACTTTGAGATAAAGATAGAAAGTCCCTACATGCTCTTTGTGGCAAAGGTTAAATCAGATAAAATACCTGCTGTCACCCATGTTGATAATACTGCAAGACTTCAAACCCTTAAAAGACAGGACAATCCACTATTTTATGACCTGTTAAAGGCCTTTGAAAAAATTACAGGTATCCCTGTACTCTTAAATACTTCCTTTAATCTTAAAGGAGAACCAATTGTTTGCACTCCCGAGGATGCAGTAAAAACATTTCTTAAAAGCGGTCTTGATTGTCTTGTTATAGGAAACTTTATTGCATCAAAGAAAAATCCAGGGTATAATTAAGTAATGAACAGATTACGCATTTTTAAAGAGTTCTGGGACTTTTTAAAGGTAAGAAAAAAATTCTGGCTCCTGCCTATCATTGTATTGCTTTTATTGCTTGGTCTTCTTATAATCTTTACTGAAAGCACTGCCCTTTCACCCTTTATTTATATCCTTTTTTAGATTTTATCCAGAAATGCCACAGGCCTTTTATCATGCCTGCAACCCTTGCAAAGCTTCTTAAAAAAAGCAGTGGCAGGTAGAGGAGATAACCAGGATCCCCTTTTTGGTAAGAAATTCTTAAAGAAAAAGGCAGGAATAGAAGGAAGAAGCCAGAAATTAAAAAGATTTCTACCACCCACCACTCCGTCAAAAGCAAAGGGAAGGCTACAATTATCAGGACAGCAACGGGCATCTCAAGGGCATCCCTCAGCCTTGTATAGTCATCTCCTCGTATCATATCAGGATGGTCTTTATAGAGTTTTATCCTCCAGAAGGCGTGCCTGTATTGTTCTTTAAGATATTTAAAAAGATTCTCTGTATGATAATGGGCAACAAGGGCATCTGGCATAAATCTTATCTTATAGCCAGCCTTCAATATCCTGTATGATAGGTCATTATCCTCACCGCTTGCTGTCCTGTAGGTCTCATCGAATCCACCCACCTTTTCAAAAACCTCTCTCCTTATTGCCACATTATAGGAGCCAAAGGCACGGATATACCCTTTAAATCCTGAATGCCTCCATTTAATTTCTTCATGTATGAGCCTTGAAAGAAGGCTTTCTGGATTTGC
>JBDOIG010000127.1:0-2633 GCA_041082235.1 Thermodesulfovibrionales bacterium | reverse complement strand
TCATCTTCAGGCAGGGAATGGTTCTCTACAATATATCTCCCCTGAGCAAGATGCCACCAGAGGTCAGAATTATATATTTTTATATTAACAAAAGAAAGAAAAAAGATAAGAAAAAAAAGACCTGTTATGACAGGTCTTATCAGATTCCCGTGTCTCATCAAAAATAATCAAAAGTTCCTGTTATTTTGACAGTCTATTGCAAAAAAGTCGTTTTCAACAGGGGTGCCAGCTATCCCGATAGCTGTTGCCACAAAGCAGGAACGGTTTGTATTATCTCCATCATCGATAATAAACTGGGGCGGATCGGCTGTGGTTACTCCTATGGGTCCTGGTCCAGTGACAATTCTCATATCCTCTATTATTGCATAATTATACATTCTTCCTTCACCCGGCTGAAACCCCCTCAGCACAGCCTGAATAGCAGCTACATTGGCAAGGCTATCAGTGTATCTTCCATTATCCGCAAAAAACTGCTCCTCAAGGAGTCTCAGGGATTCAAGATTTGAATAAGCCTCTGTCCTTAATGCCTTGAGCCTCGCACCTGAGTAAGTTGAGATAGCTACTATGGAAAGAATACTCAGGATAGCCATAACAATTAAAAGCTCTACGATGGTAAAACCTGTATGCTTCATTATTTAAATATTCCCTCAAAAGATTTCGGGGGGCAAAGCCCCCCTTGAATTATTCAGATGTAACTATCTTCTGGCTTAAAAGCTCAGAACTTGCAGATGAGCTGCCACCAGGTCCGTTACTTGCGCCAAAGATATGTATTCTATTGCCACCATTACTTGCATCTGCAGGCAACAAATAAACCTTACAATAGTATGTTCCTGTTGGAAAGGGGTTATTAGTTGGATCCCACAGTGTAGGAGCACCTGCTGTCAGTGCCTCATAGAGATAAGCATTATTACCTATACATAAATCCATACCAGACCATGGTGAGAGCTCAGCATTTCCACCAGTACATTGAGCACCGCCGGCAGAACCGTTTCCCAGTCCTGCTGTCCTTGCACTTGTATAACATCCTGCTACGCCAGCTGCTGCACCGTTACCTGCACCAAGCTGATAAAGGTCAAAATTATTCATATCAGGCGTTGCACTTCCTGGTCCTTCAACCCTTCCATTCCAGTTTGTATCAAGCTCTGTAAGGTTGGCACCTGGTGCATTGGCAGCAAAACCCTTTAATGCTGAGTTTATCCAGTGGGCAAGGTCTGCCTCTGCAGATGCACCTGCCTTCTGGAGGTTTGATTTCCTTGCCTTTTCCTGAGCACCTATGTAGGCTGGAATAGCTATTGCTGCAAGTATCCCGATAATCGCAACAACTATCAGGAGCTCAATGAGTGTAAAGCCTTTGTCTCTTTTTTTCATCTCAGCAACTGTCTTAAACATCTCTCTTCTCCTTTCTTAAAAAATTTTTGCTGGCAATGCCAGCCTTTTAAACCTTAACATTTAGCCTTACAATCTTTCTTTCACTTATCACCCCCCTTTAATTTTTGGTCTCTAATAATTGTCTGCAATCTTTATGCCACGATTTAGACTTTGTAAGTATTTGATTTTATAAGTTTTTAATTTATAAGTCTTCTATATTTATGACAATTTTTGTCAACAAAGGTTTAATTTCTGTCATTTCGTGGTCAGAAGAAAATCCTTAAACCTTTCTATGTCTATTTTAAATTCCTCAAAGGACTCAATACCTTTCAGGGCAAGCTCCTTTATCTTTTCTGCTGAGATAAGATAGAGATAGATATGCCTGAATTTATGGTGATAGCCTCGCAGTTCATCAAGGAGGGAAAAGGTCTCTTTCCTGATTATTGAAGGCCTGAGGTCCTTTACCTCAACAGAAGCCCTTCTTAAAAGATTGAAATGATAATCCCTTCCCACAGGAAGCTCAGCATCAACTGCCCTGATAAGCCTCTCCAGGATTAATTCATATCCTGTATAGATGGAATGAAGCGTGGCTCCAATGGCCTTGATATGGGAATCTATGTTCTCGGGGTCAGTTTCTTTTTCAAGCCTCTTGAACTTTCTTTTGATACTGTCAACCTCTTTTTCAAGAAGCCTGAGGTCTGAGTCTATGTCTGCTATCAGGGCTTCCAGAGGATACCCTCCTTCTCTATCCTCTTTCTTATCTCAGGCCTTAGAGGCTCGTCAAGAAAGAGGAGGTCAAAGGGGATATCTTTAAAGATATCCTCAAGGGCTCTATAAGAGATTATCTTTAATTCCGCAGGGATACCTGAGACAGCAATATCAACATCAGAATGTTCATCAAAGTATCCTTCTTTGAGCACTGAGCCAAAGGAACTTGGTAATAGAGGCATTGTCAAAAAAGAGACAGCAGATTTGCTTTATCTAATGGCTGGTTATAGAAACAGGCTTGTGCATTTTTACAGGGAGGTAAAAGCAGAGGAACTTTACAATATTGTCAAAGAACACTTAAAGGATATTGAACAATTTATCCATGAGATAAACTCCTTTATAAAGGAATATTAAAAACTTTATCCTGAAGGATAATTATTGCAGATATCCCTGAACCTCAGGGCATCCTCAAACATAAACACATTATTAAACATTATATAAACAATCCTCTCCTCAGGGCATAGCTTGAAGAGCCTGTGAAGGTCATCATCTGTATA
>JBDOIG010000124.1:0-2642 GCA_041082235.1 Thermodesulfovibrionales bacterium | reverse complement strand
TGTAAACAGGGACTTTGCAGAAAGACTGAGGACTGCTTCAGAAAAGGATGCCAATCTCAATGCCATTGTCAACCTTGACTGTTTTGCAAATCTTGTCCCACTAATGATAGATGAAACTATTGAGGAGATAAAACCTTACTTTTCTGCCTACCTGAAATAGACTTCAGGTCTTTAATTTAATAATTATAAGGCATAATATAGCCTCTTAAACTTAAAGCCCTTACCCTGGATTGCCTTACTATCCTCACTCAAAGGATTAACAACTTGAGATAAACCCTCATTGTCCTGTACCATAAACTTATGGAGAGCGTAATACTAAAGAGATATTTCAAGGATAAAGATATTGAAAATCTCTTAAAGAGAAGGATATTTGAGCCCTGTAAGGCTGAGGAGCTGACCTATTTCAGACTTACTCAGGAGTTTAAAAGATATTACAGGGGGACGGTTTTTTTTGAAAAAGGCATTCTCCCTGGCTATCCACGAATTCCAAGGATACTTACCCTTGAGGAAGGTATAAAAAGATATTTTAAAGGAAAATTTTATGTGGAAGAAAAGATGGATGGCTATAATGTAAGGGTCTGTCTCATTGATAACAAACCCCTTGCCTTTACAAGGGGTGGTTTCATATGCCCCTTCACAACAGACCGGATTGAGGATTTAATAGACTTTAAATTCTTCAATAAATATCCTCAGTATATCATCTGCGGAGAGGTGGTCGGCCCAGGGAATCCCTACAACATAGAAAGCACATCCTACATAAGTGAAGATGTGGCATTCTTTGTCTTTGATATCTTTGATGATAAGGGAGAAAAAATTGCTCCTGAGGAGAGATATAAAATTATCAAGGAGTTTAACCTCAGGGAGGTAAAAAAATGGGGTTCCTTCTCAGCAGATAATATTAAGGAGGTCAAGGATATTGTCCTTGAGCTTGATGCCTCCAAAAGAGAGGGCATAGTTATAAAATCCCTTGATGGAAAGGTAAATGTGAAGTATGTTACCCTTTCATCCTGTCTCAGAGACCTTGAGGCAACCGCACACCTGATAACAGAATTACCCTCTGGTTTTTATATACAGAGGATTTTGAGGGCAATATTCTTTAGCCATGAATTCGGTATTCCAATCAAGGAAGATTACCTCCTTGAGTCTGCAAGGGCGTTATTTTTAAGACCTTATGAAGCCCTGAAGGGTGTTGCAGGAGGTGAAGGTATAAAAGAGATCTTTACAGTTAAGGTGAAAAAAAGATCAACTATTGATAGACTCTTAAGACATCTGAGCAGGGCTGGTATTAAGACGGAGATTCAGGGTATGGAAGAAAAAAATGGATATGTCCACCTCAGGTTTGCAAAACTCTACACAAAAGGAACAAGGGAATTGAGGCAGAGATTGATAGGAAAATCATTTTATGATTAGACTCTTAAAAACTTCTTCAAGGTCAATCTCAAAACCCTTCAATAAGGAAGAGCCAGCCTTTCCACTGCCTTCAACCTTTGTAATTAATGAGAAATGTTCATTCTCATTGGAGTATATCTCAATAGAGTTCATATCAGGGTCAACTATCCAGTATTCCTTAACTCCTGACCTTTCATAAACGCGGAACTTTTCCCTGATATCATATGAAGCAGTGGATGGTGAAAGGATCTCTATCACAAGATCAGGTGGGCCATAGATGCCATCATGTCGGATGATTTCTTTTCTTACATCAGATATAAATACTATATCAGGTTGAAAGGCATTTTCATCGTCCAAGTAGATATCGATAGGTGAAAGCAAGACAATTCCCTTCAAACTTTTCTCAACAAAATCGGCTAATTTTCGAAAAAGTCTACCCAATATAATCTGGTGTCTTGGGTTTGGTGCAGGTGTCATAATTAATTCTCCCTCTATAAGCTGGTATGGTGCACCCTCTGGCAGGAGTTTATAATAGGTTACATTCAATCTTTTTTCTCTAACTAATGGCATTGTCCTTCCTTTTATTTATTATAGCATACCACCTCATTACCACCTTTGGGGGGTAAATGACCTTTATTGAGTATCAGTTTGAGAACCAGTAAGGAGCGCTGTTCTCTTTATTGCTCCCAGGAGATAATCCTTAAATTTCTCTGGAAAAAGCCATCTTATTCCGAGTTTCTCAGCCCATTTAATAAGCCCCTGGTCTGCAGTAACAAGAAGTGCATCAAGCTCCATGGCAAGAAGAAGAAGGTCCACATCCTCCTTACTATCAATAATACCCTCCCGGAGTGCCTCCCTGTATTTTCTCCTGAGGTCCTGAATAATATCTTCAAGGCTTCTTTTCTCTACATCCCTGACTGCCCTTTCTGCTATCCTGAGACCTTTATTCACCCTCTCACGAATGTCTTCAATCAATTCGTAAAGCAAAAAGGCAGGGCACCTGAGTTCATGCATCTTCGGAGGTTTCTGATGAAGGACCACAAGAAGGTCACCGGGGATCTTACTTCTTTCAACAAAGTGCATGAGCTCTGCAAATATGGATGGTGGCATATAAAACTCAAGTATATGAATCTGAGCTGCCAGAAAAAGGAATGTCTCAAAAGCCTGAGTAGGGTTATCACCAAAGCTGGCCCTTACATCTGGATTAACAAATAGGCTTGTATCAAGCACAACCTTCTGAGGAGTGATTGGTA
>JBDOIG010000113.1:0-2704 GCA_041082235.1 Thermodesulfovibrionales bacterium | reverse complement strand
ACACTGCGAATAGAACAAGACCTGCACCTATCCCTATATAAGTCCCTTTTTTTGCTCCCTCTTTCATCTTCCTTACCTCCTTTTCTTCAGTCTGCATATATAAAAGCATATACCGTGCCATGAGATAAGGGATTGATTTTAAAGGATTCAGTTTTTCTTTTCTTTTCAGACTTGCAAAAAATCCAGACCTTATGGTTTCAGTAAAGAAAAAATTATATAATTTAATTGTGAAGCTTAGTAACAGGGTTCTTATTATTCTTATCTTAACAGGGACTTTTATCCTTGGAGGTTATCTTTTTATTTCTTCTGATGAAAGAAAGATCGCAAAATTATTCAAAAAAGAAATAAAGGCCTTTGAATCTGAAGACCTTGAGAGGCTGATGTCAGGAGTTTCCTATAACTATCTGGATGAATATGGTTTTAATTATCTTTATTTAAAAGAATTCTTTAAAAAATTTTTCTCATCATATTCTGACCTCAGGGTTGAATATGAAAATTTAAAGGTGGAGGTTTCCGGCAATAAGGCAAGAGTGGAGATGAATATAAGGATAATCGGAACCTCAGGAGGAGAAACAGGCTATATAGCTGGTGATATCAAAAATCCTCTTCACATTATCTTTACTCTGGAGAAGGAGAGATTCAGATGGCTGATTCTGAAAACAGAAATCACAAATATTTATCTTCAATAATATGGTGGCGGTGCAGGGATTCGAACCCCGGACACAGCGGATATGAGCCGCTTGCTCTAACCGACTGAGCTACACCGCCTTTAATAATATTATTATACAAAATATGATTATTTAAGGTGAATCCTTTTTAGTGCGATAGAGCAAGTGTGCGATAGCACGCGTCAACCATTTCACCTTTATTTAGGCAGTTTAAGTTTATTGAACGGGTAGCCGATTTATAAAGAAAGAGCTTAAAAAAATTGACAAAATGTTCATAAGAGGATAAGCTTTTAATTAGCTGGCTGTGGTCAGCTAAAAGTTTCATTGAAGGAGGAGGTCATGAAAAGGTTAGTGCATTTCGCTGTGTTCCTTGCCTTTATCCTCTCAGCATCCCTTTTATATGCTGAAGAGACCCTCAAGATTGGTGTTGCAGCCATGATTTCACCAAAGGAGACTGTTAAATATTATCGTGAGATAGTGGAGTATATTAGTAAGAAGATCGGGAAGCCTGTTGAGATGGTCCAGCGTGAGACCTATGATGAGATGGATGCCCTTCTTGAAAAGGGAGAGGTAAAGATTGCCTTTATCTGTTCAGGTCCTTATGTCAGGAACAGGGAGAAGTTCGGGGTTGAGCTTCTTGTGGCACCCCAGTCCTATGGAAAACCCTTTTATCATGCCTATATAATTGTTCATAAGGATAGCCCTGTTAATTCCCTTGCTGAACTTAAAGGTAAGAGTTTTGCCTTTACAGATCCAAAATCCAATACAGGAAAACTTGTCCCCACATACATGATTGCAAAGAAATTCAATACAACTCCCGAGCAGTTTTTCTCAAAGATTATCTACACAAAGTCCCATGACAAATCCATTGAGGCAGTTGCAAAAAAAGTAGTGGATGGTGCTTCAGTTGATAGCCTTATATATGATTATGCAGCAAAAAAGAATCCTGTATATACCGGTCTTACAAAGATAATTGAAAAGTCACCTCCTTATGGAATACCACCTGTTGTTGTCACAAAGGACTTTGACCCTGGACTGAGAGAAAAGATTAAAGAGGCTTTTTTAAATATGCATAATGATCCTGAGGGCAGGAGGATACTTGATGGAATAATGGTTGATAAATTTATTATCCCTAAGGACAGCGATTATAACTCCGTAAGGGAGATGGAGAACTGGCTTAAAAAACAGAAATAAAGGATAAGGAAGATCAATTATGCTGAAAAGGCTCTCTGGCCTGCCCGGCTCCCTCAGGGCAAAATTTATAATTGCAATAAGCCTCGTCCTGATAGTCACTATGGGAGCGGGGATAGCCTTTACAATCCTTACAACAAGAAAGGCCCAGCTAAAGGCACTTAATGAAAAAGGTAAGAGCATGGCCCACCTTGTCTCAAAGATGAGTATAGACCCTGTACTTTATAAGGATGTCCTGAAGATTGACTCCATAGTTGCTGATGCCTGCAAAGATGGAGATGTCCTCTATGCCTTTGTATACGATAACCAGGGGAATCTTCTGAATACAGCCATAGCTGGGCTTGATATGGATGATGAGGAGTTAAAAAAGATTGTTGGCAATGTAACGACTCTCTCTGACGAGGTTCTAAAAAGATTATTAAACAATAAAGGTATAGTTCAGTCCAGCCTGCCCATTCAGCTTGAAGATGGCACAAGACTTGGTTCTGTAACCATAGGCCTTACCATGCGGAATGTTAAAGCCTCTGCTATAAAGACCTCCTGGAGTATGATAGTGCTTGGGATTATGATAATTGTCTCTCAGGCTATTACTATATTCTTGCTGTTCCGTTATCTTGTTATAAAACCTTTTGATGAGCTAAGCGGTGTAGCGCAAGCCATTTCCAATGGTGACCTTACAGTAAAAATAGAGTCTTATGGCAATGATGAGATAGGAAGCCTTGCCAGTGCCATAAACCAGGTAGCAGAGAATTTAAGAGAGATAATCAAAGGAGTGAAGGGGCTTACAGAAAAGGGCTCAGCAATATCAGAGGAAGTGGGGCTTTCATCAACAAAGGTACTTGGAG
>JBDOIG010000102.1:0-15147 GCA_041082235.1 Thermodesulfovibrionales bacterium | reverse complement strand
AGATCGCCCATGCTGATACTGTATGCATTGATAAGACAGGCACACTTACAGAGGGAAGGCCAGAGCTTCTTGAGATAATAGCCTATGACAGGGCAGAAGAAGAGCTTCACACAATAGCAGCATCCCTTGAACAGGCATCAGAGCATGTGATTGCAAGGGCAATAACAAAGGCTGTGAACAAGGATAAACTGATTCCAGTAAGGGATTTTCAGTCCTTTTCAGGGCTTGGTGTAAAGGGGATTGTTGGTGAAGATAAGATAATCATAGGAAACAGGAGATTCCTTGAAGAATCAGGTGTAATTATCAGTGAAGAACAGAAAGAGGATTTCCTGAACTACTCAGAAAAGGGATATACAATTATAGGTATTGCCATAAATGACACCTTAAGTGGCTGGCTCATAATCTCTGATAAGGTGGCTCATGGTGCAATGGATGTAGTAAAAGAATTAAAGGGACTCAAAAAAAGGGTTATACTCCTGACAGGTGACCAGGAAAAAGTTGCTATAGAAGTTGGTAAAAGACTCGGCGTAGAAGAGATTTATGCAGAGGTTCTCCCGGTTGAAAAGGCAGATATTATAAAGAAATTAAAAAGGGCTGAGAAAAAAGTCATGATGGTTGGAGATGGTATTAACGATGCCCCTGCCCTCACAGAGGCAGATGCTGGTATTGCGACAGGTGGTGCTACTGATATAGCAGTGGAGAGTGCAGGAGCTGTGCTTATGAGAAATGAGATCGGACTATTGATACCTTTAATCAGGATCTCAAAAAAGACCCTCTCAATAATCAAACAGAACCTCTTCTGGGCATTTTCTTATAATATAATTGCAATACCCCTGGCTGTATCAGGAAGGATTCATCCTATAATATCCGCTATCTTAATGGCAACGAGTTCCCTTTTAGTTGTTGGTAATTCCCTGAGACTGAGGAGATAAGGCCTGTGATAAAATAAGCTATGCAGTTACTTGAAAGATTAAAGTCCATAGAAGACCCTGTTAAAAGAAGAGCCTATTTTATAGGTATCCTCTCTCAGGAGATAAAGGAAAGGGGAGGTCTTCCACCTGTAATTGTTGGTGGTATGGCTGTAGAGATATATACACAGGGCAGTTATACCACCGGAGATATTGATTTAAAAGCAGAAAAGGACCTCCTTGAAAAAATCCTGACTGAATGGAATTTTATAAAAAGTGGAAGGGTCTGGTTTAATGAAGAACTTGATATATATTTAGACTGGCTTGGAAGCAACTTAGATGAGGGTGATGAGGCACAAAAAAGGATAAATACAGTGATAATAGATGAAGGGCTTGAGATCAAGGTAATATCAATTGAGGATTTAATTATAGATAGGCTTAATGCCTACAAATGGTGGAAGGATGAGGACAGCCTTATATGGGCAAAAGTCCTTCTGAAAATAAAAGAGGCAACTGGCGAGCCAATTGACAGGAATTATCTAATAAAGAGGGCATTAGAAGAAAGGCTTGATGATATTGTTAAAGAGGTTTTATAAATGCCAAAATATAAATATGAGCAACTTAAAGAGGTCTCAAAAAAGATAAGGGCTGAACTTGCCCTTGAAGGAATTATCTTAGAAAAAAGGGCACGAAGAAAGCCAAGGGATGAAGAAAAAAAAGAACTCCTTCTTAAGATGGCACTTAACAGGCTGAAAAAATATCCTCCTGAAAAGACAGAGGAGGGGCTCGTGCTACCCTATTTTAAGAGATAACCATGTGGACTATTATATTTCTCATATTCCTTGCCCTCTGCCTCGGCATTGGTGCCTGGTTTTTGTTCCTCTGGGCTGTAAAGAGTGGACAGTATGAAGACCCTGAAAGACCAAAATACAGGATGCTTGATGAGGAAGATAAGGGCACACAAAAAGATAAATTCAAAAGTTAAAATCTTAAAGGTGCAGGTTTTGCCTGCACCTTTATTTATTTTATGGTCTGAGTTGTAAGAAAGATGGGAAGGGTCATGTGGCTTATCTGGTCCTGAAGTTCCTCTATTTCATCTATATGCTGATCTTCATCCTTCAAGATATCCTCAAGCATCTCTCTTGTAGCAAAATCACTAACCTCACCTGCAAGCTTGATTGCCTCATTATAAGCCTTTATAGCACCCTCCTCTGCATCATGATCATTTGAAAGCATCTTGGGGATCTCATTTCCTATATGCATTTCCTTGAGTTTGGAAACAATGGGAATTCCTTCAAGGAAAATAATCCTGCCTATGAGTTTCTCTGCATGTTTCATCTCTGTAATTGCACGTTGTTCAAAATGTTTATGAAGCTTCTCATATCCCCAGTTTGCACACATCTCTGAATGAACCATGTACTGACTGATTGCAGTCAACTCGTCAGCGAGTAAAGAATTCAAGGTCTCAATTAGTTTTCCGTTACCTTTCATAATAAAAACCTCCTTCCTTATATTACAGGTTCAAAGAACCTTATAAACTCCCTTTTATCTGGACATATCGTGCAATGCCATTTCTTGTTATCATACCTTTTATTGTGTTGCCTTCTATTATAACAAGCCTTCCTGTATCTTCCTTTATCATCTTCTCAAGGGCCCTCGGGACATCCTCTTCTGGCGATATCTCCCATTCCTTTTTGTGCTTTGAAAATACCTCTGAAACATGGGTCTTATTGAAGTATTCCTTTGGCACATTCTTTATTTCCTTCAGAGTAATGAGACCAAGGTATCTTCCGCTTTCAACAACAGGGAATCCACCATATCCATATCTGAGAAAATATCCATTTACAAGTTCATCGATATTTATAGAAGGTTCTACAGTAATAAGATCTTTTACCATTATATCTCCAACCTTAACTCCATGAAGTGCTTCCTGAAGGGCAGATTGCTGATAACTCGCCTGGGCAGCGGTATATAAAAACCAGCCGATAAGCATGAGCCAGAGGCCACCTGGCATTCCTGTAAGGAGGGTAAATAAACCTGCGAAGATAAAAAACAAGGCGATCTTTTGACCTATTGATGAGGCCCGCTGGGTAGCATAAAAGAAATTCCTCTTTTTTTGCCAGAGTATGGACCTGAGGACCCTTCCTCCATCCATGGGAAAACCAGGTATAAGATTAAATATTGCAAGGATGAAGTTTATCTGTGAGAGGTAAGAAAAAAGTGCCCTTGTACCTTCGGTTGTATAAATAGCAATAAGAAAAAAAATCCCTGAAAGTAAAAGGCTTGAAAGAGGGCCTGCTATTGCAATCAAGAGTTCAGACCTTGGATGTGGCGGTTCACCCCTCATATGAGCAACACCGCCAAAGATAAAGAGTGTAATACTCTCAATATGAATCTTGTATCTTTTTGCAACAATGGAATGGGATAGCTCATGTAGGCCAACTGATACAAAAAGCAACAGGGCTGCAATAGCTCCTTTAATCCAGTAAGATGTCACAGGCAGATCAGGTGCTGCCTTTGGAAAATAATAAGTTGAAAGAGACCATGTTATAAGACCAAAGACTAGAAACCATGTAAAATGGACCTTTATGGGGATACCCATTATCCTGGCTATCTTCCATGCACCCTGAAAAAGAGCATTCATACTGATATCTCCCTGTTTATTTACCCTGTTTTCTAAGGTAATTCTTTAATTTACTTGAGTAAATGAGAATCAAAGTAATAACAGAACCACTCAGAATAGCCAGGAATATCACAATAGCAAGAGAAGCCTGAAAATCCCACTTTAAAAAAGAAACAGTAACCGGTGCAGCATTCTGGACTGAAAAAATTATAATCACAGCAAGGATAATCAATAATAAGATTAAGGAAACCATTCTATCCTCCTAACTATAAAGTATATCATCCATATCTCTCTTCTTTCCACGGGTCTGCTGAATTGCTGTAGCCCCTAAGCTCCCAGAAACCCAACCTATCCTCACTGGCAAACTCTATCCTGTTAACCCATTTTGCACTCTTATAGGCATATCTTTTTGGTACAACAAGCCTTAAGGGATAACCATGCTCAGGAGTTAGGGGCCTTCCATCATATTCATAGGCAAAAAGGACATCTTCATCCATTGCAACATCAAGGCTGAGACTTGTGGAATAACCATTCTCTGCATATATGATTACATATCTTGCCTCAGCAAATGGCCCTGCAAGGGAATAAATCACCTTGAATGGAATCCCCTTCCACAAAAGATCAAATTTTGACCAGCCTGTTACACAGTGAAAATCTGCCTTCACCTCAATAGATGGAAGCCTGATAAATTCTTCAAACTTAAACCTGAGGGTTTTCCTTACAAGGCCTTCAATTACAATTTCCCATTTATCAATTTCAATCCTCGGTATATCTCCATAATGAAGAACCGGGAAATCTGTTCTTAGATGCTGACCTGGCGGGAGCCTGTCTCTATCTTTATTTTTCATATTCTGATAGAAGTTCTCCTAATTTTTTTAGATGAGCCTTCTCCTCCTCAATGATATTATTAAATAATTCATTCTTTTCAACTTCCCTTAATATCTTCATATAAATATCTAAACTATTTGTCTCAAGCTGCATTGAGTATTCAAGGGCATCCCTGATATCCTTCTTTCCACTTATCCTATCAATGGCCTCTGATATCTTTATACAGCCTTCTATATAATCAATGAATCTCTGGTCTATTGTAATACCCGGTATCCTCTCAGAAATCCTCTTTTTATGATTTTTTTCTACATTGGATAGATTTTTGAAGAGTTCTACAGCCTTTTTGTCACTGAAAATCTCGGAAACTCTCAGGTAAAATCTCTCTGATCCATCTTCAAGGGTGTAAGCAAGGGATATAAATTCTTCTGGTTTTTTAAGATCCCCTGTCATAACCATACATGTTTCAACATCACCGGTTGACACCAGGCCATTCCATGCCATTATACCTCCATCAATAGTATACACCTCGGAATCCATTTCATCAGCAATCAACTGAGCAGCAGCAAGGCTTCTCCTGCCAAGCCTGCAATAGGTAATAATACCCTTGCTTATATTAAGTTCCCCCAGCCTATCAGGCAGCTCAGGAAGGGGTAAAAGGACAGCTCCGGGTATATGACCCTGCTTGTATTCTTCGGGCTGCCGTACATCAATTAGTAAGGCATCAGGATTCTTATCCAGAAGGTCTTTTGCCTCATCTGCTGAGAGTCTTTTAACCTGTGCTGGCATGGCTTATATTTTTAATTTCCTCATTATCTCTCTTAAAAAGGCTGGCAAATCTGAAGGCTGCCTTGATGTTATGAGGTTTCCATCAACTACAACCTCTTTATCTTCATATACAGCACCTGATGCCTTAAGCTCTTCTGCTACTGTCCTGTAACAGGTGGCACGCCTTCCCTTAAGAAGTCCTGCTGAAATGAGCGTCTGAGGGCCATGGCAGATAGCTGCAACAGGTTTATTTCTTTCAAAGAAATGCTTTGCAATATCTTGAGCCTCTTTTTCTTTCCTTATGGTCTCTGGAGCCTTCCCACCAGGAAGGATTAATATGTCATAAACATCGGGTTTGATCTCTTTGAGTGATTTGTTTGCCTCTACCTCGTAGCCGTGTTTACCTTTTATCCTTCCCTTTTTAATAGATGCAATATCCACCTCAATGCCTTCCTCTTTAAGCCTGTAAAATGGTACAAGCAGTTCGGTGTCTTCAAAATTGTCAGCACTAATTATCAACGCCTTCATAAGCTCTCCTTTTGATTGTATTTGTTACATAAATCTTTAAGATAACCCTCCATCTCAAAGGGGTCTGGTAGCCTTTCTGGAACTTTTTCCTCAAGCATAAGGGCGGTGAATATCTTTTTTAAAAGATTTAAAACAGCGTAACTGATCACATCACTGACAACCTCTAAAGCACAATCTTCAATCTTAAAGGATTCTGTATACCACAGGTCATCTCCTTTATTAATAACATCAGAACACAAATTCCCTTGAATGGATTTGATAACAGCATCCTTTGAGATTAAAAGTGATCTCACTCCATAATTAACTGATTGAAGCCCCTTTTCTACAGGATTCTGACCGAGCCTGTGCCTGCCTATAGTTAAAGGAAGAAATCTGCTTATATTAACTCCTGAGCAGTATAGACAAATTTTATCATCTATCAGTCTTATAATGAAATAGAAATAGTTGTTTTTATATGCAATTTCTTTCCTCACTTCTTCTTTTTCATCGCCTTTCCACAGCATATGATCTCGTGAGCCTCCATACATCCACAGAGCTCATCAACCGAAACCACAAGCCCGCATACTGAGCATTCATACCTATCCCCCTGTTTCAGTCCCTTTGAGGTCCCTTTTTTACTTTTTTTCTTTGTTTTTACTGGCATAGATCTACCTCCTTTCTGCCCTCAATTTTATAGGGCACTAAAAATATTTATATAAAAACTTTCGAGATTCTATCCCTCTGGTCGCTCAACTTCCCGACCATTTATTAAATAAATTATACTATCTACCAAAATTTATGGAAAGGTACTTAATAATCTCCTCGGCATCAATGTCACTTATTGGTGCACCAAAAACCTTTCTCATCTTATTCACAATCCCTGTCCATTGTTGAACTGAAAATAGAGGCTGCATGGTTATATAATCAAGGCTGTGACAGGTATTACAAAGGGTCTTCACCTTATTAAGTCCTTCACCTTCTCTAAGCTCAATCTTTAAATCAGGTAAGGTTATCGTCTTCATATCTTCTGCAGAGACAATAGTAATACATAAAAGAATAAGCAATATCAATAAAATAGTTAGTTTCATTTAACACCTCCCTATTTAACAGCGACCTCAACCCTTTCGATCTTATTCCATAGATAGCCTGATGGATTCCAGAGGCTTTCAAAGGGTTGTGATTCTCCTATGCTATTTGTAGCCTTTGCCATGAGTATATATTTGCCAGGTTTTGATGGTCTCCAGTTATAATACCACTGAACCCAGGAGTACCTTCCGAGGTCTCTTCCGAATTCTGTCTGATGCCAGGTCTTTCCACCATCAACAGAGATAACAACATCCTTTATGCTATAGCCGCCTGAGAAGGCTATCCCTGAGATCCTGAAAACCCTGCCCGATTTCAGGACTGCACCATCTTCTGGCTCCACTATCAATGACCTCGTTGTCATCCTGTTTATCGGGACTGTCTTGTTTGGAGATGTCCCTGGTTCAACACATCCACAGGGATTATCAGGTATCCTGTAGGCAGGCTTCATCCAGAATGCCTCAAAGGACTTATCAAGAACCCTTATCTCTGTTAAAGACTTTACCCAGTAGGTAGCATACCAGCCTGGAACAATAAGCCTTAATGGAAATCCATTAAGAAGTGGAAGGGATTTACCATTTATCTCATAGGCCAGTATTATGTCATCCTCAAGTGCCTTATCTAAGGGAAGGCTTTTGATAAAGTCAGGGACAGAGGGCATAACCACACTGTCAAGACCATCAAAGGTGACCTCAACAGAGCCTGGCCTTATTCCAGCCATATTCAAGACATCCCTTAATCTAACACCACCCCATGTGCAGTTTCCCATAGCTCCATTACCCCATTGCCCGCCTGGTACCTTTGGTTCAAAGAAACTCCTGCCGTTGCCAGAACACTGGATAACAGCAGTATAGGTGACCTTCTCAAGTTTTTTGATATCCTCCATTGAAAGTGACAGCTCTCTCTCAGTATTCCCGCCTATCCTGAGTCTCCACAGCCTCAGGTCAACAGATGTTGGCACTGGATGGGTATGCCATCTTACAAAGAGTGCATCCTCTGGTGTTATGAGTTCCTTGAAATAATGTAATGGTGTCTCAAGGTTTGGGGGTCTTGAGGTGAGCAGGATGAGTTCTTTTTTCTCTGGAAACGAAACCAGCCTCTTCTTCTCCTCGGCTAAAAGAATGTGCGGTGAACCAAAGGCAGAAAAAGCGAGGATTCCAGCAAGTTTCATGAAGTCTCTCCTTGATATGTTCATGACACACCTCCTGCTAAATCTAAGGAAGCCTGAAGAAATTATCATCAAGCCTTAAATTTATTGTGATATCATCCATTAGAACCTCCTCAATTAAATTTCCAGAGATATCAAAGGAAGAAACCTTTAAAGGAAAGAAACTCCTTTTATCAAGCCACTCAATATAGTCTTATCCTCAAGCCTGCCATTCCCTGTGTTTGTTTTCAGTCTATCACTCCTTCATTTTACTTCTCTCTTCAAAATTCTTTATAAACTGACCTATCTGGACACCAAGATACACGCATTTAATACCATTCATGCATTCGTCAGCATCCTTTTTCTCAAGATGAGTTGTAAGCTCATGGCCATCCTTTTTAAACTGCACAATGTAGGCATCCTTCTGTTCATCAAAGGTTAAATTTACCGTTATACTATATCTTTGAAGCTCAGGATACATCTCTAAAATCTTATCCTTTAATGCTACAATTGTGTAACCCATAAATACCTCCTCCTAATAATAATTAATTTTTACAAATTCCTTATAATCCCTCCTCCACGCCCTTGGAAGAAGGTTTATACCTTCTCTTAGATAACCGACTGCTATGAGCATAGGGATTATTTTATCTTCAGGGATATTAAACTCTTCCTTTATACATTCTTCATCAAATCCATCCATGGGATGGGTATCAAGACCAAAACCTTTGGCTGCTATCATCAAGGTCATTGCAAAAAGTGCTGCATTTTTAACAGCAAAAAGTTTCCTTTTTAAATCCTGATGTTCTCCATAAAGCTTCACAGCCATATCCCTGTAAATGCCTCTTATCTCCTCTTTTATATAACCAAGCTCCTGCCAGCTATTTAGAACCCTGTCAATATTTTCTTCCACAGATAAGGGGTCAGCGATTATAATCAGGACCGCAGAAGCCTCCTCCACCTTTGGCTGATCAAAGGCGCACTTCCTTAAGATTTTCTTTCTTTCTGAATCAGTTACAACAATGACCTTCCATGGCTGAAGATTAAAAGATGAAGGTGAAAGATTCGCTAACTCAATAAGTTCTTTGATTTTGTCCTCTGGTATCTTTTTAGATGCATCAAAAAAATTTATTGCCCTTCTGGACCTTATAGCATCTAATACATTCATAAGCCACCCCCTTAATTACATATATCAGATAATATAAGACCTGTCAAGTCCAAAATTAATATCCACCGACCTGCAGAATGATAGGGTATGCTGAAAAAATCAAAATGTTATTTATTGTGGTATAATTAAAAAGGAGGTTATAAGAGATCGCCATATCAGGACATATAACCGGTCTTAAAAAGAAGGAGCTTCATCTCCTTGAGAAATTATTAAGGAGAAAAACGCCTCCTGAAAGGATTGTATCCTATGAGATTTCAAGACTCATATCTGAGATTTCCTTCTCAACCGGCAGACAGATCGGTATCCTTATAGACAGAAAAGGTCAGATTACCCATGTAATTGTCGGAGATGCGAAGACAATAGTAATACCATCGCTGGAATATGACTATCCACTTGGAAGGAAACCCTTAAGAGAACTAAGACTCATACATACACATTTAAAGGATGAACCTCTTAACCAGGATGACCTGACAGACCTCCTTCTTTTAAGGCTTGACCTCATAGCTGCAATAACAGTTAAAGAGGGGTTACCTGAGAAAATTTATTTTGCCCATCTTCTGCCCTATGGCTCAAAGGGAAGATATGAAATATCAGACCCTCTGAGCATCCATCAGCTCGACATGGACTTTTTATCCTTTATAGAAAATCTTGAAGCTGAGATGGACAGGGCAAGGCTCTTTCTTCAGGACCAAAGGGATAAGGCAATACTTATCAGTGCCTCTACAAAACCACGGTATGAACTTGAAGAATCCATGGAAGAACTTAAGGAGCTTGCCAGGAGTGCTGATGTAATAGTGCTTGACACTGTTATCCAGAGGCTTAAAGAGGTTAACCCTAAATACTTAATGGGAGAAGGGAAACTGAGAGAGGTGATCATCAATGCCCTTGACAAAGGAGCCACCCTCCTTATATTTGACCAGGACCTTACCCCATCACAGATAAAGGAGATAAGTGAACTTACAGAATTAAAGGTTATTGATCGCTCCCAGTTAATCCTTGATATCTTCGCAAGAAGGGCTCATTCAAGGGATGGCAAGATACAGGTAGAGCTTGCCCAGCTTAAATATAGACTTCCCAGGCTTGTTGGTAAAGGCACTGCCATGTCAAGACTTACAGGTGGTATAGGCGGAAGGGGTCCCGGTGAGATGAAACTGGAGATTGACAGAAGAAGGGTAAAGGAAAGGATTGGATTGCTTGAAAGGGAATTAAATATCCTCTCTGAAGCAAGAAGGCAGAGAAAACATAGAAGGGTTGAAAGGGACATACCAATTGTATCAATTATAGGATACACCAATGCAGGTAAATCTACCCTCCTTAATAATCTTACAAACAGCAATGTATTTGTAGAAGAAAGGATGTTCGCAACACTTGATACCTCATCAAGAAGACTCAGATTTCCAAAGGAAAGGGAGTTGATAATAACTGATACAGTTGGTTTTATCAGAGACCTTCCAAAAGACCTTATCGCTGCCTTTAAATCCACACTTGAAGAGCTTGAGGATGCAGACCTCCTGATTCACCTTGTTGATATTTCAAATCCGAGATTTGAACAGCATATAGAATCTGTAGAGGAGATCCTCAAGGAACTGGGGCTGTTCAATAAACCCAGAATCCTTGTTTTTAATAAAATTGACAGGGTAGATCCCGAAGAAAGGGAAAATATATTGAAAAGATATGATGCTATTGGCATTTGCGCAATAAATAAAGAAACCTTCGGTCAGCTTTTAAATGCCATACATAGATACATCTGGAGAGAAACAAAAACAGAATCTCTAACAATGGAGCCGATGGCAGTAAAGTAAAGTTTTTTTCTGTTGTTTATTGTAAAATTACCCTGTTTCAGGGCATAATTTATTCACGGAGATTAAGATATGGAATTCGCACCTAAATGGATAGCCTGGGAGATCACGAGGAGATGTAACCTGAGATGCATTCACTGCCGGTCATCCTCAGAGACAGAGGTCCAGGGACATCCTGATTTTTCCACAGAAGAGGCCTTTAGAATAATAGATGACATCTCAAGCTACGCAAAACCTGTTGTCGTCTTAAGTGGTGGTGAGCCCCTCTTAAGAAGGGATGTCTTTGACATAGCAAGATATGGTACAGAAAAAAGCCTGCGGATGTGTCTTGCAACGAATGGAACCCTTGTAACTGAGGAGACATGTAAAAAGATAAAGGATGCAGGTATAAAGATAGTATCCTTGAGCCTTGATGGCTCCACAGAGGACGTCCATGATGATTTCCGTTCACAGAAAGGTGCATTTCAGGGAACAATTAATGCAGCGAGGTTATTTAAAAAACATGGCATAGAGTTTATTATCAATTCTTCTTTTACAAAAAGAAATCAAGAAGAGATCCCCAAGGTGTACAAACTGGCCAAGGAACTTGGTGCAACTGCCTGGTACATGTTTATGATAGTACCCACAGGTCGTGGAGAGGAGATAATGAACGAGCTCATATCAAAGGAAGACTATGAGGAGATACTTGACTGGCATTATCAGATGGAAAAGGATGAAAGGGATATTCTTGTAAGGCCAACCTGTGCACCTCATTATTACAGGATAGTACTTCAAAAATCACAGCAGGAAGGCAAAAAATTAGAAAGGCGATCCCTTAAGTTCTCCACAGGTGGTGCAAAGGGATGCATTGCCGGACAGCTCATATGCCTCATTGATGTAGATGGAAACGTACTGCCCTGCAGTTATTTTCCCATGCCAGCAGGAAATATCAGAAAACAATCTTTTAAAGAGATATGGGAAAACTCTGAGTTATTTAAAAAATTAAGAGACTTTAAATCCTATAAAGGAAGATGTGGTTCCTGTGAATTTATTACTGTATGTGGTGGATGCCGCGCAAGGGCCTATTCTGTTTATGGAGATTATCTTGAAGAGGAACCATTCTGCACATATATGCCCAAGAGACTTGAAGCCCTGAAGAAGGCAGGAGTAAGATAGCACAGGAGGATCTTCCTAATCTGCTGATTGAAATTTACAATAAACCTTTAAATAAAATGGACAGGATACCGAAAGGGCTTTACCTGCGACTCCTTAGTGTGATTATATTAATTAGTTTGCTCTACATAGCTCAGTTCACACTGTTGGTGAAAACCTTTTGTTACAGAGCATTGAGGGGTAAAGCCCCTCAAACTCCCCTTTTTAATAATAAAAATATATTTTTGGGGATTTAAAGGGGCAAAGCCCCTTTGTGCATTGTAAAGGCCTTGAGGCAGACTGCCCAAAAACAGGAGGATTTTTAATATGAATGATACCTTTTTGAGAGCCTGCAGAGGTGAAAAAACTGAGTATACACCTGTATGGCTCATGAGGCAGGCTGGGAGATACCTTCCAGAGTACCAGGAGATAAGGGCGAAGTATGACTTTATGACCCTATGCAAGACTCCTGAACTCGCCGCAGAAGTAACACTTCAGCCTGTCAGGAGACTAAATGTGGATGCCGCAATCTTATTTTCAGACATCCTTATCCCCCTTGAGCCCATGGGAATAAAGATAGAATTTCCTGAAAGAGGTGGCCCTGTTCTCACACCACCAGAAAATATGAATAAATTTAAAGAGATAAATCCTGAAAAAGATCTACCTTTTGTGACAGAAACTATAAAGATATTATTAAAAGAGCTTGACATACCATTGATAGGTTTTTCAGGGGCTCCTTTCACACTTTTAACGTATATTATTGAACAGGGAAGCTCAAAGAATTTTCTAAAGACCAAAAAATTCATGTACGAAGAGCCAAAACAATTCAATGAGCTCATGGAACTTCTCTCAAATACTGTTACAAGATACCTTTCTGCTCAGATAAAGGCTGGAGCCCAGGCTGTCCAGCTCTTTGATACATGGGCAGGTATCCTTACACCAAGGGATTTTAAAGAATATGTACTGCCCCATGTAAAAAAAGTAATTAGCCAGCTTAAAGGGAATGTTCCTGTAATATATTTTGTTCTCAATGGAGGTACATTTCTTGAATATATAAAAGAATCAGGCGCAGATGTCATAGGTGTTGACTGGCGGATAGATATAGGAACTGCCATAGACAAACTAAAGAACGGAGTCGCTGTGCAGGGAAATCTTGATCCCTGTGAGTTATTTCTGCCTGAGGAGAAACTCTTTGAAAGAATTACGGATATAGTAAAAAAGGGTATGAGGTCATCCGTCAAAGGACATATCTTTAATCTCGGTCATGGAATACTTCCTGAGACACCTGTTGAAAAGGCAAAATTCCTTGTGGACAGCGTACATGAATTATCAGCAAAGTTAAAAATGAAATAGATTATTAATGGAGCGGGCGACGGGATTTGAACCCGCGACCAAGAGCTTGGGAAGCTCCCACTCTACCACTGAGCTACGCCCGCAAATTATACAATTTTATAAAACAAGTTGGACTTAAAAGTCAAGAGAAGTTATAATTCCCAAAAGTGCCTATAGAGGTAGGGGATATGCCGAAAAGCCTTTATTGCGACACCTTAAATCCATGATGCAAGATACCCGATATATGATAATCTTAGAAGCCTGTATCCTGAATCTTGTATCTTGAACCCTGTATCCTGACCATCAGCGCTTTATAAAGGCGCATATCCCACTACTTAGACCATATTTCTATCAATATGTTTGGGAATAATTCCGGTAATCACAATTAATTACTTGCGACACCTTATGGAGTTCTGTAATTCTACGCCAACCATCTCAAGCATCCTCTTTACCTCAAATGGCATCTCCCCTTTCATCACACTGGAAAGATAAGAGCTCGTGGCAATGATATGCATGACCTTTATCATGAATTCCCTCTTTTTAGTGCTCATGCTGTTAAGGCTCTTCATCTTGTTCATATAAAATTCCTTTGATGCCCTTCCAAGCTCAGCTGAGACCTCATCGAGGGTCATATTAATGGGCTTTACAACAGGTTCAACAAGATTGTATTTACTGTAATCCTTTATAGCTATGTAATCCTTCAACTGAGGATATATCTCTGAATAAGGCCACGGTGCAATGGCAAGAAAAAAGGCAAGGTCAGGATTATAAAACTTTGCAAGCTCCACAGTCTGCCTTATCTTTTCCAATGTGTCCTCAGGCATTCCAAGGACGAAGGATGTCTCTGAGACTATGTCATGTTCATTTATAAGATCAAGTGCCTTCTTGGATTCCTCAACCTTTATATTTTTATTGAACATGTCAAGGGTCTCCTGAGAGGTTGATTCCACGCCAACATAGATATGGTCAACACCTGCCTCTTTATATTTCCACATAATATCTTCATCCCTGATAATGTCATCAACCCTTGTTTCCATAAGCAGCTTTACACCAACCTTCCGCTCTATCATAAGGTCAAGTATCCTCTCCCATCTCTTTCTTGAGAGTGTTGGTGTTTCATCAGAGAGCATTACAACATTTACTCCGTAGGTATCCCTGAGGTATTCAAGGTCTGCTATAAAATTCTCTGCACTCCTCGCCCTCCATTTCCTATGCCAGAACTTCTGCTGGGAGCAGAAACTGCATGCCTGATTGCATCCCCTTGAGGAGCTTACGATTGCAAGTGTGGAGCCTTCCATAGGTTTATATTTATAAATTGACCAGTCAATAAGGTCCCAAGCCATGGGAAGGGAATCAAGCTCTTTTATATAAGGCCCTGGAGGGGTAGCAATTATACTGCCCTCTCTCCAGAAAGCTATTGACCTAACCTTCTCAGGATTATCACCTGCATTAAGACAGTCCAGTAATTCCACAAGGGTCTCCTCACCCTCACCCCTTACAACAAAGTCCACACAGTCATGATGCTCGCTTAATACCTCTTCATAGCAGAAGGTTGGATGGACATTGCCGATCACAGTGATTATACGGGAATCTATCTCCTTGGCAAGTTTCAGCACCTTTAAGGCATCCACTATCTCTGCTGTAAAGGCAGTGGTAGCAACCACATCAGGCCTCTCATCTATTATCCTCTTTTCTATCTCCTTATAGCCATGCCAGTAGCTCATGGCATCGTATATAACGGGCTCATATCCAGCAGCCCTCAGTGAGCCTGCTATATATACAAAGCCAACATTTAGCCACACCCCTGCTGACTCAACCACACCTGAGTGATAGGGAGGTGTGATAAGAAGTATCTTTTT
>JBDOIG010000092.1:0-1822 GCA_041082235.1 Thermodesulfovibrionales bacterium | reverse complement strand
GATTGGGGATATAGCAATAAGTGATTTAAGGTCTCAAACATTAATTTAGGATAACAATAAATCCTTTTGAAGTCAATGAGACCAAATCCACCTTCGGGATGGAAAAAGCAGGCTTTAGTTCAGGAAAGTACACGCTCCACCACAGGGGTATATTCTTTTTTCTTTTCCATCCTTTTAAAAAGAAGTTTTACAATTAGAAAAGAGATTCCGAAGGCTCCAAGGCCAAATATGGCACTGAGGAGCTCAGGGTCAAGGCTTATAAAGTCTTTAAGAATCTCCTTTCCTATAACTGCACCTGCTATCAGGCATATGGTGGGTATCCCATATACAATGATTGAGCCTTTCAGATAAGAAAAGGCCTTTAAGGATACATTTACCCTGTCACCGATCTTTGCACCAGCCTCATTTATTGCCTCAATAATAGAGCCTTCATCACCTGGCTTACATATAATACTGCTTGCAGGGCAGCCCTCACAGGCAGATTTTCTCTCCACAGCCACAAAGGCCCTGTTACCCTCAACCTTTATAACAAGCCCTGTCTCTTCCATAAATTATTTTAGCATATTTTAATTGCAATCCATCCTTTTTCTGTGTTAGGCTATAGCATACATTCAAATGAGTTTATATTTACAGGGGTTATCCTTCGTGAGGGTAGTAGATTTAGTTCTTTATGTATTGAGCTTGATGTAGCCTCAGAGGGAGATACTCCTGAAGATGCCTCAAGGAATCTTCTTGAGGCTGTAACACTATACCTTGAAACAGCTATTGAGGCAAATCTTCCCTACCTCAGACCTGTCCCTCCTGAAGAAGATCCCAGATTTAAAAATCCTGAATCTGTTGTAAAGATTTTTAAATTGCGAGTAGATATGCAGATACAGGCTTATGCCTAAGCTCCCTGCTGAAGCCTCTTGAAGTTATAAGGGTTTTAGTTTATATCTCCATCACCACCGGCATTATGAGTGGTCTTCTGCCCATCTTGTCCCTCAGGTATTTTTTTAATGTGTCTCTTATCTTTGTTTGAAGAAGGGCGGTATCAGCAAGGAGGTCATGTTCCATGGACTCTATGGAGGTGGTAACAACCTCTCTTACATTATTGATCACATCATAGGAACTGTCCTCAAAGATAAATCCCCTTGATATAATCTCAGGACCCGTTATAATCCTTCCTGTGGCCTTCTCTATTGCAAGAAGCACCATTACTATTCCATCATGGGCAAGCCTCATCCTGTCTCTTAATACCATGGATTCCACATCACCCATAAGTTTTCCATCAATGAATATCCTTCCTGCATTCACCCTTCCATTTTTTCTTGCTATACCTGTTTCATCAATCTCAAGGACCTCACCATTTTCAAGTATAAAGATATTTTCTTCAGGTATCCCAACCTTTTCTGCAAGTTTTGCATGATACATAAGGTGTCTGAATTCTCCATGAATGGGCACAAAATATCTCGGCCTTATGAGATTCAGAAGGAGTTTCAGTTCCTCCTTTGAGGCATGACCTGATACGTGAACCTCTGAGACCTTCTCGTATATGACCTCTGCTCCTCTTTTAGAGAGATGATTTATTATCCTCCCTATGGAGCGTTCATTGCCCGGTATCATTTTTGCTGATAGTATTACCGTATCTCCCTTTTTTACCTTTATATGTTTATGTTCATCAGTGGCAATCTTTGAAAGTACACTCATAGGTTCACCCTGACTTCCTGTTGTTATTATCACGACTTTGTCATCACTCAATTTATTGAGCTCGTCAATCCTGAGCCATGTCTTATCAGGTATCTTGAGATAGCCGAGCTCAAGCGCTATCTGGGCATTGGAG
>JBDOIG010000078.1:0-1904 GCA_041082235.1 Thermodesulfovibrionales bacterium | reverse complement strand
ATTGTCCTTGCAATGTTTTTCTTTTCTTCATTAAGACCAAGGGCTTCGGCAAGTCTTATGATATTTTCTTCTACCCTTAATGTATGCTCAGCCTTAAGCTTAAAACTCTCTCTGACATCTCTGTCAGAAGTCTTTTCAAGATAGCCTTTAATATAATCTTCAAACCATGCATTTATTCTTTGAAATTCTTTTCTGTTCATGCCCTTGCCTTTTTGACTATAAGAATTGAAAAATAATCAAGCTCCTCCTTCTTTACATTATTAATATCATAAATAACCTTTTCATCCTCCATGCCGATCCTGGCTAAATACACAGATTTGTCGATGAGCCTGTTATCTATAAGGAATCTTTTTAATCCATCAAAATTCCTGTCAACCTTCATAAAGACAATTGTATCAAAGCCATTGACAAACTGAAGCCCTCCATCTTTGTCTGAGAGATAATTTGCAGGTATAATGGCTATCCTTTCACTGGCAAGTCCCAGGGGGATAGCTGCCCTTGCTGAAGAGGCATTTATGGAAGATACCCCTGGTACTATCTCAATCCTTAATGATGGAAGGAGCTTTAAAAGTCTATCATAAAGATAAAAAAAGGTACTGTAAAAACAGGGATCTCCAAGTGTTAGAAAGGCAGCATCAGAATCCATTAAGATCTGGGTCATCTCATCCGCGAGCCTATCCCATCTCTCGGATAAACTCCCCTCCTCCCCGACTGTTTTTATCATGGGAAAATGAAGTTCTAATATTTTCTTTCTATCTAAATCAACAATGCCCTTAACTATTGAAAGGGCAAGGCTCGTGCCATCCTCCCTTCCTTTTGGTACAAAAAGCACAGGCATCTCTTTGATAAGCCTTACTGCCTTAAGGGTAAGCAGTTCAGGATCACCAGGACCAACACCTATAACATAAAGAGTAGACATTGAAGGTTTTAAATTATAACTGATTTGTTTAAAATATTGTCTATGATTGGCCTGATCCAGCGAGTCAGCAATGCCTCTGTAGAGGTTAGCTCAAAAACTGTCTCCTCCATCGGTAAGGGATTGCTTGTCTTTATCGGGATAGAGAAAGGAGACACTGATGAGGACATAGAGTATCTTATAAGAAAGGTATCTCAACTGAGGGTCTTTGAGGATGGCAGTGGTAAGCTCAATTACTCTGTAAAAGATATTAATGGAGAGATACTCGTGGTATCACAGTTTACCCTTCTTGCTGACTGCACAAAGGGTAATAGGCCATCCTTTGAAAAGGCTGAAGCTCCTCAGAGGGCAAGAGAACTCTATGAAAAATTCATTAAAAAATTAAAACTTACTGGAGTCTCTGTAGCATCTGGTATATTCGGGGCTTCAATGAAGGTAAATCTAACAAATGATGGGCCGGTTACGATAATAATTGATTCAAAAAAATAAGGCCCCTGTGCATTGCACAGGGGCCTTACTCTCTTACAGCTTAATCACATTGACTGCCTTAAGGCCCTTTGGGCCCTTTTCGGTATCAAAGCTAACTTCATCACCCTCGGCAAGGGACTTAAATCCATTGCCCTGGATGGCTGAATAGTGAACAAACACATCGCTTCCATCTTCGCTTGTGATAAAGCCAAAGCCTTTGGATTCGTTAAACCACTTTACTTTTCCATTAGCCATTTCATTTACCTCCTTCGTACAGACTAAAGTCTCAGAAATACCGCCACAACAAAAAGGCCACAAAGTCTGAAAGTCTTTGTGGCCTTTTCTAACTTCAAAAACTTCCGAAACTTTATTTTACTATAACATTTGTTGACATATAAAAACAAGCCCCTGTATAACGCTGTGATTTATCATCAGAAAAAGGCAGTAACCCAGGAAAACAATAATTTTCTGAGGACCCCTCTGCCTCAAGGCCTTTACACTGTGAATGGTCAGGATACAG
>JBDOIG010000077.1:0-2510 GCA_041082235.1 Thermodesulfovibrionales bacterium | reverse complement strand
TTAAGAGATGCCTCTATCATCCTGAGTTTTACAAGCTCTGGAGTCACATTCTGCTTCTGCAGCCTCAAAGCCTCTGCCTCTGCCTTTGCCTGTGTAATCTTCTGCTCTGCCTCTATCTTTATCCTCTCAAGATCCCTCTGTGCCTTGAGGGCAAGCTGCTCTGCTGTCTGCTTTGCCTCTATTGCCTGTGTAAATTGCTCTGAGAATTTGAAATTCACAATAGAGAAATCATCAACAACTATGTTATAGGCAATCAACCTCTTCTTAAGAAGATCCATTATCTCTGCCCTCACCTTTTCTCTCTGCGTTATCAGCTCAACAGCAGTGAATTTTGCGGTAACTGCCTTCACCACTTCCTGAACCGCGGGATCAATTATCCTTTCCTTATATTCCTTTCCTATATTCTGATAAATCCAGTTTGCCTTTTCAGGGAGGATGTGATAATTCACAGCAATTATTGAATGTGTATCCTGAAGGTCCTTTGATGCCGCCTCTGCATCTGTCTGGGACTTATGAACCTTCACATCCATGAGTACAACCTTCTGCACAATGGGTATCCTCAGGTGAAGGCCCTCATCAAAGACATAATCCTGAACAGCACCAAAATTAAGGACTACACCCCTTTCTCCTGCTCCAACAATAACAAAGGGATTCAATATCAAAAAGGCAATAAATCCACCAAAGACCATAATAGCTATCTTCAATTTCTTTTTAATCCCCTGCCACCTATCATCTGAAATGTCAATTACATCCTTCATAATTAAAACCTCCATGGAAAGTTTATTTATTATCATACAGGAAACCAATCATCAGGGCAAGGCTAAAATGTTAATATATTCTATGCCTGAAGATATCCATGCAATAAAGGTCAATATCTACTATGAAGATACCGATGCTGGAGGTGTTGTCTATTATGCAAATTATCTCAGATACCTTGAGCGCGCAAGGATGGAGTTTCTGAAGGATAAAGGTGTGGATGTCATAGACCTTCATAATAAAGGTATATTCTTTGTAGTGAGCCATCTTGAGATATCCTATAAAAGACCTGCAAGACTGGGTGATACCCTCATGGTAACAACTGAGGTTGTGGAATTAAAGAATGCGAGCCTGAAGATTAAAAATCAGATTCTTAAAGATAATGAGCTCATAGCAGAGGCATTCCTGACACTTGCCTGCATAGAGAACGGGAAATTAAGAAGACTTCCCGAGCAATTCAGGGGCTTCGCCCCTCAAAGCTTGCTGTAACATGAGCCATCTAACTGAATCAACCTTTGAGGAGTATCTACCTGAATTTAACAATTCCCAGAACATTGATTTAACAAACATAACCTTCATTGACCCCTATGGGATGCTGGGCATTATTGAGATTGGAGAGGTGACCAGCAGGGCTGGAAACCTCAAGACCCTCTTACTTCCTTCTGTCAGTGAGGCAATCAAATACCTGGAGAGAATGGATTTTTTCAGACATGCCTCTCAAAACTACAGGATAGAGCCGGGGGATTTAAAGTTAACTGAAAGATACAGAAGAAGAACTCATTCAGATGTCCTTCTTGAGATAACAAGGATTGAAAAATCTGATGATATTCATTTTATAGTGGCAAAGGTAAAGGCAAGGGCAGATATTATACTTAAAAGACATCTCCATTATGACGAAAGGGCAATAAACGGGTTTATAGTTGCCCTTGCAGAGGTATGTCAGAATATCATAGAGCATAGCGGTTCAACAGGGTTTGTTGGTATACAGAAATACCATTTCCAGAACATGGGAAAGAATGTGGTCAAAATTGCTGTATCGGATACAGGTATTGGATTCAGAAAATCATTATCTGAGAGATTTTCTGTTAAAGATGACCTGGAGGCAATAGAAAAGGCACTCATTCATGGAGCATCAAGATATACTGATGAAGGCAGAGGTCATGGACTTGCTGCGGTGCGGCGTTTTGTAACAGAATGGAATGGAAAACTCTCCATTCGTTCAGGCACAGCAAGGCTCTCCATCATCCCTGACTGGTCAAAAGGGAAAAACCTTGAAAAAAATCTTACCTTCTTCCCCGGAGCCCAGATAAGCATAATGCTTCCAGAGATCTGACACCGAGCTTTACTTGCTATTGCGAGCACCTTTTTGTCTGTCATTACAACCCGATGCAAAGCGAGGGAGGCAATCCCGGAAGCATGACCCTTGACAAATCCATCAAAATATGCTTCAATTGAAGTAGTTGAAGAAAGGAGGGGGATATGAGAGAAGCAAAAATCATAGGGGAAAGCGGGGAAAAGATATATCTCGTGACCATTGAATTTGTAACACCAAGGAAGACCTCTTATTTCAAGAAGGGGTTCTATGCCTCATCTATTAAAGAGCTACAGGAGCACATTGACAGTTATCTACTTGAATATTATGGTCTTAAGAGAATCCCTGGTTCAGAAAGCCTCATTTACAGGGATGATGATATGTACGCAAGCATACTTTTCTGGGAGGAGATAACAGGGGTGGAGGAATTGAAGTTCTGATA
>JBDOIG010000075.1:0-1605 GCA_041082235.1 Thermodesulfovibrionales bacterium | reverse complement strand
TGATGAACAGACAAAACCACCTTATAAAAAGCCATCCATCATCCCCAAGGGTCTTGACTGGCAGAGCCTTATTGAAAAGGATGGAGACAGCCTTGAGGTTCACTACCGCCATGTCCTTGAGAATTTAGGGAAAGAAAAGGGCTTGCTCGGTGTTATATTCAGGAAGGCTCAGAATAAGATACAGGACCCAGCAAAACTCAAGCGCCTTATTGAGCTTATTAACAATGAGACATGGATGGGACTTGATATTGATGTCAAAGGTGAAATCTATGAAGGACTCTTACAGAAGAATGCAGAGGATGTCAAGGGTGGCGCAGGACAGTACTTTACTCCAAGACCCCTTATTAAGGCGATTGTGGAATGTGTAAGACCCGAGCCTGGTCAGACCATTCATGACCCTGCCTGCGGGACAGGTGGTTTTTTACTCGCAGCCCATGAATATATCTCAAAGAGATATAAATTAGATAAGGAACAGAAGAGGTTTCTTAAATATAATACCTTTTCTGGAAAGGATATTGTTGATAGTGTTGTAAGACTCTGTGTGATGAATCTATATCTCCATGGAATAGGAGGAGAGGAAAGCCCTGTTGCTACCGGAGATTCTTTGATTGCTGATACAGGAGAACGTTATGACATTATCCTCACAAATCCACCCTTTGGCAAGAAGAGCAGTATCACTATAGTAAATGGAGAGGGAAAGGCTGACAGGGAATCCCTCACTTATGAGAGGCAGGACTTCTGGGCAACCACATCAAACAAGCAATTGAATTTCCTCCAGCATGTAAAGACCATAACAAAGATTAACGGCAGGGTTGCCATAGTTGTGCCTGACAATGTGCTTTTTGAAGGGGGTGCTGGAGAGACGATTAGAAGGAGGCTTCTTGCTGAATGTGATGTCCATACACTTCTAAGACTTCCCACAGGTATATTTTATGCTCAGGGAGTAAAGGCAAATGTCCTTTTCTTTGACAGAAAACCTGCGAGTGAAAAGCCATGGACAGAGAAACTCTGGATTTATGACCTGAGGACAAATATGCACTTTACACTTAAGACAAACCCTTTAAGATATGAACACCTTGAGGACTTTATAAGGTGTTATAACCCTGAAAACAGAAAGGAGAGGGTGGAGACAGAAAGGTTCAGGGCATTTGCATATGAGGAGTTGATTCAGAGGGACAAGGTGAGTCTTGATATATTCTGGCTTAAGGATGAAAGCCTTGAGGATTCAGAGAATCTTCCCCCACCTGATACTATTGCAAAGGAGATAGCAGAAAACCTTGAATCCTGCCTTGAGCAGTTTAGCAGTATCTATGAGGAGTTAGGAAATGGGTAGGTTGGAGCTGAAGAGTTTATTACGAAAAGATTATCCTCAGGGCTTCTCTGTAACTTAAGGGTTCAAAGCCGAAATTCTTTTTGATAGATTCCATGTCTGTAATGTTGTCTTTTCTGAGGAGTTTGAGCTGGTCAATGGTCGGAAGCGGAATATCTACACCGAGGTTTTTCAGGAGTTTCCCTGCTGGAAGGCCTGTCTTTATGAGCCATTGAGGGATGTGTATGAGTGGTTTTTTAACCCTCATTGCCTCCATGAGATTTGAAATCATTTCG
>JBDOIG010000066.1:0-23723 GCA_041082235.1 Thermodesulfovibrionales bacterium | reverse complement strand
TACTTGCCACAGAAGAGATAAAGAAGGTATCCCTTGAGACCGTGAAGGTTGCAGAGGAGATGAACAGTGTAATAAAGAGCCTTGATGAACTGACAAAATCCCTCATGGTAGAGATGGAGAGGTTCAGGATAGGAGTATAGAGTTATAAAGAGTTAAGATTAAATCAGATACACCTTTTTCTTTAAATGGGTAGCGAGCGTATTCCGTCCAGCCTGCCGCAGGGTCAAGCGGCGGGGCCTGAAAAATTTTAGATTTGTGCGTTATTATGCCTGAAAACACCTGCAATTTTGACTTTGCATTTTATGGTATATTATATAAATCAGATTTTATAGCAGTTCTCCGGAAAATCAAGATTTTCTGGAGTACCATACTAAAAGGAGGTGAAGGTTATGGCCTGCAAGCCCGGGCATAAGGCAAAATCAAAGTGTGGTGCAAAAAAGTCTTCTTCAAAGAAGAAATAATTTATTCTGTAATGCAACAAAGCCTTTGGTGTGAAATGTAGCTGACCGAATGTAATATATCAGCACTTGATGGACGGGGTTCCAAAAAATCTGCACCCACTGAAAGGTTAGACTTTGCGGGGTGCCTTGAGAGATTTTTATGGTACCTCGAAGGAGGTCTGTTTGAGCCTCGTTTTTTCTCAAGATGAAAAGAGGGACGGGCTTCTTTTCTCCTTACTTTTTGAGACCTATGAAATTATAGATAGAGGTGTTTCTATAGCCATCAAAAACCAGGAGCCCCTGAAGGGAAAACTTGCCTGTTCAAAAGGTTGTTTCAATTGCTGTAAAACTCACAAGGACATCCCTGTATATCCGCATGAGATAGCGGGTATTTACTGGTATGTCCTTGAAAGATTACAGGGCAACTTAAAAAAAACTCTTAAACTTCAGCTTCATGAATATAAGAGAGGTTCTCAGTGCCCCTTTTTGATTGATGGTTTCTGTTCTATACATCTGGTTAGGCCAGCGTCCTGCAGACAGTTTAATGTCTTCAAGAGGGCCTGTTCTCCTCAGGAAGATCCCTATTATACAAGAAGACAAGATGTGCTTATCCCCGAAAGATATTACATCCAGCAGGCATTTCTTAAAATACTTCCCTTTTATGGATTAATGAACACAGGAGACCCTAAAATAGCAGAAGAGTTTATCCGATCACAGGCAAAGGTATTACAGCATATTGACTGGACCGGCCTTGCAAGGAGGATAAAATAAAACCATAGTGAAGAGAGAAAACTTATGGATGACAGACCTATTAAGAATCTTTTAAGAAATGTAAAATTACTGATCCTTGATGTAGATGGTGTGCTTACTGATGGAAGGATTATCCTTGATAATGAAGGCAATGAATTCAAGGCATTTAATGTGAGAGATGGTCATGGGATAAAGATGCTTCAGAGGGCAGGTATTCATGTGGCAATAATAACAGGAAGGTATTCAAAGGTTGTTGAAAGAAGGGCAGTGGAACTTGGTATAACCCATGTTTATCAGAGATGTCATAATAAACTGATAGCTTATAATGATATTCTTGAAAAACTTGGCATCACTGATCAGGAGGTTGTGTATATTGGTGATGATGTTGTGGATATCCCCATTCTTAAAAGGGCTGGGGTTCCTGTGGCTGTAAGGGATGCCCATGAAGGAGCCAGGAGCTTCAGTATCTATATTACAAACAAGGAAGCAGGAAAGGGAGCTGTAAGAGAGGTCTGTGATTTGATAATAAATGCAAAGTTCGGTGATGATATAAATAAAATAATGGAGATATGGGGTGCCACAGATTAGACTTAATAATATAAGACCTTTCTGGAATCTTCCCACCTTACTTACACTGAGCAGGATTATTATCATACCCCTTTTTGTATTTGCTGTTAAATATCAGCCCCTGATAGGGGTCATGGTTTTCCTTGTTGCCTCATTGACTGATTTTCTTGATGGTTATCTTGCAAGACGAACAGGCAAGATCACTGAATTCGGAATGATACTTGATCCTATTGCTGATAAATTTCTCATTATATCAGCCCTTATTGTCCTTGTGGATATGGGAAGACTCAATGTATGGATAGCTATTATTATGATAGTCAGGGATTTTCTTATTACAGGACTCAGGGTTGTTGCCCTGTCAAAGGATATTATTATTCCTGCAGAACTCGGTGGAAAGATAAAAACTACCCTTCAGACCATGGGGATAATATTATTAATACTGTGGGATAGCACAGGTATTGATTTCAGGGATGCAGGGACCGCTGTTATATGGATTGCTACGATCTTATCAGTAATATCCGGGATAAATTATACCATAGGGTTTAAAAAGGCAGTAAAAAATCACTAATGGATTGATGGCTGAATAAATGGGGATCCTGGTACTTGTATCAATAGGTTCTTATCTGCTTGGAGCCATACCCTTTGGCCTTCTCTTTTCAAAAATATGGGGTGTGGATCCCAGAAAGGCGGGAAGCAAAAACATTGGTGCTACAAATGTCCTGAGGACAGCAGGTATTCTCCCGGCAATCCTCACCCTTGTCTTTGATATATCAAAAGGCGGGATTGCGGTAGTTATTGCAAGGATGCTTGAGGTCAATCCTCCTTGGATGGCAGGTCTGGCAGCCATAATAGGACACAATTTCCCTGTATATCTTAAATTTAAAGGTGGAAAGGGTGTTGCTACAAGCATAGGCACAATGGTTGTGCTTTATCCATTAGGTGGGGTATCTATCATAGCAATATGGTTAGTTGTTGCAGCCATTACAAGATACTCCTCTCTTGCTGCACTTTTGAGCCTCGGAGTTTCTCCTCTAATATTTACTCTCCTTTCAAAAAGTGATATGATAGGATTTACAATAGCCATAGCAGTACTTGCTTTTATGAGACATAAAGATAATATAAAAAGGCTTTTAAGTGGCACAGAAAAAAAGATAGGTGAAAGAGTCCTGATACTCCTTCCTGTTTTTCTGTTTCTTTTAAACCTTATCCTGCCCTTATCATCTTCAGCAGATACAGAAACTGAAAAGTTCGGTGGTAATCAATCCAGTGAGGAGAGGCTACTGGTTATTAAGGAAGAGGCTCTCAACAGGGGTTTGAGATTTCCTGAACCAGCAATTTTATATATACTTTCAGGTCATTCCGCTGGTGGTGGCGAGGTGATGGTGAGTCCTCAACTGCTTCGGCTGGATCCCGCCTCCCCGGCTCTTCACTTTAAAAAAGCCGAGGAGTCCTTTGGTCAGGGTATTAAAAATACCCTCTTTAATGGAATCCCTGACCTTATTAATGCCTTCAAGGTGGCAACCCATGACATGTACTGGTTTATAAATTTAGTCTTATTTTTTTCGGTTATTATTATTTTTTCATTTATCTTTGCCCTTTCTGTTTCTGCTTTTATAAAAATTCCTCATTATATACCTATCCTGATTCATGAGATCATAGAAAGAAAACTTTCTTTTATTTATATCTTGATAATCATTGCCTCTGCCCTTATTGGTCTTCCCTATTTCGCTCTCTCCATACTCCTGATAGGTGCAATTCATTATCCAGCCAGGTCACAGAAGATATGTCTTTTCTGCTGTATTATTTTTTTATTTCTATTACCCTTTATCATCAGGGCAGAAGAAAGGCTTTTAAGGCTCCTATCTGATCCTGATATAAGGGCTATATATGAAGTAAATGAACAAAAGGATAATTCGTTGATCTTGCTGCTTGATAAAAATACCACTGGTGGTGAAGTGAGGCAATCTCATGAATATCTATTTTCAAGGGCACTTGCATTAAAAAAAGAAGGCAGGCTTGATGAGGCAATTGAAATTTTTAAAGGCATAGCCGGCGAGGTAACAGTATTGAAATATAAGGTATTTAATAACCTTGGTAATTGTCTTTTTTTAAAGGGAGACCTCAATGGAGCTGAGCAGTATTATCAAAAGGCAATGGAGCTGAAGAAAAATCCTCAGACCCTGTATAATCTCAGCCAGCTTTATAAGGAAAGACTTGATTTTGAGAAAGGCAAATATTACTATGAAGAGGCCATGAAGCTGGACGCAGAGCTTATATCTGGTTTTACAAAGATATCCTCAAAAGCACCCAATAGATTTTTAATGGATTTAAACCTCACTCCAAGGGAGCTCTTTAAAGTTAGCTTCATAAAAAGCCTACAAGGAACCAGCAATATAAAGATATACGAACTTCTAATACCCCTTATATTACTTATCTTTTTATTTATAAAACCGCCTGTAATTGCCTACAGGTGCTCCAGATGCGGAAAGATAATCTGTAATATCTGTCAGAGGAGGGAGCTCTGGGGAAGGATGTGTCCTGAGTGCTATGAGGCCCTTGTAACACCTGATAAAGTAGATTCAAAGACAAGACTGCAGAGGCTCCTTTTTGTTCAAAAGAAAAAATCTCACAGACAGAGACTCTTCTGGGTTCTATCCATATTACCAGGTGTAAATCAGACCCTTGGTGGCTGGTTATTTCAAGGGCTGCTGATATTGAGCCTTCTCGGTATGTCAATAATGTGCGTCGTATCAGCCAATTATTTCACCATAGCAGGATTCAGGCAGTTCTATGTTGTATGGATGGGTATACTTGCAGCAGTTTTTGCGATTATTCTTCATCTTATCAGCATCAGGAGGTTATCAAGGATATGGCCTTAGAGGGTTCACTGAAAGAGTTTGGCCTGGCTGATATACTTCAGTTACTTTCTTTCCAGAAAAAGACCGGCGCGCTGGTTATTGAGGGAAGGTTTGACAGGGTCAAGGTCCTTTTTAAGGATGGAAATATTGTTGCCATAGAATCAAGAAGAAGGCTTGAATCAAACAGACTTGGAAGGATTCTCATTAAAAAAGGCCTTATTACACAGGCTGAACTTGATGAACTCCTCAAACAACAGCCCTTGACTGGTTTAAGGCTTGGTGAGATGCTTGTTCAGAAAGGTGTGTCTGCTGAGGTAATCACAGAGAGCCTTACAAAGCAGATGACAGAGACCCTTATTCAGGTACTTCAGTGGAAAGAAGGATATTATGAATTTAAGCCTGAAGGTGTATCTATAAGCAAAGACCTTCCGCTCAGCCTTGATACACAGCATATGCTCATGGAGGGTTTAAGGGTCCTTGATGAATATTCAGTTATTGGGGAAAAGGTTACCCCTGACATGGTATTTGAGGTAGCTGGAGAGATTCCTCAAGACCTGTCAGAACAGGAAAAACAGATCATTGAGCTGATTAATGGTGAAAATGAACTCTCCACAATTGTAGAACTTTCAGGGATAGAAGAACTTGAGGTCTCAAGGATAATTCTCAAACTTCTTGAGGCAGGAATTATAAGACAGAAAAAAGAGGAAGAGTTTATTGCACCGCCTCCTGAGGAGGAAAAAAGATTTATACCACCCGTTGCTCCTTTTATATGGGCAGTTACTGCCCTGTGTTTTATTGTCTCCTTTATCTGGTTTTTTCAGTTCAGGGAAGATATTAAAAAGCTCAGGGCTATCAAGGAGGTGGAAACCCTGAGGTTAAAACTGGAATTCCATAAAATAGAAAAAGGAACATATCCCGGGCAAAAGGAGCTTCAGACCCCTCCTGATCCCTGGGGTTTACCATATGTTTACAGGCTCCTCAGTACAGAAGGACTTCAAGAAACCGTGCCTGTAATCTCAAGCAATGGACCTGATAGAAGGCCTGACACAGAGGATGATATCTATTAATGAAAGCAGTTGTTCTTTTAAGCGGAGGGATTGATTCATCAACAACCCTTGCCTATGCAAGATCAGAGGGATATGAGGTCTATGCCCTGAGTTTTGATTACAGTCAGAGGCATAAAATAGAACTTGAAGCAGCAAAAAGGGTTGCAAGAAGTCTCGGGGTTAAAAAACATTTCATAATCAAGTTCGACCTAAGGGAGATAGGTGGTTCTGCCCTCACATCTGATATGGAGGTCCCCAAGACCCTTCAGCCTTCAGCCTCAAACCTTAAATCTGAGATCCCTGTAACCTATGTGCCGGCAAGGAATACTATATTTCTTTCCTTTGGCCTTGCCTGGGCAGAGGTCCTTGAGGCACCTGATATATTCATAGGAGCCAATGCACTTGACTACAGCGGATATCCTGATTGCAGGCCTGAATATCTCTGGGCCTTTGAGGACATGGCAAATCTTGCAACAAAGGCCTCTGTTGAAGGAAGGATCCATTTTAATATAAAGGCACCCCTTCTTTATATGTCAAAGGCAGAGATTATCAGACTCGGTAGCTCCCTTGACCTTGACTATTCCATTACATGGAGCTGTTATGACCCACAGGAAAGAGAAGGTCATTTTTATCCCTGCATGGCCTGCGATAGCTGTCTCTTCAGACAGAAGGGCTTCAAAGAAGCAGGCATAGAAGACCCATTAAAGGGATTCCTCTTATAGTTATGGTTGATCACCTTTTTAAACCAGGCTCTATTGCTGTTATAGGTGCCTCAAGGGAAGAAAAAAAGGTTGGTCATGCTGTTCTTAAAAATCTCCTCCTTGCTGGTTATAAAGGAAAGCTCTATCCTGTAAATCCAAAGGCCCAGGAGATACTTGGTATCAGGACATATAGTTCTCTAAAAGAAATAATTTCTCCAATTGACCAGATAGTGGTAGCTGTCCCTCCACCTTTAGTAGTGGAGACCCTGAAGAATGCAGTTGAAGTGGGAGTGAAGACTGCTGTTATCATCACTGCTGGTTTCAGAGAAACAGGGCCTGAAGGGTTAAGACTTGAAGAAGAACTGAAGGATATAGCAAGAAAAGGCAATATAAGGATACTCGGCCCGAACTGTCTTGGAATTATCAATACAGCAATAGGTCTTAATGCCACCTTTGCAGCAGGAACCCCTCCACAAGGGAAGCTCTCTTTTTTCTCCCAGTCTGGTGCCTTAGGAATAGCAATACTTGACTGGGCTATTGGGAACAACATAGGCATATCAAAGTTCATAAGCCTTGGTAACAAGATAGACCTTACAGAGCTGGACTTTCTTGAGTATTTTATGAATGACCCTGAGACAGAGGTGATTCTCGGATATATAGAGGATGTGGTGGATGGAAGGAGATTCCTTGAGATTGCAAAAAGGGCAACAAAGATAAAACCAGTAATTCTTATAAAGTCTGGTGGCACAGAGCATGGAGCAAGGGCTGCCTCCTCTCATACAGGTGCACTTGCCGGTTCAGAGATTGCCTTTGAAGCTGCCTTCAAGCAGACAGGTGTAATCAGAGCAAAGACCATACAGGAGCTTTTTGACCTCGCCCTTTTCTTCTCCTCAAAGGGGCATCGCCCTTTTGAAACCCAAGAAAAAATAAATTCTTATTATAAAAGGGAGTTTGAGGGACAAAGTCCCTCAAAGAGATTGCCAGAAGGTAACAGGCTCCTTATAATCACGAATGCTGGAGGCCCTGGGATCCTTGCAGCAGATGCTGCTGAAAGGGAAGGCATGGATCTGCCCCTTTTAAAAAAAGAGAGCATAGAAGAATTAAAGAAAGGGCTGCCAGGTAATGCCTCTCTTTATAATCCCATTGATATTATTGGTGATGCTGACTCAAAGAGATACAGATTTGTCCTTGAGAAGGTCCTCATGGATGAAGGCTTTGATGCACTCCTTGTGATACTCACTCCACAGGCAATGACAGATGTAAAAGAAGTAGCAGAGATTATAGTGGAAAAGGCAAAGGAGACCTCAAAGCCGATCATAACCTCTTTGATGGGAGAGGCAAAGACAAAGGAGGCATCCCTCATGCTCAGGCAAGAGGGTATCCCTTCCTATACCTATCCAGAGGTAGCCATATCTGTGATTAGAAAAGCTGTAGATTTTTATAAATGGAAAAATCTCCATACTGAAGAACCTGAGGAGCTTCAAGGTATCCTGAAAAATAAGGCAGAAGAATTTATGAACTCCTTTATAAAAGATAAGAGAACCGATATAACTGAGGCTGATGCAATGGACTTTCTGAGCCTTTATGGCTTCAGATTCCCGAGGCGTAGCCTTGCAAAGACAGCTGAGGAGGCAGGGACAATAGCTCAGTCCATAGGCTTTCCTGTGGTTATGAAAATTTCCTCTCCAGAGATACTCCATAAGACAGAGGTTGGTGGAGTGAAACTGAATATTAACTCAAGGGAGGAGGCCCATGAGGCATTCCTTGAGATAACCTCAAATGTCAAAAGACTTTTTCCTCATGCCTATATTAAGGGTGTAATGGTCTATGAAATGATAAAAGGTGGAAAGGAGCTCATCATGGGTATAACCTTTGACAGGACCTTCGGTCATATGGTAATGGTGGGTCTTGGAGGCATATATGTGGAGGTTTTAAAGGATGTATCCTTCAGGATAGTTCCTGTTTCAAGAAGAGATGCCTTTGATATGCTTGAGGAGCTGAGGGCGTTCAGACTCCTTAAAGGTGTAAGGGGTGAAAGACCTGCAGACATAGAGGCCATTATTGACCAGATACTGAGACTCTCAAGGCTTGCCATGGATTTCCCTGAGATTATGGAGCTTGATATCAACCCACTTGTTGTATTTGAAAAGGGTGCTATCTGCCTTGATGCAAGGATAATTATTTCACACCTCAATGAAGGAGGCAATAGATGAAAAAAATATTCATCCTTTCTGTACAACCCTTTGCTGGAAAGACCTTTCTTACCATAGGACTTCTTAATAAATTGATTGAGAAAGGCTACAGCACAGGTTATATCAAACCACTTGGCCTGACCCCCCAGCTTATTGGAAATTCTGTTTATGATACAGATGCTGTGCTCATAAAAGAACTCTTCAAACTCAAAGAACCCCTTGATATAATATCTCCCTTTGTAATTACCTATGAAACAATGAACTATCTCCTTCAGGGTAAACTTGGAGATATAAAGGAGAAGATCAAAGACTCCATTGCCATGATGAAGGATAAGGACTTTCTCATAATAGGTGGAGCAGGAAACCTCTTTACAGGAGCAATTCTTGGAATGGATGCCTTCAGTTTTGTAAAGGAGACCGGCTCAAAGGTCATGGTTGTGGAGAATTTTTCAGGAGACTCCACCATTGACAACCTCATTGGTCTAAAAAAACTTATTGATAAAAATTTTCTCGGTGCTGTTATAAACAGGATACCGCAGGAGGCCTTCAAATATGTAAAGGAAAATCTTAAATCCTTTCTTGAGCAACAGGGGATAGGGATATTTGGACTTTTTAAAAAAGATGATATCCTTGAATCCATAACAGTCAGGGACCTTGTTGCACTCCTTGGTGGCAGGGTCCTCTGCTGTGAGGACAGGCTTGATGAACTTGTTGAACACTTTACAGTTGGTGCAATGGATGTGGACAGTGCCCTTAAATATTTCAGGAGGATACCCAATAAGGCAGTTATCACAGGTGCCCACAGGTCGGATATCCAGCTTGCTGCCATGGAGACATCCACGAAGGTTATAATATTAACCGGTGGAACCAGTGCAAATGATGTGGTCATAGCAAAGGCTATTTCAAAAGGTATACCTCTTGTCTCTGTTGAGCAGGATACCTTTACCACTGTTGACAGGATAGAATTCATGCTCGGAAAGGTAAGGATAAAAGAGCCAAGAAAGATAGAGCGTCTCAAGGAAATTTTTGAAGGAAGCTTTAATATAGAAGGTTTTCTGGAGGCCCTGAGATGACAGCCTATGAGCTTATAAAAAAGAAGCGGGATGGAGGAGAGCTCACAAAAGATGAGCTTGAGTTTCTGATTAAAGGCTATATGGAAGGAAGAATACCCGATTATCAGATATCAAGCCTTCTCATGGCAATATATTTTCAAGGACTCACCGTGGATGAGACCTTTACACTTACAGAGCTCATGCTCAGATCAGGAAGGGTCTTTGACCTTTCCTTCATTGAAGGCGTCAAGATAGATAAACATTCAACAGGTGGTGTTGGAGACAAGGTAAGCATCATCCTCGCACCCCTTCTTGCATCCGTAGGCATAATAGTTCCAATGATATCTGGAAGAGGGCTTGGCCATACAGGAGGCACTGCCGACAAGCTGGAATCTATCCCTGGCTTCAAAGTAGAGCTTTCCTATAGTGAATTTGTTGAGACAATAGAAAAACATGGTCTTGTAATGGCAACCCAGAGTCCTGAGATAGCACCAGCGGACAGACTCCTTTACAGCCTCAGGGATGTAACTGCCACTGTGGATTCAATACCCTTAATTGCATCAAGCATCATGTCAAAAAAACTTGCTGAAGGGGTACAGGGACTTGTCCTTGATGTAAAGTGTGGCTCAGGAGCCTTTATAAAGGACCTTGATAAGGCAAGGGAGCTTGCGAGGCTCATGGTCTCAATAGGAAATAGATATGGTGTAAAGACAGTAGGACTTATTACTGATATGTCAGAGCCCCTTGGAAGGACAGTGGGGAATAGCCTTGAGATAAAGGAATGTATCTCTGCCTTGAGAGGAAGATGGCCGGATGATCTGAAAGAGGTTACCTTAACACTTGGTGCCTGGGCACTCTGGATAAGAGATAGCCTTACACAGGGTGAAACAAGGCAGATTGATGAATATATAAAGCTCCTTGAAGGTTTGATAGATGATGGCTCTGCCTTCAGCAAATTTGTTGAACTTGTAGGTGCACAGGGAGGAAATCCAGAGGTTGCCTTCAAACAGGGACTTCTTCCATCAGCAAGGCTTCAGGAGCATATCCTTTCACCGGAGGAAGGCTATATTTCAGAGCTTAACGGAGAACTTTTAGGAAGAGCAGCAGTGGTGCTTGGAGCAGGAAGGAAGACAAAGGAAGACCTTATTGACCATTCAGCAGGGATAGTGCTTAACAAAAAGACAGGTGATTATGTAAAAAAAGGAGAACCTGTTGCTATAATACATTTTAATAGCCATGAGGCCTTTCCTGAGGCAAAAGATCTATTTTTAAAGGCCTTGAAGATAAGACCTGAACAACCAGAAAAGAAAAAAATGATTATTGAAGTAATAAAGTAGGAGGAATAAATGACAGAGGAATTATATGATGTGGTAATCATAGGTGGAGGTCCTGCAGGACTTGCAGCAGGTCAGTATGCAGCAAGGGCAGGACTGAGGACAGTAATACTTGATAAATCTGCCTCAGCAGGAGCCCTTGCCTTTGCATCTGTGATAGAAAATTATCCTGGGGTTGGGCCAATCTCTGGAAAGGAATTGCTGGATATATTCAAAGAACAGGCTATTGGTTTCGGAGCTGAGTATATAGAGACACAGGTTATAGGTGTGAACTTAACAGGAGAGGTCAAAGAGACCTATACAATGGACAGGACATATAAGTCAAAGGCTGTGATAATAGCAACAGGTGCAATGGGAAGAAAGCCCACCATCAAAGGAGAGGCTGAATTCCTTGGAAGGGGAGTGAGCTACTGCGCAGTATGCGATGCAGCCTTTTTTAAGGGAAAGACAGTCTGCGTCCTCGGAGATTCAGAGGAGGCCCTAAAAGAGGCAGGCTATCTCTCAAGATTTGCTGAGACAGTTTATCTTATCTCTCCTTCTTCAAAGCTGAAGGTTGAAGAGGACAACCCCAATCTCAGGATTCCAAATCTTAAAATTATGCTGGGATACACAGCCACGGAGATACAGGGCGCTGAGGTTGTTGAAAGAATCAGGCTAAGAAATAGCGAAGGCAAAGAAGAGACCCTTGAGCTTTCAGGTGTATTTGTCTATCTTCATGGCTCAAGACCCATAGTGGACTTCCTTCAGGGTGCCCTTGAACTGAGTGATGATGAATGCATTGTTACAAACAAGATGATGGAGACCTCAATCCCTGGAATATTTGCTGCAGGTGATGTAACATGCACAGAGGTAAGACAGGTAGTAATAGCAGCAGCCCATGGATGCATTGCAGCCCTCTCAGCAGAAAAGTATATAACTCAGAGAAAAAGAAGAAGATACGACTGGGCAAAGAAATAATATCATGGGTGGTCTCGTCCTATGGCTTACAGGTCTTCCAGGAAGTGGAAAGAGCACTCTTGCAGATGCATTGCTCAAGAAACATCCTGAATGGATTCTCCTCAGGATGGATGAATTAAGAAGATTCATCACACCAGAGCCAACCTATTCAGAGGAGGAAAGGGAACTCCTTTACAGGGCCATTGTTTATATGGCAAGGGAGTTTTACAGAAAAGGGATGAGTGTAATAATAGATGCCACTGCAAACAGAAGAAGATGGCGAGAACTTGCAAGGCAGGAGATTAAAGACTTTATTGAAGTATATCTTAAATGTCCCCTTGAACTCTGCATGGAAAGGGAGTCAAAGAGAAAGGACTTCCATGGTGCACCAGAGGATATCTATAAGAAAGGAAAAGCTGGCTGGCCTGTGCCCGGGATAACTGTCCCTTATGAAGAGCCATTGAATCCTGAGATTATTATTGATACAGAAAAAAATATACCTGAAGAGGCAGCGGAGATGATAGAGAAGTTAATTTTTTAAAATGAATCCAATCTGGCTAAATGTAGGAAAATCTTCCTTCACTTAATTTATCTTATAGTTTCTTCCTTTCGTTGTAAGTTCCCAATATCCATGACCAGACTCTAAACTGCTCAAGCTCTTATCCAGCCTTTTTAACTTAAATAAAGACCTCATTTAATAGAAATTTAAGCTGTGAAACTAATCATTCTCAGTTCATTAAACGGATAATGATGCCTTAAAGTATTTAATGCACTCCTGCAACTATCCCGATTATAGTGACAGCCAGCCGACCATTTAACGCCGCATGCAGGATTTAAACTTATCAAAAAAATAATACTCATCGTATACTAAAAGCATATACAGACTCCCACCACTTGCCCTGACAATCTCGCTGTGTGTATCCATATAATTGTTCCTATAATAGGTGTAGTAATAATCTATTCCATAAAACCCGTCTTCCACATCTACATTTTCACTGTAATATTCATATATGCCCGGAAAATCCTCATCTGTCATTCCGATCTTATATTCACCCTCAGGAACGAAGATGATTCCATTAAACATGTACCCATCGGATAACCTCGTCAGCTTAAACCATACGTCCAGTCTTTCGCTATCAGGCCACATTTTAAGAATTAAATAAATCATACCCCGCCTCTTTTTGAAAAGACCTCTCAATCTCTGTTCATACTCTGTTCATAAATTTTAAACTGTCTTACCAGGATAAAAAATGTGTTAACCGAAAACTGCTCTACATAGCCTCCTCTTACAAAAAGTATATCAAATTTTGGTAAAAAATTGTATGAAATAAAAAATAGGGACAATCCCTATTTTTAGTTGGAAACAGGCCCTTGGGGTTGAAAAGAAAAAAAGGGCTATTATATACACAGACCTTGATGAACTGGCTGGCACATGGACTGAAGAGGAATATCAGGCCTTTTTAAAAAATATTGAATCCTTTGAGCAGATTGATGAGGAAATGTGGAAAACCTAAAACTCTGACTCCTTCAGTTCTTACCATTTCAGGTATGCTAAAATAAATTATGTCTGAGTTAAAATATGGTGAAAAGGCGATTGCTGAGGCAAGTCTTGAGCTCTGGCCAAATCCAACACCTGAAAGGGACTATGAGATAGATATCTCCTTTCCTGAATTTACCTGTCTCTGCCCACGCTCTGGCTATCCGGACTTCGCAACCATAAGGATAAAATATATCCCTGATAAATTTATCGTTGAATTAAAATCCCTGAAACTCTATCTTAATTCTTTCAGAAATACCTACATATCCCATGAGGAGGCCACAAACAGGATTTATTCTGAGCTTTATGAAAAATTGAAACCAAGGTTTCTTGAGGTCATTGGTGACTTCAATCCAAGGGGAAATGTAAAGACAGTAATAAGGGTCTGTTCAGAAAAGTGCAATGCTACAGCAGTCCCGCCTGCAGATAAAAGTCCTTTGTGAATTCCTTAAGAAGAGGGAGTAATTTAATCTGCTCTGGATTTAATATTTCTTTATACATTTCTTAAATTTCTCTCAAGAAATTCTCTGAAATAGTGTTCTGTCTTTTTGCTGTAATTTTTTCTTGGTCTTGAGGCCTGTCTGTAAAAAATTTCAGCGACCTGCTTGAGCCCCATAATATCTATTAGCTTTAAGAAGTCCTCAAAATCACCTCTATTAAGGATAATCTCTACAAGGGCTTCTCTTGAGAGGTTCAATGGCTCCTTTACATCCCAAAACATATAAGATTTTTTTTATTAAGTTCTTTTATAAAATCTTTTACTCTTTCCTCTGACAGTGATTCTTTCATCCCAGATTCACCTTTTATATTTACACATTAAAGGATCTTCGCTCTTTGAAAAAATTTGAATAAACATTTTTCCATTAAATTTTTGAAGGACAAAGTCCTTCAAACAGATTTTGCGATCTCAATAAATGCCTTGAGTTTTTTATGGTCTTTTATGCCCTTTTCCTTCTCCACGCCGCTTGATACATCCACTCCATAGGGGTGAACCCATCTAATAGCCTTTTCCACATTGTCAGGATTGAGGCCTCCTGCAAGGATTATCCTGCCGAATTTCTTTGCCTCCTGAGCAATATCCCAGTTGAATAGCTGACCCGTGCCTCCAAAGGCCTCAGGTGAATAGGTATCAAGCAAGAAGGCATGGACTCCTTTATATTCCCTGAGGGGCTCAAGGTCACTTAATTCCCTTACCCTTATGGCCTTGATTATCTTCTGGTCATATATGATGCTCTCTGGAGGTTCCTGTCCGTGGAGCTGTATTGTATTGATACCGGTAATGGTGACAATCCTCATAATCTCAAGGGGAGATTCATCAACAAATACCCCTACAGTTGATATAAAGGGAGGGATCTCTTTTATGATATTTACTGCCTTTTCAGGCTCTATGTATCTCGGGCTTCCTCTATAAAATACAAAGCCTAAGGCATCAGCACCATATTCTACTGCCTTGAGGGCATCCTCAAGATTGGTTATTCCACAAATTTTTACCTTTACCTTCATGCTGGCACTTCAGGTGGCGGAAGTAACAGTGGGAAGCCTGCTTAATGCCTCTTTTATCTTTTCCTCTGGATATTCATAGTCCATCAGCTTTCCACTTAGATAATCTGCATAGGCCTGAAGGTCAAAGTATCCATGACCGCTGAGGTTGAAGAGTATTACCTTTTCTTTTCCCTCTTCCTTTGCCTTAATAGCCTCATCAATCGCTGCCCTTATGGCATGGGCACTCTCAGGAGCAGGGATTATGCCTTCTGTCCTTGCAAACTGTATGGCCGCCTCAAAAACTGAGGTCTGTCCATAGGCGACTGCCTCAATAAGGCCATCATGATAGAGCTGGCATACAAGAGGTGCATCTCCATGATACCTGAGCCCGCCTGCATGGATACCTGGAGGAACAAAATCATGACCGAGAGTATACATATAAAGAAGAGGTGTAAGACCTACTGTATCACCAAAATCATAACGATACTGGCCCTTGGTAAGTGTAGGGCAGGATATGGGCTCTACTGCCATGACCCGCACGTTCTTGCCATTTATCTTGTCACATAAAAAAGGAAATCCTATTCCTCCGAGATTACTTCCTCCACCACAGCAGGCGATCACCACATCAGGATATTCATTAATAAGACTCAATTGTTTTTTTGCCTCAAGCCCTATGACTGTCTGGTGCAGAAGTACATGATTGAGCACAGAACCAAGGGCATAGTTTGTGTCCTTGTGGGTGGCTGCATCCTCAACAGCCTCGGATATTGCTATGCCAAGACTTCCTGGACTGTCTGGGTCTTGAGCAAGTATCTTCCTTCCAGACTCTGTCCTGTTTGACGGGCTTGGATATACATTTGCTCCCCATGTCTCCATGGCTATCCTTCTGTAGGGCTTCTGCTCATAACTTACCCTTACCATATAAACAGTGATCTCTATTCCAAGAAGTTTTCCAGCAAGGCTCAATGCTGAACCCCACTGACCTGCTCCTGTCTCTGTAGCAATTTTTTTTATTCCAGCCTTCTTATTGTAATAGGCCTGAGGTATGGAGGTATTTGTCTTATGACTTCCTGCAGGGCTAACTCCTTCGTATTTGTAGTAGATTCTTGCAGGAGTCTTCAAGGCCTCCTCAAGCCTTAATGCCCTGAAAAGTGGAGAGGGTCTCCAGAGGGTATAAAGCTCAAGGACCTCTTCAGGTATGTCAATCCATCTCTGGCTGCTCACCTCTTGCTCTATAAGTGCCATTGGAAAGATAGCGCTCAGGTCATCAGGACTAACTGGTTTCATTGTCCTCGGATTCAATGGTGGTTTTGGCAGGTTTGGCATGTCTGCCATGATGTTATACCACTGCCTTGGGATATCTCTTTCACTGAGAACAATCTTCCTTTCTTTCATAGAACCTCCTTGACTATTTTTAAAGCTCAATCTTTTCTTAATGAATCTATCATTGCCTCTATATCACTGGCCTCCATGAGCACAGTGCCAACAAGGATAGCATCTATGCCCGCCTCTTCCATGAGCCTCGCATGCTCTCGGCTCTTTATACCGCTTTCACTGACCACAACCTTATTAGAAGGAATAAGGGGCCTTAATCTCAAGGTGGTATTAAGGTCAATATTCATGGTCTTCAAGTCCCTGTTGTTTATCCCAATGATTTCTGCGTCTATTTCTAAGGCATTTTTTAGTTCCTCTTCATTATGTATCTCATAAAGCACAGACATGCCGAGTTCCTTTGCAAGGGTAAGGAATCTCTTAGATTGGTCCCTGCCAAGGATAGAGGCGATAAGGAGGATTGCATCTGCTCCAGAAAGATAGGACTCATATATCTGGTATTCATCAATTATAAAATCCTTTCTGAGCACAGGTTTTGTAACGATTTTTTTTACCTCTTCAAGATAGGAGAGGCTTCCGAGGAAAAAATCTTCTTCTGTAATAACAGATATGGCATCAACCTTTTGTTCATAAATACTGGCAATCTTCAATGGATCAATATCCTTTCTGATAATACCCTTTGAAGGACTGGCTGCCTTTATCTCACCGATAAGCCGTATCCTGTCTGTGTTTCTTTTAATGGCTCCTCTGAAGTCCCTCAGGTCAGTTCTTTTTATCTGTAAGGCAGCTTCTTCCAGCTTTTCAAGATCTTTTTTTGCATATAATTCTTTCAGTCTCAACCTTTTTTTAAAAAGAATCTCTTGAAGCGTTGTCATGGCGGGAGCTCAAGATAAGCTTTTATTTTTTTGATTTTTATTTGCTGTTTCCCTGTAAAAAGTAACAGTCAGGGATCGCTTCATCGCCTTCTTTATAGATTCTCTCAGTGTTTCATCATCAATAAAAGATACAGAGGATTCTACAAACTCTGACAATTCAGCTGGTGGCTCAGTACGCTTTACAATAGATGGTCTGTTTCTATTTTCTGAAGTTATCTTTCCTATCTTGAATTTAACTGTCTTGACCTTATAGGGTTTGAGTTTCTCAACAATAGAATCACTGTGAAATCTCATCTCCTCTGCCCAGAGATGAGAACTAACCTTTATGAGCAATTCTCCATTGTTGATGGAAAAAGGTTCTGAATGAGAAGAAAGCCCCTCTCCCACAATCTGAGGCCATTTATTCTTAATGCAACCCAGTATAAATTTTTCTGAAAGACCGAGGTCTCTGTAGAGTTCTTCAATTGTGGAACCTAATTCCTTTAAACCCATTCCCTCACCACACTCGCACCCCAAAAAATCGCCAGATTTTTTGGGGACCCCGAACTGTTATTCTCGCCACCACCAATGGGTGCATTAATGAAGTTATTTTGTAGAGACAGCCTTTTTAACCATTCCTGATCTCAAGCATCTTGTACATACCTGAACCTGTCTTGAGCCACCTGTGTCAGTAACAATCCTGACCTTTTGAAGATTTGGCATAACCCATCTCTTTGTCTTGTTGTTTGCGTGACTGACATTATTGCCCGTTACCTTTTTCTTTCCGCAGACATAACATTCTGCCATAGCCATACCTCCTTTTTTGCATTTACAAGATTATTTATGCTAACATAATATTGTATCTTTTACAAGAAGGGATTAAATTCAACTCAGTGTTGAAGGAGGAAATCTTCTTTTAAGAAAGAGCCCCGTCTGCGGTGATGAAAATTAAATCCCCACCCTTGAAATTAAACTTAAAATAGCGAATTAAGGAAAAAACCTTTATGAAAAAGATCAGGGTTACAGAAATTAAAAAAAGACTCCTTGAGGAGACGAAGCTTGAACTTCACTGGAAGGATATTGTGTCTGAGCTTCAGCTCCTTGGCTATGAACTTAAAGAGTCTGCGTCAGCAAGTGTAGAAGAGTCCGCCTATCAAAAACTTTTAAAACACCTTGAAGACACAGGCCAACTACCCATAGAGGAATCAAAGCCCGAACCAGAAAAAAAGAAAGTAGAGATTCCTGAAAAGGTGTCAGCAGTAGAAGAAAAACCTATAAAATCAGAGTCAGAAGTGAGGGTACCTGAAGCACCTGCAGCATCTGAAGCAATTAGTAAGGTGACAGTAGAGGAAGCACCTGTTGAGGAAAAGATTAAAAAAGATAGACCACATGAAAGACCTAAAAAACCTGAGGAGAAAAGACCTTCTGTAATACCGGCACCTTCAAGACCATCCGGACCATCAGTGGAGAAGGTTACAGAAAAGGCTTCTCCTGAGGTAAAGCCATCTGGGCATCCCAAAAAATCTGCAGATTTAGGGGGTACCCTATCAGTGGCTCCATCAGGTACTTCACTTGTTAAAGAAAAGGCTCAGCCATCCTCAATGGCAGAGGTAAAAGTCCCTGTAGAGGAAAAGGTTGAGCCTGACAGGACTGTTACCTCGCAACCAGAGGCAGAGAAGTCTATTGAGACACCAGAATTGATGAAGCCCGTAGCAGAGATACCAGAGCCCGAAATTGAGGAATTGAAGGTTCCGGATAGATTCAGAAAAGACCTTGAGTCAGAAAGGATAGAGAAGCTCAAGACAAAGCCGGCTATCCAGCGGGCCTTTCAGGCGGTAAGAAAGATAGAGCCAAAGAAATGGCATGACCTAAAATATCCAAGAAAGCCAGAACCAGGAAAGCCAAAACAAAAAATAGAGACTGTTGAGATTACCCAGTCCACTGTTACAGCACCAAGAAGAAAATCCATTAAACTCCAAGAAGGTATTTCTGTCAAGGAATTTGCAGAGCTCATCGGTGTGAAGCTTCCAGAGGTTATTAAAAAATTTATGGAACTGGGTTATATGGCAACAGCAAATCAGCCTGTTGATATGGATGCAGCACAGCTTGTGGCTGATGGGTTTGGAATAAAGGTAGAGGTGGTTGGTGTTGAAGAAGAGCCATCCCTTGAAGAGTCACCAGTTGATGAGACAAAACTTCAGCCAAGACCACCTGTTGTGACAATAATGGGACATGTTGACCATGGAAAGACCTCTTTACTTGATGCAATAAGACAGACAAAGGTTGCAGAAAAAGAGGCAGGAGGTATTACCCAGCACATTGGTGCCTATAAGGTAAATCTTAAAGGAAAGGACATAGTGTTTCTTGATACGCCTGGCCATGAGGCATTCACCACACTGAGGGCAAGGGGAGCAAAGGTTACAGATATAGTGGTTCTTGTTGTTGCTGCTGATGATGGGGTGATGCCGCAGACCATTGAGGCCATAAACCATGCGAAGGCAGCAAATGTTCCTATTGTGGTTGCAATAAATAAGATAGATAAACCAGAAGCAAATCCAGCGAAGGTAAAGAATGAACTTGCTGAATATAACATAATCCCGGAGGAATGGGGTGGCCAGAATATATTTGTTGAGGTCTCTGCAAAGAAAAAGATCGGTATAGAGAATCTCCTTGAGATGATACTTCTTCAGGCAGAGGTGATGGATCTGAAGGCTGATCCTTCAAGACATGCAAGGGGTACAATAATTGAATCAAAACTTGACAGGACCCGTGGTCCTGTTGCTACGGTTCTTGTTCAATCAGGTACACTCAAGGTTGGAGATGTATTTATTTCAGGTACTACCCATGGAAAGGTAAGGGCCCTGATTGATGATACAGGCAAAAAACTTGATAAGGCAGGACCATCCACCCCTGTAGAAATTATTGGTTTCTCAGAATTACCTCAGGCTGGGGATACCTTCGTGGTGATGGATGATGAAAGAAAGGCAAGGCAGATAGCCCTCCTCAGACAGCAGAAGCTGAGGGCTCAGGAGCTTGCCAGGAAGGCAAAGCTTTCCCTTGATGGAGTTTATGCACAGATACAGGAGGGTCAATTAAAAGAGCTCAACATCATTATAAAGGCAGATACCCAGGGCTCTGTTGAGGCAATAAAGAAGGCGGTGGAGGCAATAACGCATCCAGAGGTGAAGGTTAAGGTTATCCATGCAGCAGTCGGTGGAATTAATGAATCAGATGTATTGCTTGCTGCTGCAAGCAGTGCCATAATTATTGGATTCAATGTAAGACCTGAGATGAAGGCTGCCCAGACTGCGGAGAGGGAGGGTGTTGATATAAGGCTTTACAACATTATCTATGATGCTGTTGAAGAGGTGAAGAAGGCACTTGAAGGTATGCTTGCTCCTACACTTAAGGAGAAGGTCCTTGGAAGGGCGGAGGTGAGGCAGTTATTCCATATATCAAAGGTCGGTACAGTGGCAGGTTGCTATGTTGTAGACGGGCTGATCTCAAGGGCATCAGACGGTATAAGGGTAATAAGGGACAATATAGTTGTATACACAGGAAGAATAGCCTCCTTAAAGAGATTTAAGGAAGATGTGCGAGAGGTTCAGGCTGGATATGAATGCGGTATCCTTATAGAAAACTTCAATGATGTAAAGGTTGGAGATGTCCTTGAAAATTATATTATTGAAAAGATAGCAGCAAAGCTGGAAGATCATGCTCCGTGATCAGTAATGCGTAAAGGGAGTTTGAGGGGCTTTGCCCCTCAAAGGATTATCCATTACAAAAAATGTTTGTTGGTTTTTTTACCTTTGAGCTATACATCCCCCATGCAAATTCCCTCAAGGAAAAGAGGGTCTCTATAAGGTCTTTAAAAGACAGGCTCAAAAAATTGAATATTTCCCTTGCTGAAGCCGAAAATGATCTCTGGCAGAGGACAACATTGGGAGTTGCCTTTATATCTCAGCAGGAGGCAGAATTAAGCACAAAGTTTGATGAGATAATAAAGATAATTGAACAATATCCTGAGATTGAGCTCATTGACTCAAAGATGGAGGTATTCTGATGCTACCATATAAGAGATCAAAGAGGGTTGGAGACCTTCTCAGAGAGGTCATAGCTGATATAATAATGAAAAGATTAAAGGATCCCCGTATCGGTTTTTTAACAGTTACAGGAGTGGATGTAAAGGAAGATCTTAAGACAGCAGCAGTTTATGTCAGTATACTTAAAGAAGAAGACAGAAAGACAACCCTTGAGATATTGAACTCAGCCCAGGGCTTTATTCGCCAGGAAGTAGCCAGGGAAGTTAAGATGAAATTTATACCTGTATTTCACTTTATCCTTGATACATCAGCGGAGTACGGTGCAAGGATTGACAGGCTGATCAGAGAGATCAAAGAAGGTGAAAATAAGGATGACAGCAGTAAAGGTTAAGGAGCCTCCAGAAGAACTTGTTAATTTCCTGATAGGATCAAAAAACCTTGTTCTTGTAACCCATATCAACCCTGAGGGAGATGCCCTTGGCTCAACCCTTGCCCTCGGGATAGCCCTGGAGAGGCTTGGCAAGAAGATAACCCTTTTTGATAGAGACAGGGTGCCTGAATTTTATAGATTTCTTCCCGGGTGGCAGCGTTTCTCAAATAGTGATTTCAAGGTCCTATTAAATGATATTAAAAATAGCATCGGGATTATTGATGCCATAGTACTGCTTGACTGTAATACTCCGGAAAGGGCTGGCATAGAGGTTCCAGAAGGGGTTCCCCTTGTTGTCATAGACCATCATGAAACAGAAAGGCTGGCAGTTAGCTCACCGGTGAGTTCAACAGTAAAATGGATTGTTCCTGGTGCACCTGCCACAGGTGTATTGATTTATTATCTCATCAGGGCGCTTAATATAAAGATGGATTATGAGATAGCTTTAAATCTCTATACAGCCATTGCTATTGATACAGGCACATTCAGATACAGTAATACCACACCAGAGGTCCTTCAGATAGCTGCCGAGCTTTTATCCTTAGGGGTGAGGCCTGAGATGGTTTCTGAGGCGCTTTATGATAGCTGGACAAGAGGAAGATTCAGACTCCTGATTAAATGCCTTAATACCCTTGAGATTGACAGTGGTATTGCGATCACATATGTAACAGAGGAGGATTTTAAGAAAACAGGTACTTCATCAGAAGATACAGAAAATTTTTCAAATTTCCCGAGGATGATAAGGGATGTGAAAGTATCCGTATTTCTACGGCAGACAGACCCTGATAAATGGAAGGCCTCACTCCGCTCAAAGGGTGACATAAATGTTGCAAAGATAGCGGAGGTCTTTGGCGGAGGTGGCCACAAAAATGCAGCAGGCTTTATTATAGAGGGAAGGCTTGAGGACATAAAAAGGTTAATTGCTGAAGAGGTGAAAAAGGCAATGATTGAAGAGGTGGCGGGTGAAGAAGTCAAGTCGTGAAAAAGTACAGATACCTCTTTCTATTTTAAAGGAGTTTCAGAGATTTGGCTCACTTCTCTGGGAGCGAGGTCTTATAAGCTATCAGGCAGGAAATATAAGCATCCTTCAGGGAAATTCAATAATAATCAAAAAAAGAGGTGCACCTCTGGGATTTCTGAAAAAAAATGACCTCATCATTGCACCTCTGAATGGAGAATTAAAAGATGCCTCAAGTGAACTTCCCACGCATCAGGCTATTTATAAAAATACAGATGCAATGGCAGTGATTCACAGCCATCCATCTCACGCAGTAATATTGTCATTGATACTTGATGAAATAAACCCGGGTGATACAGAGGCACCCATCCTGATAGGAAACAAAATACCTGTTATTAAAGGCTCACCTGAGGATATAGCTGAGGCGCTCAAAGAATTCAGGATAGTAATTGTAAAAGGTCATGGAAGCTTTGCAAGGGGCAAGAGCCTTGAGGAGGCATTCTCCATCACAACAACACTGGAATATTCCTGTTATGTATTGTGGGGAAGGATGGTTACCTCATCAAGCCATTTAAGATAATCCTCTGAGCCTGCAATAATGGGCATGGCTATTATCTCAGGAACACTGTAAGGATGAATTGATTTTACCAGCTCTTTTATTTTATTGAATAGCTCCTTCTTGGTCTTCACTATTATTAATACTTCTGGCTCATCCTCGATACCTCCCTGCCAGGAATAGATAGACCTTATGTTTTTAATAAGGTTCACACATCCAGCAAGCTTTTCTTCAACAAGTCTCCTCGCTATTCTTGCTGCTGTTTCCTCATCGGGTGCTGTAATAAAGAGCACTATATGTTCGGACATGCCATTTAACCCCTCTCTTTTAATAACCTCCCAAAGCAATCCATCTCTTTAAGCTTGTCATATACACGATTGTCATCAACCTTTATGTAATAATGCACCAGAAGATTTCGGATTTTTGCCATGCACTTTACAGGATATTTCTTAATTATTGATTCAACAGTTTTTAAGCCTCTGTTTTTATATGAAGCTCCTTTAGCTGCTTTGGCTCAACAGGTGAGGGTGCTCCGCTCATGAGACATACTCCCTTTTGAGTCTTTGGAAAGGCTATCACATCCCTTATAGAATTAGCACCAGCCATCAACATGAGGAGCCTGTCAAGTCCAAGGGCTATTCCTCCATGAGGCGGT
>JBDOIG010000046.1:0-2472 GCA_041082235.1 Thermodesulfovibrionales bacterium | reverse complement strand
AATAGGGCCAAGATATTGCCCCTCTATTGAAGATAAGGTTGTAAAGTTTTCAGACAAGGAAAGGCACCAGGTATTTCTTGAGCCAGAAGGCCTTGAGACAAAGGAATACTATGCAAATGGTATATCCACGAGCCTTCCCTTTGATGTTCAGCTGAGGCTCGTAAGGTCTATCAAAGGCCTTGAGGAAGCAGAGATAATGAGACCTGGCTATGCGATAGAATATGACTTTGTCTATCCAACTCAGCTTAAGCACAGCCTTGAGACAAAGCTTATTGAAAACCTCTTTCTTGCTGGACAGATAAATGGCACCTCTGGTTATGAAGAGGCAGCAGGTCAGGGAATTGTAGCAGGTATTAATGCAGCATTGAAATTAAAAGGGAAAGAACCACTTATTCTCGGAAGGGATGAGGCATATATAGGTGTTCTTATTGATGACCTTGTTACAAAGGGAACTCAGGAACCCTACAGAATCTTCACATCAAGGGCAGAATACAGGCTTCTTTTAAGGCATGACAATGCTGACATGAGACTCACTGAAAAGGGTTACAGGATAGGTCTTGTAAAAGAGGAGCAGTATGAAAGATTTATTAAAAAGAAGAGGGCAATAGAAAAGGAGATAAAGAGGCTCAGGTCAAAAAGGGTAAAGCCAGAGGAGATAAATAACCTGCTCATAGAAAAAGGCACAGCACCTATCTCTGAGGCACAGAGCCTTGAGCAGCTCCTTAAAAGGCCTGAAATCAGGTACAGAGATATCATGGCATTAGAAGGCTCAAGTCTTCCAGATGAAATTGCTGATGCAGTGGAGATAGAGGTCAAATATGAGGGATACATCAAGAAACACCTTGAACTTGTAGAAAGACTCAGAAGGCTTGAAGGTATGGCAATACCTCCTGATTTTGATTACACCAGGCTAAAGCTCTCAAAAGAGGTCCTTTCAAAGCTCCTTGAGGTGCGGCCTGCAAACATTGGTCAGGCTAGCAGGGTTCCTGGTGTCACACCAGCAGCTGTATCCTTGATAATGATAGAGCTGACGAGACATAGAAGGCTGAAGTACTCTTGAAGGCTTTTACCTAAAACCTGCACCTACGAGGTGCAAGTTCGTGAGATTGACTTAGGTTAGTAGCGCCAGCAATTTTTGCAGAAAAATGGGCAAAAGTAGTAATATTATGAGCAGGGTCAGCAGAAGAGGGGGGCATTATGAAAAGGAGTTTACTCCTTTAAAAAGTTTGAATAAAATTTTGTTCCTTTAGCTTTTCAAGGGCAAAGCCCGTCAAAGGTTTTTATAAATTAATTAGTTTAAAAACTTCTTGACAATTTTATCTGTGCTTAATATACTTTATTCAGGCTGTTTTACAGCCTTAAAATCCCTAAATGGGGAGGATGGTATGAGGTTAGTAAGTTTTATAGTCCTTCTGAGTCTTTTGGTTCTGCCTGCCTTAGCACTGGCAGAGGAGAACTGGCTTGAGATTGGTGGTGACTACAGGTTCAGGTATGATTCATTGAAGGGTACTGTGCATGAGTATATGCAATATGACCCTACAGTTACATCTCCTTTTACGGTTCCGAATTTCCCTATGCCGGGTGTGAATACTGACTTTCTTGCTAAAAATGTAGACAAACACGATGTTAAAAACAGCTCCCTTCTTACAAACCGCTTTGGCCTTAATCTCAGGGCAAAGGCACTTGAGGATGTTACTGTAAAGGCAAGGCTCCTTATGTACAAGGTCTGGGGTCATGAGACAGAGGCTCCTGTTCAGGGTCAGTTCTTTGCAGACAGGGCAATGGGTGTATTTGATGGCTCTATCGGACATGTGCCCCAGAGTGCAAATCTCATAGTTGACTATGCCTATGCCACATGGTCAAATATTGCTGATCAGCCAGTATGGTTTTCAGTGGGTAGAAGACCTTCTACAGGTGGTGTGCCAACAAACCTCAGGCAGAATGTGGAAAAGACTGGCTCTGCTGGTGTCCCTGGATTCCTTATTGATTATGCCTTTGATGGCATGACCATTGGTGTTGCACCTGACATAGAGGCACTTCCTGGTGCCTATGCAAAGCTCTGCTATGGAAAGGGATATGATAGCGGATATAAGAAAGACATTCCAGGTGACAACACACCAAAGGATGTAAATATGCTCGGCATTAATGTTGTTCCCTATGACACAGACAATCTCCACATAGAGATTCAGTGGAACAGGGCATTTGATATATTTGACAATATGCCAGATAGTGGTGTAAGGACAAACCTCGGTGACATTGACCAGTACGGCGCACTCGTTATGGGTAAGGTGCTTGATAACCTCAATCTCTTCATAGCAGGTGCAATAAGCAAGACAGATCCCAATGATAACATGTATATGATTGATACCAATGGAGATAACATCCCAGATATGGGCGTAGCGGGACTTCTTTATGATGCTCCAGCAATGGGCGGCAAGAAGGAATCCCATACAGGAAACCTTATTTATCTCG
>JBDOIG010000013.1:0-32647 GCA_041082235.1 Thermodesulfovibrionales bacterium | reverse complement strand
GTCGCAACAAGCTAATATCCCCTCTATGTGTCTGTCTATGAGTTTGGCAAATCTCTTATAAGGTTCAAGCCTCTGCCATTTAAGCTGCCTTTTCCATCTCTGCCAAAACCTTAATGCCCATTTCTTAGAGTGATAGGACCAAAACTGGGGGATTAACCAGAAAATTGTGTAAAAATTTATACTATAACCAAAAAGTTTAGGAGGTAAGCAATGGCAAGGAAAGGAAGAAAGCTTGATCCAGAAACAGAGTTTAAACACTTTATTTCCTCTATGGAGGAGTTCCTTCATAGAGGACAATACCCAAGTCTTACTATCCTTCTGGAGGGTATCCTGAATTATCTCCTGAGAAGGAAAGGGAGTTCTATCTCCAGAAGAACCCTCAGGACTATGCAAATGACACTTATAAAAGAACACTCACAGCCAACTTCGGTCAGCTTCATCTAAGGATTCCCAGGGTAAGAATATCAAATACCTTTAGACCTGCCCTTTTGCCTGCCAGGTGGAAGCGCTTTAATAAAGACTATGAGGAGTTTTTACTTGCCTGTCTTGTAAATGGATATTCAAAAGCCAAGATTGAAAAGCTCTGCCAGAACCTTGGTATCCCTTATTGAGAGGATGCATTACATATCCTTGAAGAATTCATTCAAGAGAAGCTTGATTATTTTAAAACCAGACCCATCCAAGGGGAGAGCTTTCCAGTATTCATTGATGCCTATCATACTGAGTTAAGGCAAGATGGCCTCTATAAGTATCTTTGTCTGTACAGGGATAGATTTAGAGGGATACAGGCATATTTTGGGATACAGGGTTATGAAGGGAAAGGAGAATATAGGGTTCTGGACAGAGGTTTTGCAAGACCTTATATCAAGGGGATTAAGCAAGGTAGCCATATTTGTGACAGATCATTTCAATGGATTAGAGAAATTAATCCCCAAGCTTTTTCCCCTAAGTGACCCTTGGGAAACAGTTCAACCAAAAACAGTATCAATCAGGATCAGGAATATCAATCAAACCACAGAAAAGACAATTAAGAAAGAAGACATTCCAGAGAAAAAAAGATATACGATAGGCAATCAGGAAATACTCTCAAACCAGGCAATAATAGATAAAGGCTCTGTACAGATTGTTTATCCCCTTGATGGCGATAGGTTTGTTATAAACAGGCATAATCAGGAACAAAACTGGATAAAATTACAGGCAGTATCTGAAGAATCCCTTCCATACATTGACTGGTTCATAAATGGTGAGTTCTATATTCGCACAGGTCCACCCTATGAAACCTATTGGTCTCCTGAACAGGGCATATATAGAATTACCGCAATAACACCCCTTAACAGGGCAGACTCTATAAGGATAGTTGTGGAATGATTGATTGTGGTCATTTGAATCTGGTATTGTATAAGCACAATTAAGCAGAAACTGATTTTTATAAAATTTTATAAAAGGGAGGCTCTTCATGTCTGAGTTTGAACTGAAGATTGAAGGTATGAGCTGTCAGCACTGTGTCATGAGGGTTAAAAAGGCACTTGAATCAGTAAAGGGTGTAAAATCCGCAGAGGTTGAGATAGGAAGGGCAAAGGTGAGCTGTGAATGTAAGAAGGAAGAGCTTATAGAGGCTGTAACAAAGGCTGGTTACAAGGTAGCAGGTTAGAAAGTTAAGGCGCTCTATAGCTTAAGAACGAATAGTCCCGCCAGTCTTTTCTACAAGAAGGGTTACTATCTTTCCATGCAGCTGCTCTACCTCTTCTTCTGTAAGGGTCCTGTCCTTTGACCTGTAGCGGATTCTTAAACCAATACTCTTTTTTCCTTCAGGGATGTTACCACCCCTGAAATAGTCAAAGACAGCAACTTCCTCAACAAGCTCAGATGGATATGCAATAATTAAATCCTTTAGTGTCTGGGCTGATATCTCATTATCCACAATCAGGGCCAGATCCCTTTCAATATAGGGATAGACTGGTATTGGCCTGAATACAGGCTCAGGACCTTTATGGCTGAAAAGCTTATCAAGGTCTATCTCAAGCAGGGCAACAGGAGAATCTGTTTTCAGGTCAAGGGAATCAGCCATATTTGGAGAAAGAATACCGAGAAAACCAATCTTTGTATGATTTATAAATATGTCTGCTGACTGACCAGGATGGAGAAAAGGCTCTGTGGAGGGTTTTAAATTAAAATTAATCCTGAATTCATTGAAAATACCATCTATCACCTCCCTGAGGACATAATAGGGATTAATATTGTCCTTCCATAGGACAGGTCTCTGACTCTGCCAGTAGAGGGCTCCGAGGTGAAGCCTTTCATCAGGGAGTTCATTATCCTTCTTAAAGAATACCCTTGCTATCTCAAAAAGAGAGACCTCCTTTATGCCATATCTTATATTTGTCCTCAGGTTATTAAGAAGAGAGAGGGTTATATTGGTCCTTAAAAAGGACTCCTCTTTTCTGAGAGGGTTTCTAAGTTCAATAGCCCTGAATCTTTCATCTCTTTCATCAATCATGAGTTTCTTAAGGTCATCTATATCCATAAAGCTCAGGTTTATTGCCTCTGAATAACCCCTTGCCCTGAAGGCTGCCTTTATCAAGTCAATATCCCTTAGTTTTTTATTCACTGTAATGGATAATCTCTCCTCAGGCATAATGGAGGGAATCCTGTCGTATCCCCTTACCCTGGCTATCTCCTCTATAAGGTCAAACTCTGTATTTATGTCAGGCCTTCTTGAAAGTGTCCTCACAAGGAATGTTTCACCCTCTTTTCTTATCTCAAAACCAAGGAGCTTGAGTATATCCTCTACCTCATCTGAAGGGATATCATGCCCTATGACTTTTTTAATCCTTTCCTGTCTCAGCCTTATCTCAGCAGGCCTGAACTTAAGGGGATACTCATCAAGGACATCAGTAAGCTCACCTCCAGCAATCTCAAGAATAAGTTCTACCGCCCTGTCTGTGCAGAAAAGAAGCCCCTCAATATCTGTACCTCTTTCAAACCTATAGGAAGCCTCTGTCCTCAGGCCAAGTCTCTTTGAGCTTCTTCTTATTGATGAGGGAGCAAAATAGGCAGCCTCAAGCAAGATGTTCTTTGTGTCAGGCCTTACCTCTGTCTCCTCACCACCCATTATGCCAGCAATTGCAACTGGTCTCTCTGCATCCCAGATGAGTAATGTATCCTCTGGAAGCTCTCTTTCCAGTCCATCAAGGGTCTTTATCCTTTGACCTTTACCAGCCTGAGCTACCCTTATTAGACCTCCTCTTAATGTATCAAGGTCAAAGGCATGGAGTGGATGGCCATAGCCAAGCATCATATAATTAGTTATATCAACAATATTGTTTATAGACCTCAAGCCGCTCTGCTCAAGTCTCCTTTTCAACCATCCTGGAGAATCACCTATCTTTACATTTCTTATTATCCTGGCTGTGTATCTCGGACAGAGCACTGGATCATCTATGATTATCCTGAATTTACCATTAGACTTTGCGGCCAGAGGCCTTTTCAATTGAGGCTCTCTGAATTCCTTTCTGAAGCCAATGGCTATTTCCCTTGATATGCCTGCTACTGAGAGGCAATCAGGTCTGTTTGGTGTAATGCTGATATCAAAAACAATCTCTCCATCAGCCTCCTCAATGGCTTCAACCTCAAGGCCGAGCATGGTGAGACCTGAGGCGATCTCTGATGGAGATGCCTCACAGTTTACAAACTCCTTTATCCAGCCAGAGGTCACCCTCATCAGAACTGCTCCAGGAACATGAGATTGTTTTCATAGAAAAGCCTTATATCATCTATCCTGTAACGAAGCATTGCTATCCTCTCAACACCGAGACCGAAGGCAAATCCTGTATATCTCTCCGTGTCATATCCAACAGCCTCAAAGACCTTTGGATGAACCATTCCTGCTCCAAGTATCTCGAGCCAGCCCGAGTTCTTGCAAACTCTACAGCCTCTCTGACCACACAAAAGGCATCCAATATCAACCTCTGCAGATGGCTCTGTAAAGGGGAAATAACTTGGCCTGAACCTTACAGGTGTCTCTGGACCGAATAGCTCTCTAAGGAATGCCACAAGAACAGCCTTCAGATTTGCCATTGAGACATCCTCTCCTACCATCAGACCTTCAACCTGATGGAACATGGGGCTGTGGGTAACATCTGCATCACAGCGATAGACCTTACCAGGTGCTATCATCCTGAGGGGTGGTTTTTTCTTTTCCATGACCCTGACCTGCACAGGTGATGTATGTGTTCTCAGGAGTATCTCATCCGTAATATAAAAGGTATCCTGCATGTCCCTGGCAGGATGGTCCCTTGGGATATTGAGTGCCTCAAAATTGTAATGGTCGAGCTCAACCTCAGGCCCCTCTTCCACAGAAAAGCCCATGGAGGAAAAGATATCTATAATCTCCTTAAGGGTCTTTGCAAGGGGATGTTCACTGCCAAATCTGTGGAGTCTTCCAGGAAGTGTTATATCTATCCTCTCTGAAGAGAGTTTTTTGAGATATTCTATCTCTGTGAGCTCTTTTTCCTTCTCGGCAAGCCTTTTTTCAATATACTCCTTGAGCTCATTAAGGACCTTGCCCCTGAGAGGCCTTTCTTCCTTTGGAAGGGACTGGAGTGCCTTTATTGCCTCAGCAATAATGCCTTTCTTACCAAGATAACGGGCCTTCAATACTGAAAGGCCCTCTCTTTGAGAAAGGGCCTTCAATTCTTGATCAAAATTTTCCTTCAGTTTCTCTGGATTTTCCATGGATTAAAAAAGAAGATCTTTTCAGGCGCTCAGGGCAGATTTTGCTGTATCAACTACCTTTTCAAAGGCCTTAGGATCATTAAGGGCCATATCTGCAAGGACCTTCCTGTTAAGCTCAATCCTTGCCTTTCTGAGTCCTTCCATGAGCTTACCATAGGTTATTCCAAGTGCCCTTGCTGCAGCATTTATCCTCACTATCCAGAGACTTCGCATCTCACGCTTCTTTGCCCTCCTGTCACGGTAGGCATACTGAAGGGCCTTCTCAACAGCACCTGCTGCTACCTTGTATGAACGGCTCCTCGCACCATAATAGCCCTTTGCAAGTTCAAGGACTTTTTTATGTCTTCTCCTTGTCTTAAAACCACCTTTTGCCCTCGGCATCTTTCAGTCCTCCTTTTGAGGGACTTTGTCCCTCAAATTATTTTTTATTTTAATAACAATAAAATTCCTCTCATTTTTTTGAGAGACTTTAGCCTCTCAAAATGAATATGGTAAGAGTCTATTGAGGTTTTTGTAATCGCTATCTGAAACAATAGCAGACTCCCTCAACCTCCTTGTCCTTTTTGAAGGCTTACCAGTAAGGAGATGGCTCTTATTTGCCTTCCTCCTCATTATCTTGCCTGTTCCTGTAACCTTGAATCTTTTTTTTGCACCACTATGTGTCTTGAGTTTTGGCATCCTGACCTCCTCCTTTATGTTCGCTTTTTCTTCTTTATCTGCTTAACCTCTGTGCTATCCCTGTGAGAAATAACCTCTGCCTTTATTTCAGAAACCTCCTTCTTAAGATACTCCATGTCTTTTTCAACATTAGTTAAGCCCGTCCTGAATTCTGACCTCAGTTTATCCTCTGTCTCCTTCAACCCATTCCTGAATTCTAAACTCAGTTTATCTTCTGTCTCCTTTAATGTACCTCTGAATTCTGACCTAAGCTTGTCCTCTGTCTCCTTCAGCGCACCCCTGAACTCTGTCCTGAGTTTGTCCTCTGTCTCCTTTAACCCACTCCTAAACTCTGTCCTGAGTTTGTCCTCCGTCTCTTTTAACGCACCCCTGAATTCTGTCCTAAGCTCTTTCTTTGTCTCTTCATTTGTAGTCCTGATAAGGCGTTTAATATCTTCCTGAGCATCTATGACAAAATTCATTTTATGCTGAAAATCCTCAGCAAGGATACCAAGGTATCTTTTCAGTTCTTCTTTAAACTCCTCAGCATCCGACTTAGTAAAATAATCACTCATTCTACTTCCCTGGTGCTACAACCATTGTTATATTACTGCCTTCAAGGGTTGGTTTCTTCTCAATGGCAAATTTGCCCTCTATCATCCCAATAAGTCGCTCAAAAACCTTCATCCCGAGGTCAGGCCTGGTTGCCTCTCTTCCTCTGAGCATCATGGTAATCTTTGCCTTGTTACCATCATCAAGGAATCTCCTTATATTTTTAGCTTTCAATTGAAGGTCATGGTCATCTATCCTCGGTCTCAGTTTTATCTCTTTAACATCAGCTGTCTTTTTCTGGTGAGACTTCTTCTGCATCTGGTATCTGTATTTTCCATAATCCATAATCCTGCAGACAGGGGGATTGGCATTTGGAGCAACTTCAACAAGATCAAGACCTCTTTCCCTGGCAAGGGCAAGCGCCTCCTTTATCGAAACCACACCCACCTGACTGCCATCAACATCAATAAGCCTCACCTCACTTCTTCTTATTCCCTCATTTACTCTGACTTCCTTTTCTATGAATGTCACCTCCTTAATTTAATTTCCTCTTTGAGAAATGCCAGAAAGGCATCTGCCTCAAAGGGTCCAATGTTTTCTCCATTTCTCTTTCTAACAGTGTAACTATTTTCAGAAATCTCTTTATCACCTATTATAACCATATAAGGCACTTTCTTTAAAGTCATCTCCCTGATTTTATGGCCTATTTTTTCATTTTCAGACCTCAATTCAGAACGAATCCCATTCTCTTTAAGAAACCTGTAGAATTTTGCTGCAGGCTCATTATGCCTTTCACTTATGGGAAGCACAGCCACCTGTATCGGTGCAAGCCACAGTGGAAAGGCACCTGCATAATGCTCAATAAGTATACCAAAGAATCTCTCAAGTGAACCCATCAAGGCCCTGTGAATCATTATAGGTCTGTGTTCCTTTCCATCACTACCACGATAGGTGACATCAAATCTTTCAGGGTTATTGAAATCAACCTGTATGGTGCTGCACTGCCAGGGCCTTCCAAGACAGTCCTTTACCTTTATATCTATCTTCGGGCCATAAAATACACCTTCACCAGGGTCTACGGAATATTGCAGGCCCTTTATCTCAAGTGCCCTTTTAAGGGCATTTGTTGAGCGCTCCCAGTTTTCAGGGGTTCCAACATACTTTTCAGGTCTGGTAGAAAGATATATATCATACTCATTGAAACCAAAGGTTCTCAAGATATAAAGGGTGAAGTCAAGGACATGAAGGACCTCTTCTTCTATCTGGTCTTCTCGGCAAAATATATGGGCATCATCCTGGGTGAATCCCCTCACCCTCAGAAGTCCATGAAGTACACCTGACCTTTCATATCTATAGACCGTGCCAAGTTCTGCAAATCTTATTGGCATCTCCCTGTAACTCCTGAGCTGACTTTTATAAATGCTGATGTGGAAAGGACAGTTCATCGGTTTCAGCTCATAAAGCACACCCTCTATCTCCATGGGAGAATACATATTTTCTCTGTAATAATCAAGATGACCACTCCTTTTCCATAAGTCAAGCCTTGCTATGTGCGGTGTATAGAGGAGTTTATAATCAGCCTTGAGATGTTCATCTCTCCAGAAGTCCTCTATAATCTTTCTTACAATAGCACCATTGGGATGCCATAGTACCAGTCCTGAACCTATATCATCATTTATACTAAAAAGATCAAGCTCCTTTCCGAGTTTTCTGTGGTCTCTTTTTTTAACCTCTTCAAGAAAGGTAAGATATTCTTTTAGTTTGATTTCCTCAAAAAAGGCCGTACCATAAATCCTCTGAAGCATCTTGTTTCTCTCATCACCTTTCCAGTAGGCACCAGCAATACTCAACAGTTTGAAAAACTTTATCTTCCCAGCCCTTGACACATGGGGCCCTCTACAGAGATCAATAAAATCTCCTTCCTCATAAACTGTTACCTCATCATCGGGTATTTCATTAATAAGTTCAATCTTATAAGGTTCATTGAGCCTTTTAAAAAGTTCAAGTGCTTCCTGCTTGCCGAGTACCTTCTTTACAAAGGGTCTGTCCTCTCTGATTATCTTCTTCATCTCATCTTCTATATTTTTAAGGTCCTCTGGAGTGAGAGGTCTTTCTATATCAAAGTCATAATAAAACCCATTCTCTATGGCAGGGCCAATGGCAAGTTTTGCTTCGGGAAATAATCTTTTTACAGCATGGGCCATTATATGGGCAGTGCTATGCCGATAGGTCTCAAGAGAAAGCTCCTCTGAAGCCTCTGATTTCTTTCTTGAAAGCTCTGGATTATCTATTGGCATAATTTTTTATCTTTTTTTAGTTAGATTCCGGAGTTTTAGATTCCGTTCGAACCGTCTCCAGAAGTCTCTGTATTGCCCTGTCAAGGGCCTCACCTATAATCTTCATTTCATCATCGCTGAACCCCTGAAGAACATATTTTTCAGGAGGAATCTCCTTTGACCTGCCAATTCCAATCTTTATCCTTATAAAGCCCTCACCAATTACCTCTATAATGGATTGCACACCCTTATGACCACCTGATGAACCTCTTTTCCGAACCCTTATCTTACCAGGCTCCATATCAAGGTCATCATGAATTACTATAACATTCTCTGGAGGTATACCCATCTTCGTGCATAGGGTTTGGATTGCCTCTCCACTCCTGTTCATGTATGTCAGGGGTTTCATAAGTATTATGTCCATCCCATCAACAAATACCTTATTCATCATGTAAGTCCCGAAATCCTTAAGCCTCACATTCCAGAGCCTGCAGAGTCTGTCAATGAACATAAAGCCAACATTATGTCTTGTGAATTCATACTTTTTACCTGGATTTCCAAGGCCTGCAAGGAGCCACAATTACTTCTTGCCCTCTTCTTTCTCTTGTTTCTCCTCAGTCTCCTCAGTCTCTTCCTTCTTGCCCTTCTTTATTACCTCAGGTTCTGTTACTTCTGGTGCAGGTGCAGCTGCAGGCGCAACCTCTTCCACAACAGGTACTGTAACAGTGGCTATTGCCTCTTCCCTGTCCGTGAGTATTTTTATTCCCTCCTCAAGCTTGAGGTCAGATACATGGATTGATTGACCAACTGCAAGGTCTGATACATCTACCTCAATGTGTCCTGGGATCTTATCAGGAAGTGCCTCTATCTCAAGTTCTCTGAGGGTATGCTGAAGGATCCCACCCTGTTCCTTCACACCCTTCGGTATACCCGTTGTAATAACCTTTACTGTAACCCTTACGGTCTCTGTTAAGAGGACCTCCTGAAAATCTGTGTGCAAAAGCTCTCCTGTTACGGGATCAAACTGATAGTCCTTTATAACAGCAAGCCTGTTACCTTCAGGGAATTGAAGATTTATAAGGATATTCTCACCTTTTGTTTTCTTAAGGAGTTTTACAAATTCTACCTGTGGAATCCTTATAGCTTCAGACTTCCCAGCCCTGTATATAACAGCAGGCAATTCACCGTTCCTCCTGAGAGAACGAGCAACGCCCTTGCCAGTCGCCTCCCTTTTGTATGCAGTTATAGAAACCCTTTCCATCTTTTCCTCCTAAAAATCTTTATTACTTTTTCATGAGTGCTGAAGCACCTTTATACAAAAAGTGAACTTATTGATGTCTCTTCATGAATTCTCTTTATTGCCTCTGCAAGTAATGAGCCTATACTCAGGACCTTTAACTTATTGCAGGTATTCTGTTTGCTATCAAGAGGAATAGTATTTGTTACTATCACCTCTTTGATAGGAGAATTATTCAATCTCTCAAGTGCAGGACCTGAAAGCACTGCATGTGTGCAGGCTGCATTTACTGACCTTGCGCCATGCTCTATAAGGGCCTGTGCAGCCAGTGTGGTTGTGCCTCCTGTGTCAATTATATCATCAAGGATCAGGGTATCCTTACCCGTTACATCACCGATCACATGCATAACCTGTGCTACATTTGCCCTTTCTCTTCTTTTATCAATAATGGCAAGTGATGAACCAAGCTTTCTTGCAAATGTCCTCGCCCTTTCCACGCCACCTGCATCAGGTGAGACTATAACAAGCCTTTCACTGTCATAATGTGACTTTATATAATCAAGCAGTACAGGCATTGCATAAAGATGATCAACAGGTATATCAAAAAAACCCTGTATCTGACCTGCATGAAGGTCCATGGTAAGTACCCTGTTTGCACCTGCAACTGTTATGAGGTCAGCAACAAGCCTTGATGATATAGGAACCCTTGGCTGGACCTTCCTGTCCTGTCTGGCATATCCATAATAGGGTATAACTGCTGTTATCCTTCTTGCAGAGGCCCTCCTCAGGGCATCCATTATTAGGAGAAGTTCCATAATATTATGGTTCACAGGAGCGCAGGTGGGTTGGATAACAAAGACATCTGTACCCCGAACATTCTCATTAATCTGAACCATTATCTCGCCATCACTGAATGTCGTAACAGTAGCATCACAAAGAGGTATCCCCAGATAAGAGGCAACCTCTTCTGCAAGTTTTCTGTGAGCATTACCTGTTATTATTTTTATTCCTTCTGGCATAATTCCTTCCTTTAACCTTTATCCTGTTTTTCATTACTGGGGCGGGAGGATTCGAACCTCCAGATGGGAGATCCAAAGTCTCCTGGCTTGCCCGTTTGCCTACGCCCCATTCAGGCTGGCCAATTTTGCAAAATAATTATAACATAAAGATAAAAATCTTAACAATAAAAAGGCAGATTACCATAATGGCAAACTGCCTTCTGTAGATACAGACTTTATTCAGTTTAAATTAATAAATTATTGCTTTGGTGGTATCTCTACAAAGCTTCCACCAAAGTAGGTATATATAAGTTTCCCTTCGTCTATCAATTCTCTAAGTGCAGCCTTTACATCCTGTCTTGTTACCCCTGTCTCTTCAGAAATCTTCTTCTCTATCTCTGACTGTTTGAGCTTCTTTTTTCCCATGGACTGTTCTACAAGACTGTAAATCTTTTCTTTTAATTCTGCCTTATCCATCCCGATCCTCCTTAATTATTAGAATGTAGAATACAGGTTAAGGTCAAGGTCAAGAATCATTTTCTCAACCTTAACCTTAACCCTTTTTTAAATTACCACTTAAATGCTGCTGTGGTCCTGAATGTCTCCCTTGCTATTAGGAAGTCATCAATGTGCTGATGGGTGAATGGCAGTCCTGTTACCTTGAAGAACTTCTCCCATCCAATCCTCTCTATCCACTCGCCAACACGCTCATGTTTCATTGCACCCTTTTCATAGGCACTGAGAATCTTTTTCACTGCACTGACCACCTCTGGCCATCTTGGCGGATTATTCTTTATAAAGGGAACAACAAGCTTTGAGAATTTCGGAGGTGTCCTGAGATTCCCAACCTTACCTCCAGCCACAATAGCAACTCCATCATACTCAGGGTCATGTATCTCCATTGGAGGACAGACTGTAAAGCAGTTTCCGCAATACATACATTTGTCCTCTTTGACCTTAACACTCTTCTTTGCTGGATCAGGGCTTATTGCACCTGTGGGACAGGCAGCAATGGTGGAAGGGACCTCACACATGTTGGAAACTTTCTCATGGTCAATATGGGGGACCTTTCTATGCACTGCCACAATTGCTATATCAGAGCAGTGGACTGCACCACACATATTAGTGCAGCAGGCAACAGCAAGCCTGACCTTATTGGGGAGTTCCTTATTCGTAAAGTATTCTGCAAATTCATCCATTAAGACCTTAACAAGACCGGATGCATCGGATGCCGCAGAGTGGCAGTGTATCCATCCCTGTGTATGGACTATATTTGATACCCTCGGACCTATTCCACCCATCATATAGCCCTTTTTCTTGAGTTCTTCTTTAAGGGGATTGAGGTTTTTTTCATCAGAAACAAGAAACTCTATATTGTTCCTTGTGGTAAACCTTAAATACCCTCCGCAATACTTTGCTGCTATGTCTGCAACATCTCTGAGTGTATCTGTGCTCAAAAGCCTTGGTGAGGCAACCCTTACAGACCAGATCTTATCTCCACTATTGGAGACATGAACCATTACTCCCGGCTCAAGTACCTCATGGTACTTCCAGTTTCCATAGTTCTTCTGTATAACCGGTGGTAAGAAATCCTTATAATGAGGTGGTCCTATGTCTGTTCTTCTCTGTGGTGCTGCCATAATTTTCCTCCTTTTATTTAATTTTTTTAAAGCTTTGAATTTGGAACAAGCTCTTCTGCCTTCCAGAAGAAGAATGGATCTCTTCTTGGCTCCTTGACCATCCTTGGATCAGGCTGGATACCTACATACTCAAGGAAGTCTCTCATTCCACGCCTTATGATAAGCTCACCAATCCTCTCCCTGTTCTTTCCATACTCATCCCAGTACTCCCATACCTTTCTTGTGAACTCCTTAAGCTCTGTATAAGGTGGCTCCATCTTCATGAAAGGTATTATTACCCATGAAAGTGTTGCACCAATGACAAAGGGTGCCTTACTTCCAATGAGGATGGTTGCACCCTTCTCACCAGTTGGCTTGAGTGCCTTTGTCATCTTTGCAATGCAATGCATACACCTTGAGCAATCCTCATCATTAATCTTAAGGGTCTTCCCATCATAGCTCATGCACTTTGTAGGGCATCTGCCAACTATCTCCTGCTGGATATTCATTCCATTCTTTTCATACCACTTAACTGCGTCCTGGTCAATAGCAATCTTACCTCTCCATGTTCCTATAATTGAACAATCTGCCCTTGCTATGGAGGCTATACAGTCAACAGCACAACCTGCGGTCTTGAATTTATATTTATAAGGGAATGCAGGTCTGTGGAGTTCATCCTGGAACTCCTGGGTAATGCTATAAGTAATATCAAGGGTATCAATATGAGCCCACTCACATCTTGCAGGTCCAACGCAGCAACTCGGTGTCCTCATTGCTGAACCGGAACCGCCAAGGTCCCAGCCACGGGATGAAAACTCAGCGAATATTGGCTCAAGATTCTCTGTGGTTGTCCCGAGAAGCACTGCATCCCCGGTAGAACCATGGAAATTTGTAAGTCCGCTTCCATATTTATCCCAGATATCGCACATCATCTTTATTGCATCAGATGTGTAGAAGAAACCAGCTATGGAATTAATTCTGACAGTATGGAAATTGGCAACATTTGGGAACTGATCAGGAAGGGATGAATATCTACCTATAACTCCAGCACCATAACCTCTTACGCCAACTATTCCACCATGCTTCCAGTAACCACGCTTATCCCTGTAAGACTTTTCAAGCTGGGCAAGCTCATCTTTTGCCATTGCATTCTTCTTTGCTGCCTTCTTGATCTCTGTTACAAAGCTGGGCCATGGACCCTTCTCAAGTTCATCAAGCAAGGGTGTTTTTGGCAGTTCACTCATGACACTCCTCCTTTTTATATTTTTATAAGCTGGCTAAGGCTCAGCCGAAGATTTTTTGAAACATACAAAGCTACTATATATAAGAGGCTCTGGTCAAATTAAAAAATTTAATCAATAAATCATTTTTCTTTATTATCTAAATCTATAATCACTGCATCTTCATCACACTCAGGAAATTTAGGACACTTAAGGCAATCACCCCAAATCTTCTGGGGTAATTCAGTCTTCTCAGCCTTTCTGAATCCGCTTTTAACAAAAAATTCTGGATGATATGTGAGGGCAAAGACCTTCTTTATACCAAGCCTCTTTGCCTCCTCAAGACATCTCTTAAGTAGCTTTCTTCCTATACCCTTTTTCTGAAATTCTTTCTTTACTGCAAGAGACCTTATCTCAGCAAGGTCTTCCCACAGGACATGAAGGGCACAGAGCCCAATGATGTCTCCTTTATTGTCCAGTATATAAAAATCCCTTATGTTTTCATATAATTCATTAAGTGAGCGAGGAAGCATCTCCTCTCTTCTGGCAAATTCATTAATAACCCTGTGCATCTGTCTTACATCACTTACTGTAGGTTTTCTTATTTTCAATGTATTCAATACCTCTCCTGATAAGTCTCTTATTTATCTCCACAAGCTTACTTCTTGATGATGGGATTGTCTCCTCAAGGGTTTTATAAACATCATCTTCCGTGAGGATACCTGCCTTTGCTATAAAGGCACCAAACATGACCATATTTGCACCCCGTGGATTTCCATCCTCTGCAGCTATCTGGGTGGCAGGTATAGCGATCCCTGAATTTACAGTCTCCGTTATTACAGAGGAATCATAAAAAAGCAGCCCATCCTTTTTCAATCTATGTGAGAACTTTTTTAACGATGCCTCATTAAAGACAATGAGGATATCTACATTACCTGCCACAGGCGAACCTATAAGTTCATCTGAAATAATGACCGTACAATTTGCTGTCCCGCCCCTCATCTCTGCTCCATAGGATGGAAACCATGTAACCTCTTTGCCTGAAAGCATTGCTGAATGGGCAATGGTCTTACCAAGGAAAAGTATGCCCTGACCTCCAAAACCAGCTATTATGATTCCCCTTTCCATCATCTCAGGGCCCTTAAAACCTTTTCAATTTGACTCTTATGATGCTCTATTATATCCTGCGGAGTTCCCCATGAGGCTGCTTTGCTTGCAAGGCGTTCCACCACATTTAAAAGGTCCTGCTTTGATGGGTGTTCAAAGGATCCATTAACCTCTTTAAAGACAAGTTTTACTGCATTCGTTACACTTTCAAGTATCTCATCATCACTTACTTTCCTTCCAAGGGATTCCTTTACCCTTGCAAAGGTCTCCTTCTGAGCCTCAAAAAAGCATTTAATTATAATATCCCTTGCCCTGATGGTATCAAGACCAATCAGGTCTTTTTCATCCACGAACCATCTTTTGTATTCTTTCATATTATCACCTCATTATAAATGATCTTCAGGTCTTCAATACACCTGTCTTGAAGTAGTTTTTCATCTCCTCCTTCACCCACTTCTTTGCATCAGAAGGGCTCATGCCCCAGTCTGTTGGACAGGGTGAAAGGACCTCAACAAAACTGAACCCTTTATCATCTATCTGATTACGAAAGGCTGTCATTATGTAGTCCTTTGTCTTCTTTATATCTCCTACTGAATCAAGGCTCCCCCTTGCAACAAATCTCGTGCCATCAAGAGTTGCAAGGATTTCTGAAACCCTAATGGGATAGCCATGTCTCAGTTTATCCCTGCCATGAGGTGTTGTTGAGGTCCTCTGGCCAATAAGGGTTGTGGGTGCCATCTGGCCACCTGTCATCCCGTAAGTCGCATTATTAATAAAAATAACAGTGATATTCTCTCCTCTTGCAGCAGCATGAATAATCTCAGCCATACCAATTGAGGCAAGGTCACCATCTCCCTGATAGGAGAATATTATCCTGTCAGGCATTACCCTTTTTAGACCCGTAGCCACTGCAGGAGGTCTTCCATGGGCTGCCTCTACAACATCAAAATCAAAATAATCATAGGCAAAGACAGCACATCCAACAGGTGCTATCCCTATCACCTTTTCCCTTATCTGAAGCTTATCAATGCATTCAGCAACAAGCCTGTGGGCAATACTGTGACCACAACCCGGACAGTATCTGAAAGGAACTTCTTTAAGACTGTGCGGTCTTGAAAAGACTTGCCTCATAAAACCTCCATTATATACTTATTTTCTTCCTTCTGTTTCAAATATAGTTGGCTCCTTATGAAAGAGTATAATCCTGTTTTTACCAAGTGACTTTGCTTCATACATTGCCTTATCAGCAGCACTGAGGAGTCTGTCAGCATCAATAAAATCATCAGGGCATGTGGTGATACCACCGCTTATGGTAACAGGACAGATCACCTCTATTCCTTTATCTGAATTACATTCAAACACAGTCTTTGAGACCTCCTCCCTTATCCTGTTTGCTATCATGCCTGCCTCTTCCTTTTGAGTGTTTGGTAAAAGGAGTATAAATTCCTCTCCACCATATCTGGCAATTATATCAACCTTTCTTAGTGCCTTTCTCAGTATATCCGCAAGGACCTGCAGAACCCTGTCACCAGCAAGATGACCATATTCATCGTTGACCTTTTTGAAGTCATCTATGTCTATAAGAACAATGGAAAAGGTTGCCTTATATCTCTTTACTCTCTCTATCTCCTTTTCAAGGGCTTCGTAAAAATATCTCCTGTTAAAGAGCCCTGTAAGGGCATCGGTAATGGATAGCCTTTCCATCTCTTTGAAAAGTCTTATCTTATCAAAAACAAGCGATACATTATTAGCTATAAGAGATATGATAGATGCAAGCTCAAGGTCAAAGACCCTTTCTTTCCTGTTGCCAAGGAGGAGATAGCCGAGTACGGTCCCGCTACTGATAAGAGGAACTACCACAAGAAATAATATTCCTTCCTTTATAAAGACATCCTTTTTTTCAATCTCTTCACTTTCAAAAACACGCATTGGCGGTTCTGCTGATATTATGAAATCAGTCAAATGACCGGTCTGGACAGCCCGCTGAAAGGCAAGAGAAAAGCCTCTATAAGCCTTAACCATCAGGTCTCCTTTTCTATCTGAAGGTATGACAACAGCGCCAAGGCCAAAATCTCCTACGAGCATACATTTTTCAAGGATATGTCCATAAAGCTCATCTGTCTCGGAAGATGATATAAATATATTTGATATGGAATTTGCAATCATAAGCTCCCTGTTTTTTCTGAGGAGCTCCTTTTCAGCATTTATAAATCTTGTTACATCAATGAGATATATAATATAAACCTTCTCACCATAAATCTCATGTGCCCTGTTTTTATCAATCCGCAATTCAAAAACAGAATCTCCATGATATACATACATTCCCTTTGCCTTGCCTTCATGTAAAAGTACCTCTGTAAGCTCGAACCTTATGTCCCTGAATAGCCCTATATCCCTCACATCCATACCCGAAGAGGTCTTACCTGTACCTGATATAAGCATAAAGGCCCTGTTAAAATCTATTACAGTAAGGTCATGCCTTACTACCACAACCGGTATGCTTATTAACTCAAGTATGCTATTAATTGTAATACCCATCCCTTTAACTCTAATTAATACCTGTTACTGAAAAAACCTGGACTCATACTTTATTATACCCTCTAAGATACCAAAATCACTAACCATAAGTGTCTCCTTTGAAAATAATTCCATAATTTCTATTACTGAAAGAAGGCCTGCAAGGATGATGTCCTCCCTTCCCTTCTCAATCCCCTTAAGCTCCCTTATTTGCTGTAGTGTAAGACCTGAAAGCCTCTTCAGGACATCCTTAAGCCCTGACAGGGATAATCTATGGCCATGAATCCTTTGTGGCTCATATTTATCAAGAGAGAGGTCAAAACTGGCAAGTGTGGTAACAGTGCCTCCTGTACCTATTAATATCTGAGGCTTTACAGAGAAAGATAAATTCTTAAGACCGCATGATAAAAAAAAGCTCTTTATTTCAGAACGCATCTCAGATATAACCCCATGAGGGGGAGGATAGTTTTCTATAAAATGAGAGAGTTTAAGAACACCAATGGGAATAGATAACATATCAAGAGAACCAGCTCTTCCTATTATAAACTCTGTGCTTCCACCACCGAGATCAAAGGCAATAAATTCCTGAGGCAGTTCAAAACCAGACCTTATACCCTCTATGGTAAGAAAGGCCTCTTCTTCTTCACTGATAACCCTGATATCAATACCTGTCTCCTCTTTTACCATTGCAATAAATTGGCGGGAATTTCTGGCCTCCCTTATGGCAGAGGTCCCCACTGCAGAAATTTTATTCACACCAAACTCTATTGCCTTTTCCTTAAAATCCTTGAGACAATCAATGCTTTCCCTCATCCTTGACTCTTTTATCATCCCAGTGGTTTTTATGGATTCTCCAAGCCTTGTAATCTTCCTGTCTGAATAGATCCTTTCTATTCTGTTATTACTGAGAAAACCAATAAGAAATCTGATGGTATTAGAACCTGTATCTATGGATGCTATCAGGGGAGAGCTTTGTGATGGCCTTTGACCTTCTTTCCTTGAGCTCAATGTAGCCTTCCTTTAAACCCCTTTCACCAATTATTATCTGATAGGGTATGCCTATTAAATCTGCGTCTTTAAATTTTACACCAGGTCTCTCATCTCTGTCATCAAGAAGGACATCAAATCCCTTTTCAATAAGAGAATTATAAATCTTTTTTGCAGTTTCCATCACTGTATTGCTTGAACTCAGTGGAAGAATTTCTATGTCAAAAGGTGCAATGCTTTTTGGCCATATGATTCCATCTGCATCATTGCCCTGTTCAACAGCGGCAGCCATAATCCTTGCAGGGCCTATTCCATAACTTCCCATAATAATCGGCCTCTGCTGCCCTGAGCTGTCAAGATAAAAGGCCTTTAAAGGAATTGAGTACTTTGTGCCAAGTTTAAATATATTACCTATCTCAATTGCCTTTTCAATCCTTAAGGGAGAATTACATTTAGGGCAACCCTCTCCCTGTCTTGCTATATGTATGCTGTGCCATTCAGGTTTAAAATGAAGACCCGCCTTTAACCCCTTTACATGATAGTCTTTTTTATTTGCACCGCTTATATAAGTACCATCTTTAAGCACGGGATCCGCAATTATCCTTAAGCTATGACCATGGGGTCCAATAAATCCGGGCTCGGTACCAAGCCTTTCTATTATCTCCTCTTTTAGGGCCTGTCTGAAGGGACCTATTATCTTCTGGAGCTTCTTTTCATGAAGTTGCTGGTCGCCCCTTAAGAGTGCAAGGACCATACCCTCCGAGGCCATTATTGCAAGGGTCTTAATGAATCCCTCCCTGGGTACACCAAGAAATCCTGAAACCTCCTCCACTGTCCTCTTATCAGGAGTATGCACCTCTTCAAAATTTGATTCCTCTTTTATGGTCTCATGAGGCATAGAATCAGCCACTTCTATATTTGCTGCGTATCCACACCTGTCGCAGAGTACAATCTCATCCTCTCCAGCTGCTGATGGTGCCATAAACTCATGGGACTGACCACCTCCCATCATTCCAGGGTCTGACTCAACCTCATAAAATTTTAAACCGCACCTCTCAAAAATCCTGTGGTAGGCCTTTCTGTGGGTCTCATAACTGAGGTTCAGACCCTCCTCATCCACATCAAAACTATAACTATCTTTCATAATGAATTCCCTTGTCCTCATTATACCAGCCTTCGGTCTTGCCTCATCCCTCAACTTTGTCTGAATCTGATACCATATCTGAGGAAGCTCTCTATAAGACCTTATCTCCTTCGAAGCAAGCCATGCCATCACCTCCTCATGAGTCATTCCAAGACACATATTTCTTCCGCCCCTGTCCTTAAGCCTGAACATCTCATCCTTAATCTCAAACCATCTTCCAGTGGCCTCCCAGAGCTCAGCAGGGTGAAGCACAGGACAGGTAATCTCCTGTGCACCTATTGCCTCCATCTCCTCCCTGAGGATCTTTATTATCCTTTGCATAACCCTCCAGCCAAGCGGCAAGTAAATATAAAGTCCAGAGGCAAGCTGTCTTACAAATCCACCCCTCAAGAGAAGCCTGTGGCTGATTGCCTCGGCCTCCTGTCCAACCTCCCTGAGAGTTGGTATAAATATCCTTGAATAAAACATGGTACTAATTGTAAAATTGCTTACACCAGTCAGTCAAGGGCCCTCATTTAGATTATCCTTTACCTTGCTGACAGGAATGATATGGTTTTAAAACACGCCTTGCTATTTCTTTTTCTATCAACAAATTTCAGATTATCCCAAAATCTACCGATAAAAATATAAAACAATAGCACGGTATGCCTCAAGGCCTTTATAAAGCTCAAAGGGGCAGAGCTCAAAGGGGCTTTTTGCCCCTTTGAAACCCCAGAAATAAATTTTTAAAGTTTAAATTAATATAAAGGAGAGCTTTGAGGGGCAAAGCCCCTCAAAGCTCTGTAGCAATAATTTTATCACCAAAAGGTGAAGTAAATTATGTTTGGCAATGCTGATTAAAAATCTTACATTAAGGTGTCGCTATAAAGGCTTCTCGGCATACCATACCATTGCTATCAGCAAAATAAAGATTATCGCCTGTTGTTGACAGCAAGCACGTTAAAGGATTATTATTAATTCTCATGAGAAAAATCCCTGGATTTATACTACTGACAATACTGTTGTTTGCCTGTGCTCCTCAGATAAAGAGGGAAGAGGCTGCTAAACCCATCCCCTTACCAAGAGAGGAACAGGAGAAAAAGGCCCTTGATGCCTTTAATAAAATCCTTGAACTCACAGAAACAGGTTCAAGGGAGGAGATACTTCCAAGACTTGAGAATGCCTATCTTGATATTATCAAAAATTATCCGGAGGCCCCTCTTGCACAGGAGAGCTACTGGAGGCTTATTGTAATATATACAAGGGAATACAATCCTCCTAAAACAGAAGAGGCAGAGACTGCTTATAAAAACTTTATAAATTCATATCCTGATTCACCCTTTAAAAATGAGATAGATGAGACCATGGTCAGGTTTTATTATACTCAAAAGTTTTGGGATAAACTCCTTAATATTAAAATTCCTTATATAAAGGAATATGTAAAGACAGGTGAACTCAGGACACCTGTTCATCTATTTTATTATTCAGAAGCAAAATACGGTCTTGGTGATTATAAAGAGGCAGAAAAGGGATTCAGGACAATAATTACCTTATTCCCCCAGTCATCAGAGGCATCTATTGCAAAGAAAAGGCTTGAAGAAATTTCTTTAAAAAAGGGAGGTCAATAAATGGCTGGACATTCTAAATGGGCACAGATTAAGCATAAAAAGGCAGCAGTGGATGCAAAAAAAGGAAAGATTTTTTCCAAAATTTCAAAGGAGATAACTGTTGCTGCAAAAATTGGTGGAGGAGATCCTGAGAAGAACCCCCGGCTCAGGACAGCAATGGAGAAGGCACGAGAGGCAAACATGCCCTCTGAAAACATTAAAAGGGCTATAATGAAAGGGACAGGTGAACTCCCCGGCGTTAGCTATGAGGAGTCCCTCTATGAAGGTTATGGTCCTGGTGGTGTGGCTATTATGATAGAAGTCCTTACAGATAATAGAAACAGGACTGTCTCTGAGATAAGGCATATAATGACGAAACACGGTGGGAGCCTTGGAGAGGCAGGCTGTGTCTCATGGATGTTTGAGAAAAAGGGATATATCCTTGTTGACAAAACAAAGGCATCTGAGGATACCCTCATGTCCATTGCACTGGATGCAGGAGCAGAGGATATGAAGAATGACCCTGATGAGGACAATTATGAGATAATCACCTCTCCTGGAGACCTTGTCACGGTAAAAAATGCTATAGAGGCTCAGGGCATTCCTGTTTCACTTGCAGAGATAACGATGGTACCGAAAAATTATATAATGCTTGATGAAAAGGATGCGGAGCAGATGATGAGGCTTTATGAAGCCCTTGAAGATCATGATGATGTCCAGAATGTATATGCTAATTTCAATATCCCTGATGAGATATTAGCAGGAAAAGAAAGATAAGGTGAAGCAAAAGGAATCAATAAAAGCAACATTTAAGAGAAAGTTTATTGCAGGACTCTTTGTAACCATCCCCATTCTTATCACCATTCTTGTCATAGAAAGATTCTTTACATTCATTGATACTCTCCTGGAACCACTCCTTGTGAAGGTTGTGGGATTTCGAATCCCGGGACTGGGTTTTCTAACAGCAATTATAGTTGTGTTTCTTATAGGGATTATATCAACAAATGTCTTCGGCAAGAAACTCCTCCAGCTTGCAGACAGGATATTTCTAAAAATACCCCTTTTTAGAAGCCTTTACACAGCCATAAAACAAATAATGGATGCCTTCAGTCCTGAATCAAAGGGTGCATTTAAAAAATTTGTAATAGTTGAGTATCCAAGGCAGGGTGCTTATTCATTTGGATTTCTAACAAAGGAATGCAGGATTGAAGAAGGCAGAGAGCTAAAGGCTGTGTATATTCCAACAAATAATCTCTATCTCGGTGAGATTGTGCTATTTAAAGAAGAGGATATAATATACACAGACATACCCATTGAAGAAGGTGTGAGAATAATCCTCTCGGGAGGCATAGCAACACCACCTGAGATAAAGAGAACAAGGTTATAAAATGAATCTGAATGTAATTATCCTTGCTGCAGGTCTCGGGACAAGGATGAAGTCCGATATTCCTAAGGTACTGCATCCTTTATGCGGGATACCCATGATCCAATATGTAGTTGAGACAGCAAAAAAACTCGGCTCAGAAGAGATAGTGACAGTAATAAATAAGAATCATGAGCTCGTAAGGGATTTTCTTAAGGATAAGACATCCATAGCAATACAGAAAAAAGCCCTTGGAACTGCAGATGCACTGAGAGCGGGCATCAGGGCAATTAAGAAACTGGCCCCTACCCTTATAATAAATGGTGATACCCCGCTTGTAAGGGAAGAAACTCTTAAGAGATTCATTAAGCGCCACAAAAAGGAACAGGGCTCTATCTCCATACTTTCATTTATTGCAGAAGACCCCTCATCCTATGGAAGGATAATAAGGGATAAGGCTGGAGATGTAATTGCCATCAGGGAACAGATTGATGCAACCCCTGAGGAAAAAAAAATAAAGGAGGTAAATAGCGGTATCTACATTATAGAACCCGAGGCACTGGGGCTTCTTAAGCTTATCAAAAAAAATATTAATAAAGGTGAGTATTTTCTTACAGATATTGTATCCATTGGTGTCAGAAAGGGTTTAAAGATCAGGGCCTATCCTGTGGCAGAAGAGGAAGACCTGCTCGGAATAAATACAAGAAAAGATTTGTCCATTGCATCAGCTATAATGCGGAAAAGGATAAATGAAGGTTTCATGCTTGAAGGTGTTACACTTATAAATCCTGACCACACATATATAGAAAAAGATGTGAGGATCGGCAGGGACACAGTTATATACCCAGGTGCCCAGATAGAGGGAAAAAGTGTGATAGGTGATAAATGCATAATTTATCAGAATGTGAGGATCTCAAACTCGATAATCGGAAACCTTGTGGTTATAAAGGAGTCTTCTGCAATTGAAGATTCTGTTATCCAGGATGGTTCTCAAATAGGTCCCTTTGCGCATCTCAGACCAGGCACCCGGATAGAAAAAAATGTAAAAATAGGGAATTTTGTTGAGGTCAAGAAATCATCTATTGGAGAAGGGACAAAGGCGATGCATCTCACCTATATAGGAGATGCAGAGATAGGAAGGAATGTCAATGTGGGTGCAGGGACAATTACATGTAATTATGACGGATTAAAAAAATACAAAACCCTTATAGAGGACAATGTCTTCATCGGAAGTGATACACAGCTTGTAGCACCTGTAAAGGTATGTCGGGGTGCCTATATAGGAGCTGGCTCAACAATAACAAAGGATGTGCCAGAGGATAGTCTTGCCTTAAGCAGGACACCACAGAGGCATATCCCGGAATGGGCAAAAAAACACAGGCAGAAGGCTAAGAAGAACTGATGTGCGGGATCATAGGTTATACAGGTAAAGAGGATGCCCTTCAAATAGTACTTGAGGGGCTAAAAAGGCTTGAATACAGGGGATATGACTCTGCCGGGGTTGCCTATTTCAATAAAGGCACTATAGAGATAAAGAGGTGCAGGGGAAAGATAAAAGACCTGGAAGGACTCTTTTCTCATAGGCAGTCAAGCACTACCGCAATCGGTCATACAAGATGGGCTACTCATGGAAGACCATCTGAAGAAAATGCCCATCCTCACAGGGCAGGCAGGATAGTGCTTGTTCACAATGGGATTATAGAAAACTATCTGGAACTTAAAAGGGAACTCATCAAAAAGGGGCATACCTTCACCTCAGAGACAGATACTGAGGTCCTTTGTCATCTTATAGATGATAGCATTAATAATAAGAGCCTTGAAGAGGCAATAATAGAGGCCTTAAGACCTGTAAAGGGTGCCTATGCAGTTGCTGTGATGAACGAGCTTGAACCAGAAAAGATTGTAGGCGTGAGAAAAGATTGTCCTTTAATATTAGGGCTCTCTGAGAATGGTTATTTCCTTGCCTCAGATGTTCCAGCATTTTTACAGTACTCAAGGGATGTAATATTCCTTGATGATGGGGAGATGGTCATACTCAAACCAGATGGGTTCAGGATAATGAACCTCCAAGGCAGGGAGCTCAAAAAATCATATATCCACGTAGACTGGAGCCCTGTTATGGCTGAAAAGGGCGGATACAAACACTTCATGTTAAAGGAAATATTTGAGCAACCAAGGGCAATTGCAGATACATTGAGAGGAAGGATAAATCCTGAATCAGGAGAAATAAACATAGAAGAATTCAATATAGAAGAAAGGACACTCAAGGATACAGAAAGGATAATGATAGTAGCCTGTGGCACATCCTATCATGCAGGTCTTGCTGGAAGATATATGATTGAAGAACTTGCCCGTATCCCTGTCCAGGTAGATATCGGCTCTGAATTCAGATACAGGAAATCAATTCTTGAAAAGAATACCCTTGTTATTGCAATTACTCAGTCTGGTGAGACGGCTGATACGATTGCAGCAATCAGGGAGGCAAAGGCGCAGGGACTCAAGGTGCTTTCTATATGCAATGTCCTTGGAAGCACAGCAGCCCGTGAAAGTGATGGTGTATTCTATACCCATGCAGGTCCGGAGATAGGAGTTGCCTCCACAAAGGCCTTTACCACCCAGCTTGCATCACTTTACCTCCTTTCACTCTTGTTGGCAGGGCTTAAAGGGATACTTAAACCCGAATCAATGAAAGACCTAATATCAGAACTTATAAAGATACCTGAAAAGACAGAGGAAATTCTAAAACATAGTTCAGGGATAGAGGCTATTGCAAAACAGCATATTAATAGAAGGGGGTTTCTATTTCTTGGAAGAGGTATCAATTATCCTATTGCCCTTGAAGGAGCCTTAAAGCTGAAGGAGATATCCTATATCCATGCCGAGGGTTATCCTGCCGGTGAGATGAAACACGGTCCAATTGCCCTTATTGATGAAGAGCTCCCTGTTGTAGTGATAGCCCCAAAAGATGAGCTTTACGAAAAGCTTCTTTCAAATATGCAGGAGGTAAAATCAAGGGGTGGAATAATTATCTCAATTATCACAGAGGGTGACAGAGACGCAAAGGAACTTTCTGATTACGTGATAGAGATACCACCTGCTAACAAATATCTTTCCCCTATACTTTCTGTTATTCCATTACAGCTTCTTGCCTACTATGTAGGTGTTACTAAAGGCTACGATGTTGATCAGCCAAGAAATCTTGCAAAGAGTGTTACAGTAGAATAAGGAAAGATAATAGAAATAATAGGAGTTACTTAACAGCTTCCTGTTTCTCTATTATCCCCTTTTCAAGAATGCCCTTTATATTGCCGAGGATAATGTTAAGCTGTCTCATATTTAGAAGATCAATAGTTACCTTAAAGAGGAAACTCAATATCTTTCCAGGTCTTTCATAGCCAGCATCTATGGAAAGTACGGTCTTATCCTCAAAACCCTGAAATGTAATAATCTCCCTTATAGGAAGAAACCTCTGCATCTGAAGAATTATCTTTTTATTATTAATGAGCTCTATCACCCTTCCCTTTCCCTTCAGACTTATACCCTTTACTCTAAAACTCCATTCAAAGGTGTCACCCTTTCTCAATCTTTCTGAAGGACTCTTTATATGTTCAAGACCAGTAACAAAGGAAGGCCAGTTTTCTGGTTTTGCAATAAAGGTAAAGACATCTTCAAGGGATTTATTAATGACCACAGAACCTGATGTGAGTACCTTAAAGTCTTTCTTTGTATCCTTCTGGACTTCAAGCCTTCTAAGAAGTGCCTCTACCTGAGGTGGTATCTTACCGAGGCTTCCAAGTTTATCAACTATAAAGGAACTATTCATGATCAGTTTCATTGAAGACAGTATATAGTGCCTTTTGAATTCATCCCTGATATTGAGTATCTCTGTAAGCTTACCCATATAAAAACCCTGGTAACAATCTATTATTGCCCTGTCAAGCTCTTCAAGGCTCATACGAGTTGGTTTTATAACAGGATCAACAAGATTATATTTTCTGTAGTCCTTCACAACGATATGTGGCTCAAGTTCTTTATACATTTCTGCATAGGGCCAGGGAGCAAGGGCAAGATAATGGGCAAAGTCAGGGTTATAAAGCTTTGACAATTTTAATGTCTTCTGTATGGATTCCTTTGTCTCTTCAGGAAAACCGAGTATGAAACTTGTCTCGCTTATCATCCCGTGCTCATGGATAAGTCTTAATGCCTCAATACCAGTCTCAACCTTGATGTCCTTTTTTATTAAATCAAGTGTCTCCTGCTCAGTTGACTCAACCCCAATATAAACATGGACAATGCCTGCCTTTCGGTATTTGTATAATATATCTCTGTCCCTCAGTATATCCTCTGCCCTTGTCTCCATAAGGATATAAATGCCAAGATTCCTCTCAATAAGGAGGTCAAGGAGTTTTTCCCATCTTTCTCTGTCATTTGTCGGATATTCATCCGTTATGAGAAAGACATTTACACCATACTCCCTGTTCAGATGCTCAATCTCTCTAACTACATTCTCTGGCCTTCTTGCACGCCATGTCCTCTGCCAGAATTTTTGCTGGGAGCAGAAGGTGCATCCATGATTACATCCCCTTGATGTGCTTATTGCACCAAGTCTACTATTTGGAATAACAAAATATCTGTAATCCTTCCAGTCTATAAGGTCCCACGCAGGGCTCAGACTGTCAAGGTCTTCTATAAAAGGTCTTTGCGAAGTAGTCACTATCTGGCCATTTCTTTTAAAGGCGATGCCTCTGACATTTTCAGGTGAGGCATCTGCATCAATACACATAAGGAGTTCTGAAAGTGTTAACTCTCCCTCTCCCCTCACAACAAAATCAACATAACCATTCTTCAGGACTTCCTCATACATAAAGGTGGGGTGAACTCCACCTATAATGGTTTTTATTTCTGGATTGACCTCTTTTGAAATACGGAGTATCTCAAGACTATCCATGACAGTGGAGGTTATTGCAGTGGTTGCTACAAAATCTGGTGAGCGCTCTTCTATCTTTTTTCGTATCTCAGGAAAGCCCTTTTGTTTGGTCATTGCATCATATATAAAGGGCTCGAAACCGTATTTCCTTACTTCTCCTGCGAGGTATGCAAAGGTTAGGGGTGCCCATCGGCCAGCAACCTCTACCACACCACAATGATAAGGAGGTGTTATAAAGAGTATCTTTTTACCCATCTTGCACCTTTTTAAATTATAACGAAGGCATATTTAAAAATCAAGAAAATTTTGTAGTGTGGTTGCCTATTTTCCTGCACCTCGTAGGTGCAAATTAAGGTGATTTAAATTAATCCTTTTAACCTGCTGATGCGATACCTTAAAATCATATCTATAAATCTTTCGTCCTGGAAAGGGTTATCTTTATTCCAGTAAAGATGACTCCCACAGTGACAGTCAGAAGAACCAAAATCAGGGATATATCCATCTGAAATCCTTTTTAATTCAATAGATAGAATACATTCAAGAGACTCTGAAGATCTTATCGGGATGGTCCTGAGGTATTTTAGATGTGGAATAAGATAATCTATATGCCACTTTAAGGTCTTGTCTTTTCTCGTATGTCTTCTGAGTCTTGAGTTCAGGGAGTTCATTGCAGAGCCAATATAGAGATAATGACCTCTTTTAAAATTTATTTTCCCAAGACCCCTGATCTTCACGGTTTCGTCCTTTGACAATATTCCACAAAGTATATAGCTTCCCCTATCCTTTGCTTCCCTGTCATAGACATGCCAGGGTATCTGAAGTTCTCTTATGAACTCAAATGACATGTCCTTAAACCATTTTATTGATATGGCCTTTATTAAAAGTCTATTACGAAGTCCTGCCAATGCCTCAGAAAAAAGAGGATCTGTATGAAAATCAGGCAGGAAATACATGGCATCAGGGTGATGGACTACAAAGAGAATAGCCCCATCGTTCTCAGCAAGGGTTTTAAGGTGTCCCCGGCCCCTTTCTGTTATGGCATCAGGAAACATGGCGATGCTGTTATTGAAAAGCGTGCATGATTTAACTTCAAGGGGCACGGTCCTTGAGTTATTGGAAAGAAGAAAGTCTATCCTGTGATTTCCGAGCCTGAACTCCCTTGCCTTAACAGTATAATCCTTCAGATCTGCAATAAATTTTTTAGTTAAAATAATCTCTGCTATATCATTAGTATAATGAGTATGAAGGCATATTACATTACCCTCTCTCTGTGTTGCCCAGACAGTATAGGGGAATCCTTTACGGTTCTTTTTCAAATAAAGAAGTCTACCCGGAAGGAGCAGTTCCCAGAGTCTGCCAGGATTTGGAAGATATGCCCTGAGTCTTTTACCCTCCTTTTCACATTCTACTACAAATCTATTGAGTCTTTTTAGAAAAGTGGCCTTTATAAGGGCATCGCCACTACCAGGAGTTCTCATAGAAAAAACTAACATTATCTTACAGCACTTTTCAAATCCATAACATAATCTTACTGATATGAATTAGCAATTTCGGACAGAAATAAAATCGGAGGTCTAAATCAACCTCCGATTTCAAGTCTTACCTGTCTGCTTTAAATTAAAGCAGTATATTAAAATCTGTACAAACTAACCAGAGGTCATTCCTTTATTATATCGTATTTTCCATCTTTATCAATCTTTATGTTTGCATTCAGAAATCTTCCCTTATAGCCAGCCTCTTTAAGTATATGATAAGCCATCTCAGCCCTCACACCTGTTGAGCAATGAATAATAATCTCTTTATCCTTTGGTATCTCTGAAAGCCTTTTTGGAATCTCCTGTGTAGGAATGTTCCTCGCACTCCTGAGCATTCCCTGCATAGCCTCATCTTCATCTCTTACATCAAGAATGAATTTATCAGAAGGCAATGTCTCAGCAATCTGTTTAAACTCTTCCACAGAGATCTCTCCAGGCCTTGGTTTTGGAATATAGACAATGGTTTCACTGAGTTTACCCTCAGCAAGGTTATAACCTGCCTTCTTCCACGCCCCTATACCACCTTCAAGAACAGAGGTATTTGAATATCCCCACCCCCTCACAATCTTAAAGGCCTCTATTGCAGAATTAGTATCTGAGGCATAAAGTATAATAGGCGCCTTCTTATCAGCAGGGAATTTATCCTTCATGTTAGCAATCCCCTCAGAGGGCATAGACACAGTACCTGGTAAGAATCCCCTTGATGCCTCTTCTGAAGACCTCAGGTCTATAATTACCTGTGGAATATCCTTATCCATATTGTCCTTGACAAAATTAACAGTGGAAAGGACGACTTTCCCTGCCTTTTTCCATTCAGGCATTCCAGCATGAAAGACCTTTACATTCTTATATCCAAGTTTCTCTGCCTTACTGGCAGAGTTTGGGCTCAGCCTTCAGGTCACACCACCGCAGTAAAATACCAAAAGTATATCCTTATCCTTAGGAAGTTTCTCTACATGCTTATCAAATTCTGCATCATAGATTGATACTGCATAGGGAATATGACCTTCATGATAACGGGGTGCTGGCCTTGAGTCAACAAGAAAGAATCTAACCTTATCAGGTCCTGCCTCAATGAGTTTAGAAAGCTCCTCAACATGAATCAGTTTTTCCTCAGGAACCTTTGCAGGAGGTTTAACAGAGACGGACTTTGCATAAAGCTGACCCTCTCTTTCTTCAATCTCAATAGAAATCTCCTTTTCCTTCGGGATCTTGTTAATCTTTTCTGCTCCAAGCAATTTAGTATTGTCATCATATTTGACAATCCATGTAGCTGGTCCTATCTGGATCTGGATCGTCTCTGCCTTCTGTGAGACATTCACGAATGTACCTCTCAAGACTTTTTCATCCGGTGTGTGGCATTGCTTGCATATGGGAGCTATTTTAGGTTTTTCAGACTGGGAAAAGCCTGGTAGAGTAAAAAGGAAAAGCCAGCCCATTAACATTAAAATTAGACTTACCCTCTTCATACCTATCCTCCTCTTTATCTAAATTTATAACTTTAGATAAAGTATAATCAAAAATTTAGAAATTTTGCAATAATGAAACCTTTCCCTTCCCACCTGTATCTTCTGTCACGTATGTTTGGACCACGTTTTCTATGATGCAGAGAAGATGTCCACATAAGAAGTCTCAGCATTGTGGATGGCTGAATCTGCATAAGGAGATAATGGGTAAGTCTGGCAGGTGTGATATCAACAGGTTGGAAAAAATCAATTTCTCACAAAAACATTATCCGTTCATGAGAAGTGTCAAGAGACCAGACAGAGTATCAGTTTATATGGGATTTAATATTCTGTCTATTACTGTCCTTGCGGATACCAGCGGATCAATAAAGGCACTGTCCATATCATGTTCAATGTCCCTCTTATTTGAAAGATATGTTATCCTGTCCTGCATCCTCTGTCTCAGGAACTGTAGATAATCAATATCCCTTGATGGTTTGTATTTTTTATCAAAATCAGGGCCAAAAAGTGCATCGCCATTTTTGGGAAGCAACAAACCAGGAAATACCTTCCATTCCCTCCACTCAATACTGCCCCTCACTATCTCAGTAACTATCTTCAGAGATAGCTCTTTGGGTATATCAACCTCCTGTCCCGGCAGTCCAAAGGCATGGGTATTAAGGATATAGCACTCAGCCCCAGACTTGAAAAGTTTTCTGAACTGATGGCAGTCAACAATCAAAGGATGCACCCTGAAAGGGTTTGCAAAGGGTTCAATAACAAGTTTTGAAAGTTCTTCCTTTGATACATTCTCAACGCCCTTTGCCCTTCTTGTACTTAAAGAAGCACCCATTGCAACTGCGAGCCCTACATCAGAAACCTTGCATACAGGTGGTAAGGATGGGTCTTTCTGAAGCCATATAACTGTCCTGGGGTTTTTACATGAATCTGCATGATGAAACATGTCACGGGATTTAATACATCTACCATTCTCATTCCTGATATCACCTGCAACAATATATCTTTCACCGTTAGAAAGCTGGGTAACTGCAACATTCTGAGCTGAATAAAAATATTTTATGCCGATATCCTGAAATGTCACCGCATCTGTCTTATCAAACAGACTCGGTTCAATCGCTACAGTAATATCATTATCAAGGTCAATTAAAAATGCATCATCGTGAATGACCGTAACCTTTTCATTTTTCTTTAAAGTACCTGCATGGTCGTGGCTATTTGTAATGGAGGACTTCCCTGAGCCAGAAAGCCCGAAAACAGCAATTGGCATATGATTACCAATAGTTTTTATGCCTCCGTGGCATGCAACCATATTGTGCCTTACACCAATGGTCCATGCAAGGGTCAGCGTGCCTTTTTTCCTCTCACCAAAATACCTTAACCCGAGTATAGCAATACAATTTTCATTCTCATCAACAATAACAAGGCCATTAGGAAATTCTGGATGTGACCATTCCGGATCAGCAAAGATAAGGATATCAGGTTCATTTAATTTTCTTGACTTTTTATATAAATCTGTCCATGGCTTCATAAAAGGTGTGAAATTAATACCCCAGTCAAACATATTCTTTGCATCACTAACAGGACTCAAGAGATGGGCCTTCAGCATGAAGTTTGGATGGACTCCCACAATACCTTCAAGCCACAGTCCTGGACGTTTGTTAAACTGATATATAGCCTCTCTGAGTATCTTCAGGTATTTGTCTTTGTCTTTACCCATCTCCCTTACAAGTCTTCGTGCACGGGCTGTGCGGCCTACTATAGCACCATCATTGGATATTAAGACCTTTGCGTTTTTTGGCAGTCCGAATTGCTCGGGTTTATAAAAAGGGTGGGATGTTACTATTACCTCTGGCTGTTTAAGTGAGAGCTGATAGAGTTCAGCAAGATTGGTTTTTCTAACAGAGTTGGCATAAAAGGCACTCTCTATCAGAGCACGCCAGGGAGAACCAGGAAGTCTATAAACACTTGCCATAGTAAATGCTCCTTAAATTTTTTTTATATTATTACAGACAGGAAACTTAATTAGCAATACCCTCAGATCTGTCCAGTATTGCCAATAGCAATGGCAGAGCCTGCCGAAAGGCCTTTATAGCAACACCTTAAATCCATAATACACGATATATGTAAAAGCCTCTATCCTGGAGCTTGTATCTTGAATCCTGTATCCTGACACTGTCGCTTAATAAAGGCGAGGCTACCTTGCTATTCCTTTATATTTTTATCAGCAAACTCCCAGTAGCATGAATGACCTAACTATTTTATACCTTTAATGGCGGGGTGGACGGGGCTCGAACCCGCGACCTTCGGCGTGACAGGCCGACGTTCTAACCAGCTGAACTACCACCCCATAAGACACATGGTAGGCGGAACAGGGATCGAACCTGTGACCTCAGCCTTGTAAGGGCTGCGCTCTCCCAACTGAGCTATCCGCCCGAAAGTATTTTATTTTAACAATAGTATTGATAGCTTTGTCAATTATACGCGCTTATTATATGCAGTTATTGTCAAAAGATAATTTTCATGCTATCCTTATCTCAGGATGTATTCGAGGATACTTGCCACTGTTAATGAATACCTTACCTCTGAGATAGCTGGAATCTATAGCCTTCATATTGCAAAGGTCTCAAATGCCCACCTATACCTTACCTATATCGCAGAAAAGGGAACATCTGAGGAAGAGCTAAAAAAGGCTGAGGATGCTGTAAAGAAACTCTTCCGCATG
>JBDOIG010000293.1:0-1008 GCA_041082235.1 Thermodesulfovibrionales bacterium | reverse complement strand
ATGAACTACAAAGGGACTTATGAGATTATAGAAGAGATCAGCCTTCTTACCCCTATTTATAAAGGTATACTCCACCACAGGCTTGAGGATAATTTTGGTATCCAGTGGCCCTGTCCAGATATAAACCATCCGGGCACACCCTATCTCCATAGAAAGAGATTTTCAAAAGGAATGGGGACCTTTATCATAACCCATTATATTCCACCTGATGAACTTCCTGATAAAGAATTCCCCTTTATCCTTACAACAGGCAGAAACTATTTCCAGTATCACACAGGCACCATGACAAGAAAGACCTCCACCCTTGAAAGGGAAGAGCCTGAATGCACTGTGGAGATAAACCCTGCTGATGCCAGTTCCCTTGGTATAAGAAAAGGAGAAAGGATAAAGATATCAACGAGACGGGGAACTATTGTGGCAAGAGCCAGGCTCACAGATAAGATAATATCCGGGACAATTTATATCCCCTTTCATTTTAATGAGGCACCTGCTAACAGGCTCACGAACCCGGCCATCGATCCTGAGGCAAAGATTCCAGAATTCAAGGTCTGTGCTGCAAGGATAGAGAAGATATCATGAAGGAAAGACTTGTACTTGATAAAAATGCCCTTACTTACTGGTTGAGGCAGATTAGGAAAGGGGCACTTCTTATAGCTCCTGTAAGGAGTTCCAAGGGAGAAGTCCTCTTTGAGTCTCTTGAGCAGATACATGAGATTGTCCTTCAGCATCCCCTGCCTCCACCCTCCCTGAAAGAATTCATCTTCCCACAGATTGAATTTATGTTTGAATACAGCAGGGATAATATCAGGGATATCTTTGATGAGAATAGAAAGGTCATAATTGGTGCCAGGTCATGCGATATATATGCCATAAATATAATTGACAGATTCTTTTCAGGTGAGACAGTCTCAGCCTATGATATGGAACATCCAAAAAGAAGATTCAGTGATCCTTATTATTTTTCAAGAAGGCAAAATACCATATTTATATCCATTGGTTGCAATGAGC
>JBDOIG010000279.1:0-8441 GCA_041082235.1 Thermodesulfovibrionales bacterium | reverse complement strand
AACCCTGGATTTAGCCATTATCTCACTTTGAATAAACTTCTCAACAAGAAGCCTTTTTCCAAGATAACTGTTAAATTCTTTTTCAGAAACCCCGGCTTCCTTTAAAGCCTTCTCATAATCCCTTTCTGAGCTAAATCGCTTCTTAATTGCCGTAAGTGCCTCTTTTAATTCTGATGCATCAACCTTCATCCCCATATTCTTAGCCTCCTGATAATAAAGCTCTCGCTTTATGAGCTCATCAAGGGCTTTCTTTTTTAACTCTGCAACCTTGTCGGGTGTTACTGAACTGTGGTAAAAAGCCTGTGGCAATAGCTCATTAATAACCTTCTGGAGGTCTGCCTCAGTAAGTTCTATCCCGTTAACCCTTGCCACAATCTTCTCAGTGGCATTAGAAATGCCTGCACAGAGCAATACTGCCAGAGCAAGAATGACGATTATTTTTTTCATGGCTCTCTCCTTTATTGCTTTCATCTTCGTCCAAAGGACCTGCTTATTCTTAAATAAATCCTGTGGTCAGTTACGGAGTTGTTCCCTTCCTCTGTTTGAACCATCCTGTAACTTGCTGAGAATGTAAACCTTCCATAATACCAGGAAAAATTAGAATTAAAGTTAGTCGTAGTTTTATTATATACCTTATCAAAGTCCTGTGAAAAGCTTGAAGAAAATGATGTTTGTCTTGATAAGAAATTACTGTAATTAATCCAGTAACCATATGTCTCAGAGGTCCTGTTTTCAACATCAGGATTTGTTGTATCAATCCTTGATATATATGTTGAAAGATTAAACCTGTGTTTTCTATAAAACCAGTCCAACTTGACCTCAAACCTGTCAGCAATTTCTCTGTAGGATTTATCTTCCTCTGCCAGTCTTATACTATGTTTTAATTCAACAGTTCCTGAAAGATTATATCTTAAGTAACCCCTCGCACCATATCTTATATTATGTGTCTGGGACCTTCCATCTTCTGATGGGGTCCTGCTAAAGTCATAACCGCCGGACAGGATGAATCTCCTCCACTTTGTGGTATCAAAATTAATGAAGAGTCCATAAGGAATACCTGCATCTGTGTAACCTGTTGTTGCTCCCCCATTCAGTATAATCCCCCTGAAGCCTATATAAGTAAGGTATTCATTTAGGCTACCACCATAGTAAGGGTCAGAATTAGCCTCTCTGTAAAAGAGGCTGAGAGAGGTTGAAGAATTGAGAAATTCTGTCATCCTTTTCCTCATGTTACCTGTAGAATGTATCCCGTAGGCCTCATTAGGCTGACCATTTTCTGGCTCTGTTCTCAAATAATCAGCACCGAGATTGAAAGAATACATGGTATCTCTGTCCTTAAAAAGATTATATGTATACAATGACTTCATATTATATGTCTCTGTAACATAGAAGTTTCCGGTTCTTATATACCTTAGTTCATTATCAAGATTTGATGACTTCATACTGTGTCTTGTTTGAAGGGTAAGTCTTTGTTCGGTATCCTTAGAGCCATCATTTTCAGAATTCCTGACATAATAATCAAGATTATAATAAGACTGCCTCACGCCCCACTGCATTCTCGTGTCATAAGTGGTGGTCTCACTCTTCTGACTGTTGTACTCAAGGATATTTTTATCAAAGTCAAAATAGACATAAGGTAAGGGTATCCTTATACCTCCAAAAGGCTCTTTCTTCTCAATCTGTTGCTGCTGTTGCTGGTCACCATTTGCATTGGCATTACCATTTGCATTACCGTTTGCATTGCCATTTGCGTTACCGTTGGCATTTTGATTTTGTCCCTGTACCTGCTGATTGAATTTTAATCTCTGAGGCCTTTCATATATACTCCGGAAACTGATTAATTTTCCATTACCAAAGAGATTTATATAAAAGGGCAGATAATAAGTAGTGCTTAGTCCATAAGAGGTAGATGTATAAAAATCTCCTTCTATTTTAGAATACCTGAGATTTATAGGCCTCGGAAGATAATTAAGAAATTGAAATGACCGGCCTCTAACAAATTTAAAATCAAGAAGGCTCAGATTTATATTATAACCCTTCACTGAAGAATCACTGTCTCCAGAGGGATCCTGGAAATTACCGCTTATATCAAATTTAATAAGTCGTGGATCAAGCAGGGGGCCTGAAACACCCATGCCGTAACCCTGTCTGAAAATATCTCTCGCCTCCCCACCGGAAACCCAATCCCTTTCATACTCAAGTGTTGCTATCCCGTAAAGATTATACCTTGCCTCAGATATAGAAGGAAGAAACAGCAGGAAGGATAAGAGGCAGAGAATCATGCCCTTCCAGTTCCTGTTACTGTCCTCCCAAAATACCAGCTTCATTCAGATAACCTTTTCCATCTGAGATATATCGTTTTTTGATAAAGTGCCTTTAAAACCATTTTCCTTTTTACGCCTTCCCCTCAGAGGAACCCTTTTGCCCATCCTCTCAAGATAAGAAACATCCCTTTTCAGTGTTGAAATTGATGTAAGAAGAAGGGCAGAAAGGTCCTCATACCTGAGAAGAGTTCCCTGTTCCTCAGCCTCATGGGTGAGTCTGAGAATCCTCCTAAGTCTGAGTCTTCTAAGGCCCTCCCTTTTGAGGACCTCCTCATCAGACTGGCCTATGAGCGTCAGGAAAATTTTCCTTACAGAGCCATTCTTAAGGAAATACTCAATCCTTCCGAATTCCATCAGCCTTTAAATCCCTCTTTATCGTTGCCTTTGAAGCAAGAAGGAGAAGACTCAGGTCCCTATAAGTCAATTTAACACCCTGAGACATTGCCTCCTGCAAAAGCCTCCTGATCCTGAGCCTCCTGAGCATGGAGACACCCGAACTTTTCAGGTATTGAAAGTCCTGCTCACAGCACAAGGTCAATTTGATGCCCCTCAGGGTATTCTTACCATCCCTCACATAATAAGTTATTGTCCCCATAAATAACCTCCTTCCTGTGTGAAATAACGCATATAATAATGCGTTTTCACACAATTCCATTTACTGCAGAGACCTCATTCTGAGATTTCTGCTACTCATTAAACCTTTAAAAATAAGCTCATTTGAACCCTCTTTTAAGAGGACAAAATTAAAGGGGATTTTAATCCCCTTTTTAAGATAGCAAAGAGTATGCCAACTTATAAAGTTTGAAGAATATTTTTTGTGAGCAATAAAGACTGCCAAAAAATTAAAAATTGCTGGAGCATCCTTAATATCGTGATAGAAGATAAAGAGCTCTTAAAAAGATCGGTATGAGATGGCATAAGGGCGTAAAAAAGGGAATGCCTTTATTATGCCAGCTGAATTTATATGTTTACAAAATTGCTTGAGGATTGTGCTAAAAAAGTCATCCCAAATGTTATAATTTTTGATGAACTTTTTCCTTGTGCTTTTTATCATAATCTTATCTTCTCAATCTGTCACCTCTGAGAATATGGTTCTCATACCAGAAGGCTCTTTTATCATGGGAAGCCCTGAGAAAAGCCCTTTCCCTGATGATGAAAAACCCTCACATAGGGTTTATATTGATAATTTTTATATTGATGCATATGAGGTCACAAACGAGGAGTTTGCTCTATTCCTTAATTCAGTAAGGCCTCATGAAGCAGAGAGAAAAAAATGGATTGCCCTTAGATCTGACCTCAGGACAGAAGAACGCAAGGACTGGTGGCCTACTGAGATTGTCTATGAAAATGGTGTTTATAGACCTGTGAAGGGATTTGAAAGACATCCTGTAAACTCAGTCTCCTGGTATGCTGCAGATGCCTACTGCAGGTGGCTTGGCAAGAGGCTTCCCACAGAGGCAGAATGGGAAAAGGCAGCAAGGGGTGGGCTAAAGGAAAAGCTCTATCCATGGGGTGATGCCTATCCAACAATGGGTATAGTTTATAACAGGGTATGGAAGGACAATAGCCTTCCTGTACCAACTGAAGAGGTTGGTAATTACCATCCAAATGGATACGGCATATGGGATATGGCAGGAAATGTGGCTGAATGGGTAAGTGACTGGTATGACCCTGAGTATTACAGGTGGTCTCATAGGAAAAATCCACGAGGTCATGATAAGGGCACAGAAAAGGTTATCCGTGGTGGTTCCTGGGCAGGTGATGCAAATAGCTTGAGGCTGGCTGCAAGGAGCCATGCAGCCCCTGATAGTCTTCCAAGCGGTGTTGGGTTCAGGTGTGCGAAGGATAAAGAAAATTAAAACATGACTTAAAGACTCAGGAAATATCAGCAAGGCTGGAAGGCAAGCACCATCAGGCCCTTTAAAAAACAAGAATTTTATTTTATCGTTTTATGAAGCAGTGACCTGAAATTATAATATATAATTATCATATGGACATTCTATCCCTCATAAAAAAGGAAAGGGAGTGGAAACCCTTTTTAATCCTTGTAGTTATCTTTTTGCTCACTATAGTTGCCTACTCAAAGAGTCTTCAGGGTGACTTTGTATGGGACGATATACCCCAGATAGTTGATAATCCATACATAAAAGACCTGTCAAATATACCATATTTTTTTAAAAAGGGGGTCTGGGCTGCCTCCAGACTCGGATTGGAGAGTAACCCCTATTATCGACCTGTAGTTCTTTCAAGCATTGCCCTTGACTATAAATTATGGAAACTCAATCCTGCTGGATACAGGATAACAAACCTCCTCCTGCATCTCATACTCATATATCTCGTATATCTATTTTCTTTCATGCTCCTGAAAGATAGGCCAGCTGCACTCCTGTCATCTGCACTTTTCGGGCTCTTTCCCCCAGACACAGAGGTGGTTGCATGGATATCAGGAAGGACAGATATGATTGCTGGGATATTCCTTATATCTGCATTTATCCTTCATAATAAGAAGATATACCTCTCACTCATACTATTTATCCTCAGCCTCCTTTCAAAAGAGACCTCCTCTGTCCTTCCATTAATAATATGGGCTTACGGCATTGTGAATGGAGAAAAACCATATAATGCACTAAAAGCTACAATACCATACCTTATAATATTGCTCCTCTATCTCTTTTTCAGAATCATAATCTTTGAAGGTAGTAACCTCGGCATGAGTCTGAGCCTTTCAAACTTTATATTGCTCTTAAAGGCAATCCTGCATTACATGAGATTTTTTATCCTGCCATGGCCTGTTGTATTTATACCAAATCAGGCATTCCCTGATACCCTCCTTATGGATATTGCAGGGGCAATTGTCTTTTCATGTCTCATCCTCTTTTTATTAAAAAAACAAAAATGGATCACACTTTTCCTATTATCATGGATATTTCTGACGCTCCTTCCAAGCCTTCTCACCCTGTTCAATCCAATGATAAATACCATTGCATATAGATTTCTTTATCTCCCATCAGTGGGTTATGCTATGCTTGCTGGGCTGTTTATCATGAATGCACTGAGGGGTTCCAGAAGATATATAAGGTTTGCCTTCCTGTCAATCGCATCAGTTATATTAGTCCTCTATTCAATGATTGTTTATATCTCAGGTTATAACTACATGTCAACAATATCGCTCTGGGAAAATTCCCTAAGGTATTTCCCTGACTCATACTTTGCCCATGCTTCAATAGGCTTTTTTCTTGACCATGAGCCAGAAAGACAGATATATCATTTAAGGAAGGCTATAGAGTTAGACCCATCAGCACCCATTATTGGAAATATCTATATAGCCCTCGGCACGGCATTCGGCAGGACAGGTGATTATACCTCTGCCAGAGGATATCTGCTTAAAGGCATAGAGAAGTCCATTACGAACTCTGCAAGGTCTGTTGGCTATAATTCTCTTGGCAATATATATTATCTTGAAGGAAACCTTCCTCAGGCAATGGCAATGTACAAAAAGGCAATTGAGATTGATGACATGAATAAAGAGGCATATTTTAACCTCGGACTAGTACTTAAGGCTATGGGAAGGACAGATGAGGCAATGGGTTATATAAAAAGGCATTAGGACTTCTTACCATAAATTGGAAGGCGGGTATGCCAGTAGAAAGGCATGAAGGAGGATGTTCGATGGGAAAGGATATCTTTTTATCCATTGTCGTTCCACTATACAATGAAGAAAAGAGGCTCACGAAAGGTTTTCATGAGATATATTCCTATCTCATGAATAAGCCCTGCACATGGGAGGTCATACTTGTTGATGACGGGAGTCAGGACAGGACATATGAGATGATGCTTGAGCTTGAAAAAAGATATCAGGGGGTCAGGACATTCACTAATAAAAAGAATCTTGGAAAGGGGGCTGCGGTAAGGAATGGAATGCTTCAGGCAAGGGGAGAGATAATATTATTCACAGACATAGACCTCTCTGTTCCAATCCATTATGTAGATGCCTTTATATCAAAACTCTCTGAAGGCTTTGACATAGCTATTGGCACAAGGAGGGCAGGGGATTCAATTATTGAGAGGCATCAACCATGGCTCAGGGAATTCATGGGAAGGGTCTATACTGCTCTGTCAAACCTTATCCTTGGCATAGACTTTAAAGACCATACATGTGGTATGAAGGGATTTAAAAAAGAGGCATGCCATGCCTTATTTAAGAGGCAGGTCTTAAATAGATGGGCCTTTGACTCAGAGATACTCTTCCTATCAAAGAGACTTGGCTTCAGGATTGCAGAGGTACCAGTCTTATGGAGGGACATGCCTGGCACAAAGGTCAGAAGGCTTAAGGATGCAATAAATTCATTACTTGAGATAATAAGAATAAGACTCCTGCATAGAGATAAGGAGGGAGTATAAACTCCCTCCTTTAAAAAATTACTTAGTGGCGTGGCAGGCTGAACATATTGTTGACCTTGAAACCCTCAAGAACCTGCCGGTTGTAGTTGGATTCCAGCTATGGGGGTCATGGCATGAGCCACACTCAAAGTCATTGTTAGTACCATAGAGCCTGAAACCAGCAGCTGTCATACCACTTGCATTAAGTGTACCTGCACAGGTATTTGCACCAGCAATACTCAGACCAACTGGGTGGTCATCCCTGAGGTCAATGCCGATATAGCCCTTGTCACCAGCACCGAGATTACCATTTGCATCAAGGTTTCCACCTCCGATATTATCATCAGCATACATACCATTATCATACAGGTCACCTACAGCCATTGTGCCATCATGGCAGCTAAGGCATGTCTTTGAGTTATTGCCTGGCTGGCTGAGTGTTGTTCCACATGTGGTTGTCCCTGATGCTCCACCTGTTCCAGCATAAAGTGTGTATGTGGATGTCGGGGCATTCCTGTTCCAGAGTGGTGCTGTAGGCATGCTGGTATTTGGCCTGTGTGGTGTGTGGCAGTAAGTACAGGAAGCATAATCAGCTCCTGTATAACCACCAGTAGGAGTAAGGTCATGCGGTGAACCAGAAATGTTTGCAAGGGCCACACCTGCTCCAAGAAGAAGCATGGCTACTACGATTATTAATACCTTCTTCATCCTTACACCTCCCTTCTTTATAGGGGATTTAAGGGCTGAAAATCAGCCTCGTGTTATAAGAAAAGCAAAAGATATGCCAGAGACCTATATTTTGTAAGAGCTTGATTTTAAAGTAATTATTGATTTTCTCCTTTCTATATGATTGTGTGATTTCACAGAGGATATGTGTGTTTTCACTCATTTCACCTCTCCTCCTAAATACTGGAATATCTGGAACCTCCTTCCGAGGTTTTCTGTTACATATATCCTGTTGTTTTTATCTATGGTGATACCAAAGGGCATATTAAGATAGCCTGGCTCTGAGCCACCACTGCTGAATGCCATGAGTATCTGACCATCCTTATCAAATATCTGGACATTCTGAAATGCCATGTCAACTACATATATGTGACCTTCTGTGTCTATTGCTATATTTTTTGGCCTTGAAAACATCCCTGGCCTATCACCCACCTCACCCCATGACCTTATGAATTTTCCATCAGGGTCAAATACCTGAACCCTGAAGTTTGCTGAATCAACCACATAGACAAGGCCATCCCTGTCAACAGTGATCCCGATGGGAAAATTGAACTCACCCTTTTCAGAACCCTTTTTTCCAATTGTCATGATGGGCTTATATGTGTCAAGGTCATAGACCTTTATATAATGTTTCTTTGTGTCCGAGATATACAATCTCCTCAGTTTCTCATCTATGGCAAGGCCTGAAGGTGAATCAAACTCACCCTCATGCCCTATGGCAGCTATAAGCCTTCCTTCAGTGTCGTAAATATAAACCCTATCAAGAAGGACATCACCTACAAAAAGCCTTCCATCAGCACTTACAGCAACTGCCATGGGCCACATGAGCCTTCCAGGGCCTGATGATTCACCTATAAAGGAGAATTCACCTTTTTCAAGGTCTATTACCCAGACCTTTGTCCTGTCTGCTACATAGAGCCTTCCATCAGGTCCTGAGGCTATGCCAGAGGGCCGCCTGAAGGCCTCCTCCTCAGCACCAAATATTGAGGCAGTTATATCAAGCTTTTTTCT
>JBDOIG010000125.1:0-2530 GCA_041082235.1 Thermodesulfovibrionales bacterium | reverse complement strand
GCAAGAACTATACCCATTCCGAAGAGATAACCTCCTATAATGTTTGCAAGGGGTGCAAAGGCCTGTCTGCCAAGTTCTGTGGAGACATAGGCATTTGCCTCTGGGTCAAAAATCCTTAACAGACCTGCATCTTCAATCAGGTTCGCTCCTACAAGGGCAACAGCAACACTTAATAGATATGCCCTGAAGAGTGTAAGGTCATTGATAAATATAATGTCTCTGAAGGCAGTATTCACGCAAAACCTTCCCCTTTGCAGGACAAAACCAAAGAGAATCCCCACACCAAGACTTGTGAGGATAGTTATAAGACTTCCTACCGGTAATCCTTCCATAAAACCTCCTCCCCTAAGGTTTTTAAAGTGAGCAAGGCTCACCATGTAAAGAGTTTATCAGTTACCTCAATTATCTCTATTAATCGCACATAATCCACAGGCTCTTCATATAGCCTTATCTCTATAATCTCAGCTATCTTTTTTTGCTCTTCCAAAATGGTCTTCACCAGATCATCAGGTCTTTCTTTAAATATATGAAGCACTTTCATATTTAATAGGGTAAAACAATATCATATTCTAGCAATATATGTGCTGCATCCTTAGGGGAAAGATATTCAAAATCCTTGTTCTCCTCTGTAAGGGTATACACCTTCAGACCGAGTTCCTTTATTAATGCGAGATCTGGTGATGAGTGGATAGAGCTCTCAAGCCCCTGGGTAAAATATATATCTATCCTGTCATTAAGGATAGTGAGTCCAAGCCCCATCCTCATTGCCTCCGCCTGTCTGTCCCTTATCAAAAGGGCTATTTTTCTCACAGGATTATCACCCTGTCCGATTCATGATTCATAACTGCATTATTATATTGACTTCCACATATTATACCTTCAGGCACATCCATTTCCGAAAGACCTGCCTTTTTGAGATTAAGATCGCAGAGGGCAAAGGTCATCACACCTGAAAGTTCCTTAAGGTCTGTTACCTCTTTCTCCTTTATAAGCATAACACCCCTGTCCATAAGAAATATCCTTACCCTGTGACCCCTTTTAATGGCAGCCCTTGTTATTCCAACAAGATGCCTTTTATACTCTTCTCTGGTCACAAGTATACCGATATTCATATTCAGAGTTTTTAAATTAGCTATTTTATTTAATAAATCTTCTACTGATGCAATTCACCATACCATAAAATACCAATATTGTAAAGAGAAGACAATTCAAGAAATAATATTATTTTTTTATCAATCTATAAATTTAAATAATTACTTATAACCGCCCAGACATCCTCTACTGTCACTGATTCCATGCAAAGTTTTTTCTTACACCTCCTCTTAAAACAGGGAGCGCATTCTATCTTTGCCCTGACAACAAAGACATTCTTTCCATAGGGACCTGTCCTTAGCTCACTTGTTGGACCAAAGATCGCAAAGGTCGGGATTCCAAAGGCAGCTGCAATATGCATAGGCCCTGAATCGTTGCTCACCACAAGCCTTGCCCTTCTTATGACCTCCACAAGACCCTTTAAATCTGTCTTTCCGCAAAGGGAATTTGCCTTACCTTCTGAGGAATAAATGATCTCCTCAGCCAGAGGAATATCATCCCTGCTGCCAACTATAAGGCTCTTAAAAGGCAATCTTTTAGCGATTTCAGCAAATCTCTGAGGAGGCCATCTCTTTGTGAGCCATCTTGCACCAGGAACAAGCACTGCGTATTCTGCAGGAAATGGAACCTCCAGCCTCACCTCTGAAACAGGAAGCGGAAAGACTATCTCCCTCACAGGACAGTCAATAAGGGAAAGGACCTTCAGGTATCTGTCTACAGCGTGAACATCCTTCCCACCCTTTACCCTGTGGGTATAAAAGAGGGTACTTCCCTCTCTCGCCTCTTTAAAACCAATCCTCATGGTCGAACCAGTTAAAAAGGAAATGATACCACTCCTCAGCAATCCCTGCAGATCAATAACAAGGTCATACCTCTCAGCCTTGAGCCTTCTTCCAAGATTAAAGAAGTCTTTAATGGTAGAAAGGATCCTAAAGGGATTCTTCCAGATATCTTTGTTTATGACCCAAAGTTTGTTAATCATTGGATGGCCCTCAAGGAGTTGAGCAAAATTCTTCGCAACAACCCAGTGAATCTCGGATTGAGCAAAACATTGCCTTAATGAATTAAGTACAGGAAGGCTGTGGATTATGTCACCAAGGGAGCTCGGCTTTATAATAAGGATCTTCTTTGGCTGCATTACTTAGTATATACAATGAGCATGAAGATTTGGTAAACCAGAATTATAGCGGATTTATGATCCCAGATTTGCTATTAGAAACATTTCCTGATTATCGGGGTATGCCTCAAAGACTTTATAAAGCTCAATGGGGCCTTTGCCCCTTTGAAACCCCAGAAAATAGTAGAGCAACAGAGCAGTGGTGCAGCAGGTAGCCGCAGGCTTTTGCCTGCGAAATCTTGGTGGGAATAAACGCACCCTAAAGGGTGCGGCTACCAGAAACTTCTGTCGGCAATTATGGGGGTAAAGAAAGTAGTGTGG
>JBDOIG010000252.1:0-1263 GCA_041082235.1 Thermodesulfovibrionales bacterium | reverse complement strand
CCCCAGAGCGGAACACTTCCAGTAGAAGGAGAGCTCACATTTAGCGGTGAATACCGATCACTCGGCAATATGCTAAACATCATAGCAAGCCATGGTCCTGGTTATAAAGATAATATGGAGATAAGGATATTCAATGGAGATGGTCAGCCTCTCAGGACTATAACACCTTTAAAGCCATATAACAGAGGTGCAACTACTGCAGCTGGAGATATAAACGGAGACGGGATTAATGAACTTATCATTGGCACAGGTCCCGGTGCAAAGGTTCCACCAGTAGTAACTGTAATTGATATTGATGGAAACCTGATTGGTGAGTTCAAACCTTTCAGTGGTATTGGTTATGGTGTTGAGGTCGCAGCAGCTGACCTTGACCTTGATGGCTCAGCAGAGATAATAGTTGGAAAGACAAAGAAATTTGCAGGCACTCCCCTTCTTGACCTCAAGGTCTTTAAATATAAAGAGGGCCAGTTTATAGATACAGGTGTAAGGCTTAAACATAGAGGTGCAAATGGCATAAGGATAGCCTCAGCTGACCTTAATGAAGATGGAATACCCGAGGTCCTTGTTGTACCTGCAAGGGGTAATGCTCCTGTTTATGTCTATCATATGGATACCTCTCAGGACACATGGACAGCCTCATTAATTACACAATATACTGGCTGTAATGGCTCAGGTGGTTCTAACATTGCAACAGGAGATACGGATGGAAATGCTATACCAGAGATAATTCTTTCGTGCCATTATGAATCAGGAACAGTGGTAAGGATTCTTGATGCCTCAGGAAAGCTGGTCAGGGAATTCTCTACAGGTTCTGCTCTTAAGGATTACATAACAGCAGGTGACCTTGATAATGATGGTATTGCAGAGATAATTGTTGGAGATGGGCCTGCAGCTCACAAGAAGGCTGTAAAGATATTCAATCCTGAAGGCGGACTTCTGCGTAGCTTTGATGCCTTCGGAGACTCCTTTGGTATAAGAATATCAACAGGAAGGTTTGAATAAAGGGGGTTATGGGTTATGAAAAGGGCAATTAAATTAATACTCCTTGTAGCACTCATTCTTATTCCTGTGATGGTTTATGGACTTGACCAGCCCCACCATCCACAGGGAAGCACGTCTGTTAACTGCGGTGACTGCCACTGGCTTACTGGTGGCGCAGCTCCTTGGTCGGGTGTCACGCCTCCAGCAGGGTGGCAGACACAGGATATTACTGTAAATAATCTTAGATGCATGGCCTGTCATAATGGCACCAATCCAAACATC
>JBDOIG010000244.1:0-7830 GCA_041082235.1 Thermodesulfovibrionales bacterium | reverse complement strand
TTTGTTTTGTGTCTTCTTTCACAATTGTCTTTTCTGCCAGCGTAATAGCTGCAGAGACTGGTAAATCCTCTGAGCCCGCTGTCACTTCGCCACCTGTTGTTATATCCGTAGAAGTCAGGGGCGTAAAACGCATTACAGAGACAGCAGTGAGGGCAAAGATCACCCAGAGAGTGAACGAACCAGTCTCTTCTGAAGGGATTAGCAATGATATAAAGGAAATCTACAGAATGGGTTATTTTGAGGATGTGAAGGTAGAGATGGAGCCTGTTTCAGGTGGTGTAAAGTTGATCTATGTCCTTAAGGAAAAACCAACCATCCAGAGAGTCAATTTTGAAGGTAATGAGGAGTTTGATGACCAGAAACTCAGGGAGACTATATCAATAACTTCTGGTTCTATAGCTGATGCCACACTTATTCAGGATAATGCCTCAAAAATAAAGGCCCTCTATGAGGAGCACGGATATTATCTTGCCAATATAATACCTGTTTTAAGAAAATTAAGAGAGGATACTGTAAACCTTACATATATGATTGAAGAAGGGCCAGTGGTTAAGATAAAGAAGATCCTCATTGAGGGTGCGGAGAAGATACCTGCAAAGAAGGTTAAAAAGGTCATGAAGACAAAGGAACGCGGATTTTTTTCTTTTCTTACCAAGTCCGGGTATTACAAAAAGGATGAGATAAAGAATGATATTGAACGTATCAAGGACCTTTATCTCAACAATGGCTATATAAGGGTTGCTGTCTCCAACCCCGAGCTAAAGCTTTCCGAAGATAAAAAGAAGATAGAGATAAAGTTAGTAATTCAGGAGGGTGAACAATACAGGATTGATACTGTAGAGATTGATGGTAATAAGAACTTCCCCGGGGATGAGCTTTTAAAACTTCTTACCATTAAAAAGGGGGATATCTTTAGCAGGGAATTTTTGAGAAAGGACATTTCAAGTATAGTGAATTTTTATTCAGAAAGAGGATATGCCCTTGCCAGTGTTATACCGGATATAAGCCCTGATGAGCAGACAAAGACAGTAAAGTTATTGCTACATGTTCAGGAAGGAGATATCTTCAGGATAGGAAGGATAGAGATATTCGGTAATACAAAGACATGGGATAAGGTTATCAGAAGGGAGATGAGGCTTGATGAAGGAGATATCTTCAACAGCAGACTCCTCAGAAGAAGCTATGAGAGGATAAATAATCTTCAGTTCTTTGATACTGTAGAACTCAATCCAAAGCCCAATCAAGATGCGAAGACAGTGGATATAGATATAAAGGTTAAGGAAAGACCAACAGGAATGCTCAGTGTTGGTGGTGGTTATAGCTCTATAGATAGATGGGTTGCCATGGTGGATTTAACGCAAGGGAATCTTGGAGGAAGAGGCCAGTATATAAAATTAAGGGGGGAATTCGGTGGCAGAAGGACGCTATATGAACTTTCCTATAGAGACCCATGGTTTCTTGATAAACCCCTTTCATTAGGCCTGAGCATCTATAAATCTTCAAGAGAATATCCACTATATGATAGAAGGGCAATTGGTTTTGAAGTATCCCTTGGAAAGAATTTTTCAGAATACTGGGGTGGAAGTATTGCCTATAATCTGGAGAGTGTGACGATAGAAAATGTGGATGATAGTGCCTCTCAGTTTATTAAAGACCAGGCAGGCAAAAGGGTAACAAGCAGCATCAGCCCCACAATCGCAAGGGATTCAAGAGACAATTTTCTCGATCCCTCAAGGGGCTCAAGAAATGCCCTATATCTAACAGTGGCAGGTCTTGGAGGCACAAATAGTTTTGTAAGGTCTGTATTTGATTCAGCATGGTTCTTCCCCTGGGGAAGCACCACATTCTCCTTAAGGGGCAGGATAGGTTATGCATCAGGTGCCTTCGGAAGAGACCTTCCAATCTATGAAAGATTCTATGTTGGAGGTATATATACCGTAAGGGGGCTTGGTTTTGGAGAGGCAGGACCTGTTGATGAGAATAATGAACCTATCGGGGGAACAAAGGAGCTGATATTTAACTTTGAATATATCTTTCCACTTGTTGAAGAGGCAAGACTTAAAGGAGTATTATTCTTTGATGCAGGCAGAGCCTTTGAACAATCAGAACCAATGAATTCTCTTCGCAGAACAGCAGGTTTTGGTATAAGATGGATATCTCCAATAGGGCCCATAAGACTTGAATATGGAAAAAATCTTGATCCAAGGCCTTATGAAAGTAACGGAAGGATAGAATTTACCTTTGGGACATTCTTTTAATCCGTGATCTGTGATCGGGCATGCGGGATGTGTTAATTAACTCATTACGCATTACTCATCACGGATCTTTACAAAACAACAATTTTTAATTTATTCTGTAACAAGAGATGACGAATTCAGGTTCTCGCTTAAAAGGGTTTTTCCCCTTTTAAAATTATAAAATTTATATGGAGTCTGATTTTTCACCTGGGCTTGATGCAGGACGCAATAGAGGCATTGCCTCATGATGCGTTATGGGTAATGAGTAAATTTCGTACAGAGTTATGCGTGATGGGTTATGAGTTTTTAACTGATCACGATTACGAATTTACTGATTACACATCGCAGATTAGACATTACAAACTAAAATAGGAGGAAAAAATGTTTACAGGTTTAAATTGGTGGCGAAGCAACAGATGGCTGAGTGGATTAAGGTTTGCTTCAATTGTCTTTCTGGTAGCAGGGTTATTCCTTATCAATCATGCTATAACAGAGGCTGCTGAGGTAAAGATAGGTTATGTGGATCTTGGCAAGGCCCTTAATGACTCAAAGCGCGGCAAGGAAGCAAAGGCAGAGCTTGAGGCCTTTGTGAAACAAAAGCAGAGCCAGATTGATGAGCTTGAAAAAAAGATTAATACCCAGAGAACAGAGTTCGAAAAGCAGGCCCCTGCCCTTACTGAACAGGCAAGGCAAGAGAGACAGAGTCAGATAGAAAAATTAATTCAGGATTATCAAAAACTTGTCCAGGATGCCCAGGCAGAGGTGGAAAAAAAGAGAAGGGACCTTACCACAGGTATATTAAAGGAATTAAAAGATATAATAGATGAGATTGGCAAAAAAGAAGGATATACCATAATACTGGAATCTTCTGAAGGTCTTATCCTGTATTCAAAGGAAGGTCTTGACCTGACAGGACGTGTTATAAAGATATATGATGAAAAACAGAAGAAATAATTGTGTGAGGGGTAATGAGTAATGAGTTTTAACTCATTACTGATCACACATCAGGATTACGTATTACTTATATAATGATGACCCTTAAAAAGATCACTGAGTATCTGAAGGGTGAGCTCAGGGGAGATCCTGAGCTCACCATATCAGGTGTGGAAGGCATTGAATATGCTCAGGCCTCTGATATCACCTTTTTAAGAACTGAAAAATTACCAGAGGGCATTCAGCTCAGGGCAGGAGCTATTCTGGTAAGAGATTTTCTTAATGAAGTCCAGATATCCCAGATCAGGGTAAAGAATCCCCAGTACGCCTTTGCAAGGCTTCTGGAATTATTTTATGTTAAAAAACCAGCTCCGAGAGGAATAAGCAGCCAGGCATTTATTGAAGAGGGTGTCGTCGGGATCGGCCATGATGTTACGGTATTTCCTTTTGCCTATATCTCAAAGGGAGCAAAGATTGGAGACAATACCATAATCGGCCCTCATGTATTTATTGGAGAGGATACCATTATTGGCAATGATTGCATGATCTACCCTGGTGTGGTGATAAGGGAAAGGGTATCCATCGGCAACAGGGTGATTATCCATTCAGGCACGGTCATAGGTTCTGATGGATTTGGCTATGTCTTTGAGGAAGGAAGACATTATAAGATTCCTCAGGTGGGTGGCGTAATTATTGAGGATGATGTGGAGATAGGAGCGAATGTCACTGTAGACAGGGCCACAAAGGGCAATACAATAATTATGAAAGGCACGAAGATAGACAATCTTGTCCAGATTGCCCACAATGTAAAGATTGGTCCTCACAGTATAATAGTTGCCCAGACAGGCATTGCTGGAAGTTCAGAGCTTGGTTCGGGTGTAATACTTGCCGGTCAGGTGGGAGTGGCCGATCACATCAAGATCGGAGATGGTGTGAAGATTGGTGCCCAGTCAGGGATAATGGAAAACCTTTCATCGGGGACCTATTTTGGAACTCCTACCCTTCCTCACAGGGAATGGTTCAGGCTTTATGCCCTTTATAAAAGGTTACCAGAGTTATTTAAAAAGATAAAAGAACTTGAAGAAAAATTAAATATTATTGAAGGGAGGTCAGAGAAATGATTGACATCAAGGAGATCCAATCTATCCTTCCGCACAGGTACCCCTTTTTACTTGTGGACAGGGTTCTTGAGCTTGAACCTAATGTCAGAATCACTGCTGTCAAGAATGTCACGATGAATGAACAATTTTTTGTGGGTCATTTCCCAGGGAATCCTGTAATGCCGGGTGTGCTGATAATAGAAGCCATGGCGCAGACTGCTGGTGTTCTGGCATACAAGTCAGGTGTTCAGGGAAGACATGTTTATTTTCTATCAATTGAAAAGGCAAAGTTCAGAAAACCTGTTTTGCCTGGTGATCAATTGAGATTTGAGGTAAAGGTAACCCACAACAGGGGTTCTGTCTGGAAATTTTCCGGAGAGGCCTTTGTACAGGATAAAGTAGTTGCTGAGGCTGAATTTACAGCCATGGTAACAGACAGGGAGCTATAAAAATATGGTAGAGATACATCCAACAGCTATTGTCTCAAAAGAAGCAGCCCTTGAAGAAGGTGTGATAATAGGACCTTACTGTATTGTTAATGGCCCGGTTCGTATAGGAACAAATACCAGGCTTATCAGTCATGTGGTCATGGAAGGAATGGTTGAGATAGGTTCAAACTGCACAATATACCCTTTTACGACTATAGGCCTTCCACCTCAGGATCTTAAATATAAAGGAGAGGATACAGGAGTCAGAATTGGCAATAACAATATTATCCGTGAAAGTATAACAATTCACAGGGCTTCTGTTGGAGGTGATGGATGGACCGAGATAGGAGATAATAATTTCCTGATGGCCTATGTCCATATTGCCCATGACTGTAAGATTGGCAGTAATATCATTATGGCTAATGCAGCAACCCTTGCAGGTCATGTAAAGGTTTTTGATTATGCTGTGATAGGAGGGCTTGTTGCAGTTCATCAATTCACACGGATAGGTGCCTATGCAATGGTTGGTGGATTCAGTGGAGTTGGGCAGGACATTCCTCCTTATATGATGGCAGCTGGAGCAAGGGCTGAACTTCACGGTCTCAATACTGTAGGACTCAAGAGACATGGATTTTCAGATGAAGCTATATCAGAATTGAAAAAGGCATATAAGATACTCTTCAGGGAGAAGCTAACACTGGGTGACGCAATAAAAAAGGTCCTTGAAACCCTTCCCTACACAGATGAGATAAAGACCCTTATTGAATTCATCAAGGAAAACAAAAGGGGAATCTGTAGATAATCTTTAACCTGAATCGTGAATAAGATTTGAAATGGAATCAAGGAAGATTGGCATTATAGCAGGCATGGGTGAACTACCTCGTATAATTGCAAAGGAGGCAAAAAAAGAGGGATACCGCATCTTCACAATCGCCTTAAAGGAGCTGGCATCTTCAGAGATAGAGGATTATTCAGATGAGGTGAAATGGCTTAGTGTAGGTAAATTAGGTGGAATAATTGAAAGCTTAAAGGCTGCAGGTATTAAAGAGGCCCTTATGGCAGGAAAGGCTCCGAAGGAACTTCTCTATCGTAACAGGATAATCCCTGACCTGAGGGCAATAAAGCTTCTTATGGGGCTAAAGGACAGGAAAGATGATACCATAATGCTTGCTATAGTTAATGAGATACAAAAAGAAGGGATAAAAATTCTTAAAATTACAGATTTTGCCTCTTCTCTTGTTGTAGGTGAGGGAGTTTTAACACGGAAAAAACCCTCAAAGGTTCAGATGGAGGATATAGAATTTGGTTTCAGGATAGCAAAGGAGATTGGAAGGCTTGATATTGGACAGACCGTGGTTGTTAAAGATAAGGCAGTTATGGCTGTTGAAGCAATAGAAGGAACAGACAGGGCAATAAAAAGAGGAGGCAAATTTGCAGGGGAAGGTGCGGTTGTTGTGAAGGTGAGTAAGCCTCAGCAGGACCTGAGATTTGATGTCCCTGTTGCCGGGCTTGACACAATAAGGTCAATGAAGGAGTCGGGATGCGCTGTGCTTGGCCTTGAGTCAGGGGGTTGTCTTCTTTTACAGAGAGAAAAAGTTATAGAAGAGGCAGATAATTCAGGGATAGTTATTGTAGGATATAAGAGTCCGGTATCATCCCCATATTGCTGATAGACATATAAAGGAATAAGAGGGTATGCCTCAACGCCTTTATAAGGCGACAAAAATTTATTTGTTATGTAGCAAACAGTTTTTTCTCAAAAGGTGAAGTATGTTATGTTCGGTAATGTTGATTAAAAATTTTACATTAAGATGTCGCGATAAAGGCATTTGGGCGTACCCTGCTATTCCTTTCGGTAAGGTAAGGGTATCATAGTGATATTTTCTTCCTGTGGTATAATAGCAGATGCATGGATTAGTCTGATTAACAGGCCGAGGAGGAGATATGAAATTTTTTATTGACACCGCTAATATTGAGGAGATTAAAAAGGCTAACTCACTTGGAGTTATTGACGGTGTAACTACAAACCCATCGCTTATTGCCAGGGAGAAGAGGGAGCCAATCGGGCTCCTTAAAGAGATATGTGGCATTGTCAATGGACCTGTAAGTGCAGAGGCTGTGAGTACTAAGGCTGAGGATATTGTTAACGAGGCAAGGGGACTTGCAAAGATTGCTTCAAACATAGTTGTAAAGGTTCCCATGACAGAGGAAGGCCTTAGGGCTGTAAGACAGCTAAGCGCTGAGGGTATCAAGACAAATGTAACCCTTATTTTTTCACCTTCTCAGGCACTTCTTGCAGCAAAGGCAGGTGCTACCTATGTGAGTCCATTTGTGGGAAGGCTTGATGATATAAGTCATACAGGGATGGATCTAGTAGCTGACATTATGACCATATATGAAAATTATCTCTTTGCAACAGAGGTAATAGTTGCGAGTATAAGGAATCCGCTTCATGTGGTGGAGGCTGCCAAGATAGGTGCCCATATAGCTACAATTCCATATGGGGTTATAACCCAGTTACTTAAGCATCCCTTGACAGATATAGGATTGGAGAGATTTCTTAAAGACTGGGAGTCATTGAGGTCAACAATAAAGTAAGGAGGAAGTATGCCAATCTTTGAATATAAATGTAATGCCTGTGGAGAGGATTTTGAAAAGCTTGTTATGAAAAAAGATGAGGAGATTGTATGTCCCAGGTGCGGGCAGAAGGATGTTAAAAAGAAATTTTCTGTATTCGGTATGAGCGGAGTTGAAAATGCGGGCTCAAGCTGTTCAGGGTGTTCAAGCTCTTCCTGCAACAGTTGCCATTAATAGAGCAGTAATTGATAGCGTAATCATCAGTTAAAAATTCCTAACTCATTAGGCATTTCCCTTTACACATACTGAAAAAGTACTACTCTCCTCTACAGTTCGCTTTAAGACCCTGAATCGGGGTCCCAAAAATCGTCAGATTTTTTGGGGTGCCTCAAAGGGATTCTCTCTCAATATCTTCACAAGCCTGAATGGTTTTCCCTCAAGGACGAAGAGGCAAAGTCCTTTTATTTCTCTGCTTTTTGAGTCCTCTTTCCAAAGAGCCTTCCAGGAAACATATACCTCAGCCTTATTGTCCTTTATCTCTATCCATCGGAAGGT
>JBDOIG010000241.1:0-32047 GCA_041082235.1 Thermodesulfovibrionales bacterium | reverse complement strand
TTTGAGAGTATTTCCTGATTGCCTATCGTATATCTTTTTTTCTCTGGAATGTCTTCTTTCTTAATTGTCTTTTCTGTGGTTTGATTGATATTCCTGATCCTGATTGATACTGTTTTTGGTTGAACTGTTTCCCAAGGGTCATGAAATACATTACCAAGGTCTTCATCAAACCCTCTCAGTCTGTATCTTCCTGCAGAGGCTATCCTGTGTTTTGTATATAACCATCCAGCATAATTAGCCTTGAGCTCATGATAATCCTTGTGATTAACATGAAAGGTGCATGTCTCTAAAGGCTCTGTGCCTTCAATGAATAATTCCCTTACCTTATGGGGACAATACACTGAGGGCTTCATGCCCGAGTATCCACAGACCTCTACCTCTTTAATACCCTTTGGTATTTTAAAAGGTGCAGGTGTAGAGGTGCGGTAGAGGTATTCAAATATCTCTGTCATTATAGGTGCAGAGGCTGTTGCTCCACTTAACCTTTCAGTTGGTTTATCATTAAAATTTCCAACCCAGACACCCACAGTGTAATCAGAGGTATAGCCTATTGACCACATGTCTCTGAAGTATGTACTTGTACCTGTCTTGAGGGCAACAGGGAAGGGGAGGTTTAATGTCCCTCTAAAGGTGAGTATCCTTGCGTTTGGGTCTGAGAGTATGTCTGTTATTATATAGGCTGTCTGTGGAAGGAGAATCTGTTTGCCCTTTTTATCCATTCCATCTTCATGCAAGAGATATCTTAAAGATTTCAGCCTTCCTTGATTTGCGAGCATTGCATAGGCTGTTACCAGTTGCTCCAGACTTACCTCCATATTTCCAATAGCCATTCCAAGACCATAATATTCAGGCCCGTGCTCTGGATGATTTATGAGTTTCATATCCCTTAGCATTTCATAGAACCTTTCAGTTCCCACATACTGAAGCATTCTTACAGCAGATAGATTAAGAGAATTTCCCAGGGCTGTTCTGATGGTTACAGGACCGTATTGTTTTTTGTCATAGTTATGTGGCATGTACTGACCTTTTGGAGCTGGATATATCCTTTCTGTATCTTCGATTGGTATACCAGTAACTCCTGATTCAATAGCAAGTGCATAGAGAAAGGGCTTCAATGTTGAACCAGCAGAATTAAGGGCAAAAACACCATTGTTGAATCCATCATTTATCTCAGAGTAATCAACTGAACCTATCAGTGCAAGGACCTCCATACTCTCATTATGGACAACCATGGCTGCTGCCTGACAGGCTCCTTTGGTCCTGAGTCTATGTGCGTGTGACCTTATGATTTCCTGAACCCTCTGCTGGATGTCTAGGTCTATTGTTGTCTTTATCCTGCCTTCTGGTATCTTTCTGGATAAGAGATGGTCAATAAGATGAGGTGCTGAATTAGCAAAATGTAATTTCTTAAGAGCCGGCTCTGTCTGTAAGGCCTGCTGATACTCTGCTTCTGAAATCATTTTTAACTTTTTCATCCGCCTTAGAACCCATCTTCTACGTTCATAGAGTTTTTCTCTGTGCTTACCATATGGATTGAAGATGCTCGGCGCCTTTGGAAGTGCTGCCAGAAGGGCTGCCTCCGAGATTGTAAGATTCTTAGCAGATATGCCGAAGTATGCCCTTGATGCTGCCTCTATGCCTGTAAGATTGTTTCCCATCGGTACGCTGTTAAGATAATATTCAAGTATCTCCTTTTTTGAAAGGGTCTTTTCCATTTTTATGCTTCTTATAATCTCAAGGAATTTATCCTTATAAGACCTTTTCTTTTTTCCCTCATTGTAGGCAATTCTAATTACCTGCTGTGATATGGTGGATGCACCAGAGACAATCCTTCCAGCCTTTATGTTGCCAAGAAATGCCCTTATTATTGCCAGAGGATCAAAACCAGGATGACTGAAAAATCTCCTGTCCTCTGCGGCGATAAAGGCATTTTTTACAGCCCCGGGTATTTCTCTTTCAGATATCCAGATACCCCTTATGCCTTCTTCATCAGGAAGAAATCTGATCACCCTTCCGTAACGGTCTGTAAATATTGTTCCCTGCAGTGTTTTCCCTCTAATCCTCGCAGGGTCAAAATCTACCCTTTGATACTGATAGAAAAGGATAATAGTAAATGAGCTGATAAGAAGGATTATTATCAGTACTCCTGTAAATAATAACTTCTTGGTCATTCCTTTCCCTTAATAACAATCTTTCCCATGGGTGTATAGCCAACCACATCAGGCTCGTACATGAGCTGTATCTTTGTTGATGGCATTATAAATTCACCTTCTGTGACTGCCCTGGCATAATAGGAATATTCATAGATTCCGTTCCATACCCTATTTTTGAATGCAAGTACCCTGTCCTTTCTGATCTCAAAGAAACTCGGTGAGAACTCATAATAACCAGAGGGATTCCAGTAAATGTCTGACCAGACTATGCCTTCTCCGAATTCGCCTCCTGCCTCCTCTCCTTCTTCTGTCAGGTATGACCTTCTGAGGTTCCCCGTTATCTGTTCCTCAGTTTTTATTGCACTATTTATTGCTACAAATCCTGCAGGCAACGGATCATCTATTACCAGATAACTGGCAGATTTTTTGACATTTATTCTCAGCCTCACCTCCACTATATCACCCACCTTTATGACATTTGAGCCATCAGTATTCCTGATGGTCTTATGTATCTCAAGCCCGTTTGAATATCCCTTCTCAGCATAATCTATCCTCGGGAATGTGACCTGTAATTGATAAAGGATGGTCTGATTATTGTCTGAACTAATATAAAATGATGGGTTTTTAAAGAAGTCCATCGCATTGAGCTCAATTATTTTATATCCGCCAGGATTAAGGATAAAGGAATCTACGCTCTTGTTCATCTGCTTGATGGTTATGTGAGAAGGTATGGTATCCTGTTTATTATCCTTTAAATATTCGCTCAATGCCAGGAGTGCCCATCCTGTATCACTTGTGGATGTCCATATGCCCTGATTGTTTATTCCACCAGTAAGCCTTACAGCAATTTTATGGGTGATCTCCTCTTTAGGGAATTCCATTGTGGCAGCAAGTAGCGAGATTGCTGGTTCTCTGTACCTGGCATAGAATTCATCATAACCATATACTGACCAGGGTTTTTCAAGGAGTATCTTCATCTTTGCCTTTATAGTATCATCAATAGGAAGACCCACAAGTTCCTTTGCCATGGAAAGGATCTTGGAGGCTGGAGACTCTGGCTTCACTGGCAGCTCAAATTTAGCGAGCCTTGCTGCCATAAGGACAAGGATTGCTGCTTCTCTTGGCTGGTTATCTATTGATTCATAGGCCCTGTTAAAGGTCTCTCTGTCAAGGATTTTGTTTAAGGCAAGTATATAGACACCAAATCCCCTGAATCCATACTCATCTCTTCCGCTTGCCTTTATCTGATCCCTGAGATAATTGAGTGCCTTTAGAAGCCTGTCTTCAGGTACATCAAATCCTGCAAGCTTAGCCCGTGTAATAGCAGTAAGTGCGTAGATGGTTCCCCATTTATGAGGAAAGTTATCTCCAGGCCAGTAACCGAACCCTCCTGAGGCTGTCTGCATTGAGAAGAGTCGTTCAATACCAGGTTTCAGAAACTTATCTGTTTCTTCAATAGTGATTCCAGGAACCTGATTTCGCTTTATCATCTCCCTTAAAGCTGCAAGTGGAAGGACACCGGAGCTTGTCTGTTCCACACAGCCATAGGGATAACGAAGAAGATATCTGAGCGCTCCTGAGAGCCTCACAATAGGAGAACCAGACACAGTCAGTATTACCTTAAACTCATCAGGACCCATATCTTCAAACTTCACTTTAGTTAAGGCCTGCGGTAACCTAAAATTAACTGTTGTCTCCTTTCTAAAATCACCAAATAGCATCTCTGTGCCTAGGACAAAGCCTGAATTAACCGGTATCTTTAATTCAACTGCATCTGTGTTTTTCATGAATCTACCGCTGAATCTTATAGTAGAGGTTCCTGGACTCAATGCCTGACCCTCTACAGGTATTAATGTCCTGCTGGATGCTTCAAGGGGATAGGCATTACTCTGTGAGGAAAGAGTAAGAAGGGTATCTCCATTTACATTGAACTCTACAGGAGCTGTTTTGTCTGTCTTGTTAAAGGCTGATACAAAGAATTTAAACCTGTCACCTTTTGTGAAGAATGCTGGAAGTCCAGGCTCAAGATAAAAGTCCTTTACAACAAGGGCAGACCTCTGATAGGAACCGAATCTTGAGCCTTTATCACAGGCCACTACATATACCCTGTATGTTGTCATTGTATCAGGAAATTTAAAGGTCACAGTTGCCCTTCCATTACTATCAGTTAATAAAGAAGGATTGAAATAAGCCACAGGGTTAAAGTCCTTTCTTATCTTTGATTCTGCTGCCTGTGGACCTGCTTCAGACCAGTCTCCACCTGTAAGAGGAGCATTTTTGAGGAGACCGAAGGGTGTCTGCTTCAGGAGTGAAAGCCTTGTATCACCAGTAAATACACCAAGAGGTAACAGGAATCGTCCAAGGTCCTCAAGTGAAGGGGTCTTGAAGCCTGTCATTGCAAGGATGCTCTCATCCACCACAGCCACTGCCAGTTCAGACTCAATCCCCTTACCTGCCTGGTCGGTGCTTGTGATGGTAAGTGTCATCTCTGAGCCAGGCAGGGCAGTCAGTTTTTTTGTTTCTTCATTAATGCTGATATTTATCTTCTGCTGTTCACCTTTTACTTCAACATTAACTGTTCCAAAGAGAAAGTTCGGTGCATCTGTATCAGCCTGAACGGAGTAAATGGGAAAGGATGACCTCTGGGTTGTGCAGAGCATTGAGATGTAGATATTGGGATTATAAATTTCCTTAGCTTGGAATTCAATGTAATGCTGGGATTTGAGATCATTAACACCCTGCTCAATAATGTCCTGTTGCTCAATAGTCCAGAGGCAGTTGGAAACGGGTCTATGAGGATTCAGGTAAACCTTTATGGTTTCTTTAGGAAGATAAAGGGATTTGTCAGCATACATACTCAGGGGTTCATATGCCTTTTTCTCACGCTCATGCTCATAATACCATGGTATTGAATAAAAGGTTGCTGAAGTATATTCCTTTCCATCAGGAGCCCTGTATATGAAGGCTATGAGATATTTACCTCCCTGTGAAAAATCAAAATCAAATGTGGCAACGCCCTTTTCAATTGGAAGGTCAGCAGATATCTCCTTTCTCCATATCCTCTGTTCCTCATCATAGAGGAGTCCCTCCTCATTCCTTTTCTGGATATATGTCCATCCTTCCCTCATTACCTGCACAGTTAATTTGCCACTCATTATCCTTGAGCCTTTTTTATCTATGGCAATAGCATAAAGTGTCTGTGGTTCACCTATGTTGACCGTATCAGGATGTTCACTTATTCCAACGAGATAATCAGGTTCTATCTGGATTACAGTGGACTGGGATGAGGCCCTTCCATCAAAATCAACAACAGAGGCCACTATCTCTACACCGTACTTGCCTGAAAGGACCTCTTTACTCAGAGGTATGGATAATGTAATCCTGCCTTTTTCATCAAGGATGGATTCACCGCTTTCAAGGAGTTCTATCTTTGACTCTAATGGAAAGCCAAAGGTGTAGCTAGGATAATCATCCCTGTTATATTCAGTCTTTGTATGATATAGACTCCACCTGACCTTTCCATGTTTCACAGGGCCGCCCGCATAATAAACCCCTCTAATTTCACAGTTAAGGATATCTTTTTTTATGTCCAGATTTATATAGGACTCATCTTTCTTGCTCTCCCTTTTACATTCTATCTCCACATAATGCCTTGGCTGTCTGAATTCCTGTACCTGGAATGTATGATTTACTGTATCTGTATCCTGAGGGCCAAATTTCATAGTGATGGTATATGTTCCAAGTGGAAAGAATGATTTGATCAAGAAACTATCATTGGCTGTGCCGAATTCAGAGAGTGTTAGATTCTTTCTATAAATCTCCTCATCCTTTGAGTTTTTTATGGTAAAGAGCACCTGTTCACCAGCAGGAGGTGTAATTACACCATCTCTGTACTGCCTTACAACTCCCTTAAAATATACCCTCTCACCAGGTCTGTAGATGCCCCTTTCAGTAAAGATTGTTCCCTTCTTCAGATATTTTTCAGCAGTATTCTGCTGCTTGATACTAAATGGTTTTATATTTCCCCCAGGGATTATACCTGTATAAGCCCTGTCTGTATCATTTATTGCTACGACATATCTTATTTTATTCAGTTCAAATCTTCTTTCTTTTTCTTCAATGCCTGAATTTTTATATTTAAGGGGAATCCATCTGTATGAAATGTCTCCCTTTACAACAAGCAGTCCTTTTGCATCTGTCCTGCCGAGTTTAATAATCTCATTATCCGTAAAGCCAAAGACTGTTACATCCTGAAGTGGCCTTCCAGAGTTTAGGGATGTTAACCAGATGAGAAGTGAATTGTTTGAGAGTTTATATGTTATACCCATATCTGTTATCTGAATAAGTTTAGAGGGACTGGAGGCTGGCTGGTCTTTGCGATTGCTATTAAGAGTTATAAATATGAAACTGCCTTTTTCCTTCTCTTCTCTGAAGGTCATCGGGATGGAGAACTGTTGATATATATTTTTCTCTCTTTGAGTGAAAAATAACTGGGATTGCTCCCTTGGTGTGTCAGCAAGGATACTGAAATCTGAATCCTTCTGAAGATATTCATTAATCTCCTGTGCAGCCTTTGTTATCTCTTGCTTTAGTTTAGGTAAATCCTGTGATGGACTTATTTGATAATTGATCATAGCTGGGATAAGGCAAGGTGGGATAGTTATACTATTTAACAGGATCTCATCTACATTAACAATCTGTAAATGAAGGAGCTGTCTGCTTCTGAGCTCTACTGTAGAACCTTCGCTGAGGAAGGTGATTTCAGGCTTTATATCAGGCATAGTAAAAGAACTTACTCCCTTTGTATAGGGCCTGCCATTTATGCTTTTAAAACCTTCGGGTATAAATAAATTATAACGCTGTCCCGGTTTGAAGGCACCTCTGAGGATAAGGACGTTTTGTTCTGTTACGGTGCTGTTATACCAGTATAGGTGGACAGGTGGCACGAGCCTCAGGTTTTTCTGCAGCTCATATATGTTTACCTTATCGGTAAACTGGATAAAGACAGTCCGTTGTGGAAGGTCCTGTTCAATCTTTGTGATTGTGAAGGTCTGGTTATTCTGTCCTGAGACAGGGGAGATAGGAATCAAAAGGATAATGAAAATTGTGAGGATAAGCCAGGTCTTCATTATAACCCTCCTGATTGAAAAATTTTATAAATCATATCACAGATTAACCTGCTTTACAAGAAAAAATCTCATCTTCTTGGAGGTGCAAAGAATATATTTGAAAGGCCTTAGTAGCGGATTCATTATTAATGATACATAAAACAGAATTTGAATTCTCCATTATAATAAGATAATGAACCTTTACACAAGAAAAATCCTTCTTACTGGAAGACCAGGGATAGGAAAGACCACCGTCATAAAAAAGCTTGCTCAAAGGCTTGCTTTTTTTAAACCTTCAGGTTTTTATACAGAAGAGATAAGGCAGGAGGGTATAAGAAAGGGTTTTGCTATTAAGAGGCTTGATGGTTCAACTGCTGGCATCCTTGCCCATGTGGATGTAAAAGGTCCTTACAGGGTGGCCAGGTATGGAGTAAATATAAAGGTATTTGATAGTTTCCTTTCTGAGATAGAAGGAGAAGTCCTTGCCTCACGGATTGTCCTGATTGATGAGATAGGGAAGATGGAATGTTATTCTCAGAGGTTCAGGTTACTTATAGAAAATCTGCTTTCTTCTGATAGAGTCCTTATTGCCACAATCGCAGAAAAGGGCACTGGTTTTATAGAGAAAATCAAAAACACAGAGGGTACAGTTATCATTGAGGTCACGGAACATAACAGGGAAAGATTGGTTTCTGAAATAGAAGAAAAAATAAGAAGCTGGTTTTAGAATATATGTGATATAATGTGTATAAGGAGGTGTATATGAGAACAAATATTGTTTTTGACGATAAGCTTTTAAAAGAAGCTTTTAAATATTCAAAGGCCAGAACAAAAAAAGAGCTGGTTCATGAGGCGTTGCGTGAATTTATAGAATCCAGAAAGAGGCTTGACCTGAGGGAGCTTAAAGGCAAGATTAAATTTTCAGAAAAATACGACTATAAGAAAATGCGCAGGTCGTTATAAATGGTTCTTGTAGATACATCTGTCCTCATAGATTATTTGAAGGGAGTTGAGAATATTGCTACCAGGAGATTTCAGTTAATCCTGGATAGAAATATACCCTTCGGCATCAACTTTTTCATATATCAGGAGGTTTTACAGGGAGCAAAAACAGAAAAGGATTTCAGATATCTGAAGCGCTATCTTGAGACACAGAGGTTTTATAATCTTAAAAATGGAAAGGAATCCTTTGCTGAGGCAGCTCGTATATATTATTTATGCAGAAAGAAGGGTATAACTGTAGCAAGTACCATTGATTGTCTTATAGTGCAGACTGTTCGGGAGCACAATCTTTATCTCTTACATAATGATTCTGACTTTGATTTAATCAGAAAGGTGATAGACTTTGATGTATTTGAAATATAGTCTCATCCAGAAGATTTGAAACCTGAGGTATAAAATCTATGCCAATAGAGCTCAATGAATTCTTTGTTAAGGCACTCCATCTCATGGAGCACAGTAATAACCATGTCTTCATTACTGGCAGGGCAGGTACTGGAAAATCCACCCTTCTTGATTATTTCAGAAAGAACACAAAGAAAAACATTGCTGTCCTTGCACCAACAGGGGTGGCTGCAGTAAATATCAAAGGCCAGACCATTCATTCCTTTTTTAATTTCAGACCAGATATCACACCCTGTACAGTAAAGGAGATAAGACCCAGGAATAAGGAGCTTTATAAAAAGCTTGATGCCATTGTTATTGATGAGATATCAATGGTAAGGGCAGACCTCCTTGATTCGATTAATCAGTTTTTAAAGCTTCATGGCAGGAAAAAGACCATACCTTTTGGCGGGATAAAATTCATATTCATAGGCGACCTCTATCAGCTTCCACCTGTGGTTACCTCAAGAGAAAGGGGCCTTTTCAGTGAATTATATAAAAGCCCTTATTTCTTTGACGCAAGGGTCTTTGAAGATATTGAGATGGAATTCCTTGAACTTGAAAAGGTCTATCGCCAGAAGGATGAGGTCTTCCTTTCCATATTGAATGCAATAAGAAACAATACGGTTACTGAGAGGGAGCTTGCTGAACTTAACAAAAGATATATACCTGATTTTATCCCTGATAAGGAATTTTATATCCATCTTACCACCACAAACAGCCTTGCTGATTCAATAAACAGGGAAAGACTTGATGAGATTAGGGAGAAGGAATATTCCTATGAAGGCTTTCTTGAAGGAGAATTTAAAGAGCAAGACCTGCCCGCACCCCTTGTTCTCAATATAAAGACTGGCTCACAGATAATGCTTCTTAATAATGATTCCTCTGGTAGATGGATTAATGGAAGCATCGGCAGGGTTGTTGATATTGAGAGACAAAGAGATGAGCCTGACATTATATGGGTTGAACTTGAAAATAAAGAGGTGGTGGATGTTACGCCCTATACATGGGAGGTGTTTGAATTCACCTTTGACAGAGACTCTAAAACCATAGTCTCAGATGTTGTGGGCACATTCACTCAGTATCCGCTCAGACTTGCATGGGCAATAACAATACATAAGAGCCAGGGTCTTACCTTTGACAGGGTCATTATAGATATTGGCAGTGGTACATTCTCTCATGGCCAGCTCTATGTGGCACTCTCAAGATGCACATCCCTTGAAGGACTTGTATTAAAAAGGCCTGTGATGAAAAAGCATATATTAATGGACAGGAGGGTGGTGAATTTTATTACAAAATACCAGTACAGGTTATCAGAAAAGAGACAACCACTCAGTGAAAAACTCTCTCTAATAGAGAGGGCAATCAAGGAGGGAAGACCCCTTGAGATTGTTTATCTCAAGGCAAAGGATGAGAAGTCAAAGAGGATAATAATCCCCTATGAATGCACTGATATGGAATTCAACGGAAAGGCCTTTAAGGGTCTCAGGGCATTCTGCACAAAGAGAAATGCGGAGAGGGTGTTCAATATAGAAAGGATTCTTGAGGTGAAAATACCTTAGAATTTTTTTACTATTATTAAACTCTTTCACGCCTCAATGAACCTATAAGTTCTCTATACTACTGGGTTTAACCCAAAAGAGCATACCATTTGACATCAGAAACATACTATGATATATATATTACAGGTTTTGGGGATGGGGGAGACATGGGTCTTAATATAATTCTAATTTCCTTAAGATGAAATTTTTACAATTGCTTAAATATTTTAAGGATAATGAGAGAGAGATGGTTATCGTTATCAACGGTGAGAAGAAGAGGGTTAAGGTGCAGGATATCAAAGGAGATATAGTTACACTTTATGAACAAGAGGGACGGGATAGATATGATATGCACTATACACAGGTAATAATATGGAGTCTCAAACAATAATTTTAGTATTTAATTAAGCTTAACTAATCTTTTTCAGACGGGTATTTTCTGCAGCTTGATGCAGGGAAGTTAATTATTTTATTTTTCATTAAATGTTTCCCAAATTAAAAAACAGTGATATGACCCAAATTTGCTATTAGAAACATTTTCTGATTATCGGGGTAAGCCTCAAAGCCTTTATAAAGCTCAAAGGGGCAGAGCTCAAAGGGGCTTTTCGCCCCTTTGAAACCCCAGAAATAAATTTTTAAAGTTTAAATTTAAATTAATATAAAGGGGAGCTTGAGGGGCATTGCCCCTCAAGCTCTGTAACTAAAGGTTTATCACCCAGCTGGTGAAGTAATTGAGGGACTTTGTCCCTCAAACTCCCTATTAGATAATTTTAATTCTATTTTTGGGGTTTTAAAAGGGCGAAGCCCCTTTTATGTTTGGTAATGTTGATTAAAAAAGTTTACATTAAGGTGTCGCAATAAAGTCTTTTCATCATACCCCGCTATTTCTATCAGCATTTACGGGATATGATATCTGATTTTTAGTTTTTATGGTATAATCAGACATAAGGAGTCTGATTTGGAGATTGGTGAAATAAAAGAACTTGCCAGGAGATTCACTCCTGAAGAGATTGAGGGTTGTATTACTGAACAACTTGAGACCGGTAAAAATATCTGTCTGAGAAATGAATCAACCGAAAAGATTATCAATGAGCTCTCAAAGGCAAGGTTTGTGAGGGATATGATGGAAAGGGGATACAGCCTTACAGATGCCTTAAGAGAGCTTGCAAGGAGGATAAGACAGGTCCAGTCCTTTGCTGGAAAATCCTGATTTTCAGGAACAAATCCTTTTATGAAGGAGGGCAGTATGAGAGGTTTAAAAATTTTAATTATTCTGGTCAGTGTTCTTTCTATTATTGCCATTGCCTATGGTGGCAATGTAGAGAAGGGTAAGGCCCTTTTCAATGACCCCAAGCTCGGTACCTCTGGAAAGTCCTGCAATTCCTGTCACCCTGATGGTAAAGGTCTTGAACAGGCTGGTACAAAAAAGGAGTTCAACATAATGGGAAAGAGCCAGAAATCCCTTGAAGAGGCAGTTAACTTCTGTATAGAGATGGCACTTAAAGGTAAGGCAATTGATCCTAAAGGCTCTGATATGGCAGATATAGTGGCCTATATAAAGTCCCTCTCAGGTAAGGCAGCTCCAAAGAAGAAAAAGGCAATAGAGGGTTGTTAAGAAATGAAGGGAGGAGAACTCTCCTCCCTTTCAGTTTTATGGATTATTCAATAAAGATATGCGGTGAGGCTGGCCAAGGTATCCAGACTATTGGTGATACCCTTGGAAGGGTCTTTTCAAGAACAGGTTATCATGTCTTTACAGCCCAGGACTATGAGTCAAGGATAAGGGGTGGACACAATTTTTACCAGATAAGATTCTCTGATAAACCAGTTTATGCCATAAGAGAGAAGATAGATATATTAATCTCCCTTGACAGGGCTGGCATAGAGCTTCATGAAAGGGAATTAAAGGACACAGGAGTCCTTGTATATGACTCAAGGGCATTAAGATTTACACCTTATGAAAGTAAACCCTATTATCTTGATGTCCCCTTTGAGGGTCTTGCCATTGAGCGCGGGGGCAATAAGATCATGGCAAATGTAGTTGCAGTTGGGGCAGTCCTTGGAATGCTTGGAATGGATATCGAGATATTGCTTGACATAATAAAGGACGCCTTCAAGAAAAAAGGAGAATCTGTTATAAAGGCAAACATTGATTCTGCAATGGCTGGTTATGACTATGCTATTAAAAACTGTCCGAGATGCTCCTTTTCAGTATCTTCAAAAAGCAAACCAAAATTACTTATAAGCGGTGTTGAGGCAATAGGGCTCGGTGCAATAAGTGCTTGCTGCAAATTCTATACTGCCTATCCCATGACTCCTTCAACAGGTATTTTGAATTTCATGGCTGAAAATTCTATTCAATATGGAATCATTGTAGAACAGGCTGAGGATGAGATTGCTGCAATAAACATGGCTATAGGTGCCTCCTTTGCTGGTGTGAGGGCAATGACCGGCACCTCTGGAGGAGGATTTGCCCTGATGGTAGAAGGTCTTTCCCTTGCAGGCATGACAGAGACACCTGTTGTGATAGCCCTTGGTCAGAGGCCTGGTCCAGCAACAGGATTTCCAACAAGGACAGAGCAGGCTGACCTGAACTTTGCATTATATACAGCTCATGGAGAATTTCCGAGGATTATCTTTGCACCTGGAACACCTGAACAGGCCTTATATCTAACAAATAAGGCCTTTGACCTTGCCGAGAAATATCAGGTCCCTGCAATTATTTTATTTGACCAGCATCTTGCTGATTCTCAATGGACCTATGATGAGCTTGACCTTGCCAGATTAAGATACAATGATTACAGGCTCAGGGCTGATAAACTTTCCAGGATAAAGGAATATAAAAGGCATGCCTTTACAGAGACAGGCATAACACACCTTGCTGTGCCAGGTGAATCAGAACACCTTGTTGTTACAGACAGTGATGAGCATGATGAAGAAGGCCATATTGTAGAGGATGCAGAGACAAGGATAAAAATGGTTGAAAAGAGGCTTTTAAGAAAATTCCCTCTTCTTCAGAAAGAGATAGAACCTCCGCTTATTTACGGATATGAAAGACCTGATATAGTCCTTACATGCTGGGGCTCAACCTATGGAGTGGTAAAGGAGTGTGTAGATGAACTTTCAGCAAAATATAAAATTGCCATGCTGCACTTCAGCGAATTATGGCCTTTCCCATTAAGTGAAAAATTTGATTATCTGAGTTTACTTGATAATGCCAGGATAACTATCTGCATAGAACACAACGCCACATCCCAGTTTGCAGGGCTCTTTAAGACAGAGACAGGTTATACCTTCCCGCACAGGATAAACAAATTTGATGGAAGACCTTTCACATTAGAAGGACTTTTGATAAATATTCAGGAGGTCTTATAAACTATCTGCACTTTTTGCAATAGCCATATATCTCAAGTTTGTGTCTTACAGGAATAAATTCCTTTTCCTCTGCAAGCCTGTTCTGGAGTTTCTCAATATTTTCATCAAATACCTCTATAAATCTCCCACACTTCAGGCATATTAAATGGTCATGGTGTTCTCTCATGTGCATCTGCTCATACCTGGTCTTTTCTTTTCCTATCTTTATCTCTTCTGCGAGACCTGCCTCAAGTAGAAGATTCAGATTTCTATGGATGGTTGCATAGCCGATAGATGAGTCTCTCTTTTTGACCTTATCAAAAAGTTCATCCACAGTGATATGGCCACCAGAGGACAGGAATGCATCAAGTATCTCCTCGCGCTGTCTCGTATTTCTGAGACCCTGCTTTTTGATATATTCTCTGAAAATCCTTTTTGCCTCTTCTTTTCCCATAAGATATTGATAATGAATTTCAACACAAGCAAAGAGGATTTGTCAAGTATTGAATTTTAAGTATACCCTGATGTATTATTTTGCATGGAGATTACAAGGGAAGTTGATTATGCTGTAAGATGTATACTCTTTCTTTCCGGTGAACCTGATGAAGTCAGGGGAGCCTCTACTATCGCAAAGGAGATGGATATACCAGCTCCTTTTGTATCAAAGATACTCCAGAAGCTTTCAAAAAAGGGTCTCGTTATTCCCATAAGAGGAGTTAAGGGAGGTTTCAGACTTGCAAGAAGACCTCAGGATATTTCATTGCTTGAAGTTGTAGAGGCTATTAATGGCACTATACCTGTTAATATATGCGTTATTGATTCAAAGAGCTGTAACAGGATAAAGAGATGTTCTGTCCATCCTGTGTGGGTGAGGATTCAGAATTTGATAAGAAAAGAGTTAGGTTCAGTGAATTTTAAGAAATTATCCTCTGACCTCAGAAGCTAATATGAATAATGAGATTACAAACATTTCCATAATAAGGAAATGGTTAAGGTGGGGATTTTTCTGGGCTATATTCGCACCAGCAATAGGCATTCTCCTTTCACTTAAATTTAATTTTCCAGATTTATTAAGTAATGAAGTTGTCCATTTCGGAAGGCTCAGGCCACTTCATGTCAATGGTGTTATACTCGGTCTATTTTCGTCCTTATTTTTCGGTCTTCTTTATTACATGGTTCCAAAACTTACAGGAACAAGGATTTATAAAGAGGAATGGTCTGTATATCCTGTCTGGTTATGGAATTTGAGCTTGATTGCTGGTTCTCTGGCTATTCTTCTTGGTTATAATAAAGGACTTGAGGTTGCTGAGTTTCCCAATCCTGTACCAGCTGGGTTAGTCCTGGCCCTTTTAATAATTGCCTTTCAGGTTTTTATGACCATACTGAAAAGAAAAGAAGAAAAGATATATGTATCACTCTGGTATATTATCGCTGCCCTGATATGGACAGGACTTAATCTGGTTTTTGGAAATCTTATATTACCCTATGCTGGTTCTGGTGTGAGTAATGCAGCACTTCATGGCCTGTTCATTCATTATGTGGTTGGACTCTGGGTTACTCCTGCGGGTCTTTCTGTTATTTATTTTTTCCTGCCATCTTCTGTGAAGGCACCTCTTTACAGTCATAAATTATCCCTTCTGGGGTTCTGGTCTCTTGCCTTTTTTTATCCCTTTGTCGGAATTCATCATTACCTGCTCAGTCCTATCCCTGACTGGTCTGAAACAATAGCTATTGTCACAAGTATGATGCTTATTATACCTGTGACTGCTGTTGTTGTGAATTTTTTGGGAACCCTGAAAGGTAACTGGTCAAAGTTCCAGACAGATATAACAGTTAAACTTCTTATATTTGGTGCTGTTATGTATTTTATAGGGAGTGTTCAGGGTTCTTTTGAGGCATTGAGGAGTCTTCAGAAGCCAACACATTTTACTGACTTTGTTATAGCCCATGCCCATGCAACTGTGTTTGGTGGATATATAGTTTTTGTACTTGCTGCAACTTACTATGTATGGCAGAGGATAAATGGAGTTTCATACAACCTGAAACTTGCACAATGGAGCACATGGATGATAATGACTGGTATAACAGGTATGGTTATTGTTCTTACTATGCAGGGTCTTGTTCAGGGAACTGAATTGATGGCAGGTGCAGATTTTGTTGATAGCCTTGTTCACATGAAGCCTTACTGGTTTATAAGGAGTATTACAGGTATTACCATGGATATAGGCATAGCCCTTATTGCAATAAATTTATTAAAGAGTAAAAGGCCACTATGAGAAGTGCAAAGGCTATAGCCCTTATTGCAGGAGCAGGGTTTTTCCTCCTTGCTGTGGTTATTCAGGGGATTATTCCCTATGCCCTGAAGGATATCAGATTTGAAAGTATAACAAGGGTTGTCAGAACAGAACTTGGAACATTGAAAGAGATAAAATCTAAGGTTGAACTATATAATGAAATTATTGAAAGAGGCAGGAGGATATATATAAGGGAAGGTTGCTGGTACTGTCATTCCTTATATATAAGGCCTGGGGTGGGTGAGGACAGAAGGTGGGGACCTCTATCTGAATTTGGAGAATATTCACAGGATCTTCCGCATCTTCTTGGCACAAGAAGGATAGGGCCTGATCTTGCAAGGGCTGGTGGTAAATATGGAGATGACTGGCATGTTGCCCATTTCTTCAATCCAAGGATTGTGGTGCCTGATTCCATAATGCCAAGATTCACATGGTTTTTTAAAAAGGAAAAGGGTAAATATGTTCTTAATGAGGATGGTAAGGCTATAATAGCCTTTATTCAAAATCTCGGTATGGCAAGGGGAAGGTGGAGGGATATGTTCCCCTCACAGAACATTATTTATGGGTCTTCCTATGTCTCCACAAAGGAGTCTGTTAAAAACGGTCAAAAGGCCTATCTCAGGAGATGTGCTGGTTGTCATGGAGAAAAAGGAGATGGAAGAGGTCGGGCAGCAGAATTCTTTTTAACAAAGCCAAGAGACCTTACCTCTGGCATCTATAAATTCAGGACAACTCCATCAGGAGCCCTTCCCCTTGATTCAGACCTCTTCAGGACTGTTACTGCTGGTATTAGAAGAACAGCCATGCCTCCCTGGTTTAACCTTTCAGAGCAGGAGCGGTGGGATATTATTCATTACATAAAGACCTTTTATCCTGATTTTGAGACCACCCCTCAGGAACAGCCCATTTATATCCCGAGACCTCCTGAGCCGGATAAAGAAATGATAACAAAAGGTAAAAAAGTCTATGATGAGCTTAAATGCTGGGAATGCCATGGCAGAGAAGGCAGAGGAGATGGTGAGAAGGCTGATACCCTTAAGGATGACTGGGATAATCCCATTAAGCCAGCTGATTTTACAAAAGGGATATTTAAGAGTGGTTCAAGACCTGAAGATTTATACAGAACCATTATGACCGGGCTGAATGGAACTCCAATGCCATCTTATATTGATTCTATACAGGCAATGAATGAGGACCCCTGGTCACTTGTCTTTTATATTCTCAGTTTATCAGCGGATAAGATATGATTGAAAGAATAGTGTTGCTTGAATTTCTTGTTGCCCTCTGTATGGGGCTCGGAGCACTCTCAATATTTATATGGGCTGTCCTGAGTGGCCAGATGGAGGATACAGAAGAGATAAAATACAGGATACTTGAAGGAGAGATAGAAGATGAAAAAAGAGGATAAAGAAGGCTATTTGCCAGACATTGAGTCTTATCATGGAACAATTCCATTGTGGCTTCTTGTTATCATAATAGGCCTTATCCTCTGGGGTATTTATTATACAATCAAATACTGGGGCGGTTTAGGCCCCGGGATAGAATAGGAGGCTGCCATGAAAAAATTATTCTTGCTATTGACCGTAACTACAATGCTTTTTACAGGGTTTAGTGTCTATGGTTATGAGGAGATTGAGGTAAAGGATGGCGGTTCTGTGAAGGGAAGGGTCAGGATTACAGGAAATATTCCAAAGGATGAGGTGGTAAAGGTTACGAAGGATAAATCCCATTGCGGAGAGACTCTTCCCAGAGAAAAATATGTAATTTCTCCTGATGGAGGCGTGAAGAATGTAGTTGTATTTATTGAAAACATTGCAAAGGGAAAGGCAATACCAAAGACAGAGGTTGTTGTTGATAACAAGCACTGTGCCTTTCAGCCTCATGTGCAGATAGCAACCAAGGGTCAGACACTTGTCATAAAAAATAATGATCCGATGCTTCATAATACTCATATTTATCTGAACAGAAAGACTGTTTATAATTTTGCCCTACCTAAAACAGGTATGGAGATAAAAAAACCTATAAACAAAACAGGTCTTATGGAGATTGAGTGCGATGCCCATGACTGGATGAAGGGTTATCTATATGTAACAGAACATCCCTATATAACAGTTACTGATGAAAGGGGTAATTTTTCAATAAAGGATATCCCTCCAGGTGATTATCAATTAGTGTTCTGGCATGAGGCACTCGGCCATGAGATAAGAGATATAAAGGTCACCACAGGCAGCGTGATTGAATTAAATATTGAATTCAAGAAATAAGGAGGTTAATGATGAAAAGGATAGTTTTTGCAGTTCTGACAGGTTTATTCTTTATAGCAGTATTTACTGTGGAATCACAGGCTGTCCCCAGTTTTGCAAGACAGACAGGAAAATCCTGCAGTGGTTGCCATACTGTATGGCCAAGGCTTAATACCACAGGAAGGGAGTTTAAACTTACTGCCTATACTGATGTTGCAGAGGATTATCAGAGGATAGAAAAGGATACCCTTGATCTTTTAAGATATGGGCCACTTTCACTCAGCATCATCACATTACCTTACACAAAGACCACAGGTCAGAGGGCAGAGACCAATATCCCTGATGAGGTGGCACTCTTTTATGCTGGTAGAGTAACTCCACAGATAGGTGCATTTATAGAGCCAATACTTGCACCAGAATTTGAATTTGAATTTGCAAAACTTGCTGCCTATACAAGAATAGGTGAACACACTATAGGGATTGTTGGTGGCAAGATGGATGCTGCTGGTGCAGACCCTTACAATACTATAAGATTTACTGCCTATCACACCATAAATATGCCAGCAATACTTGAAAGACAGGATTCCTTTTCAGGAGAAAATGATTTCTTTTCCTTTTCAGCAACGAATAATCAGGGTATTGTCTTAAATGGTAAATTCTTCCAGACCATATATGCAGCAGCTGGTGCCTTCAGGGGACATGAGAATACTGATCCCTGGGATCTCTATTTCAGACTGGCAGGTGAATTTTCTACAAGCGCAGAGTCAAACCTTGTGCTCGGCGGCTTTATTTACAAAGGAAAGGAGAGATATGACCATTCAGCTGATTTAGGTTATATTTATGAGAGTGATGTCAACAGACTCGGGATAGATGCACAGTTTCAGCTTGAATCAGGACCCCATACCTTTGATTCAGTGGCAATGTATATGAAGGGAAAGGATGAAGACCTTGACAATACCATTGGAAACAACATAGAGTTCAGTGGTTTTTATATTGAGGGTTCTTATTTTTATGATAGAAAATATGGTATCACCATTGCCTATGATTATGTGAGCTCTGATGATAATAAGGAATTTGATAAAAAAGGACCAACAATAAACATCTCCTATCTCCCATGGCTCAATACCAAGATAGCCTTAGAATACAGCAAATTCAGACTCGCAGACAACAGGGATGAAGAGGTCACATCCCTCCTTGTACACCTTTATTTTTAATCCTTATTGCATAGAAAAGATTCAGGGGCGTTAAAGCGCCCCTTTTTTATTTTTTAAAATATGGAAAAAGACCAGATAGAAAAGATAGTAAAGGCAAGTTTTTCTGATGGGAATCTTGTCAGGCTATTGCATGGTGGCAGGGAGACCTTTGAACTTATTATTAATGAAATAGAAAAGGCAGAAAGGTTCCTTACTCTCCAGTTTTATATATTCAGGAATGACGATACAGGTAAGAAGATAGCAAATCTCCTTAAGAAAAAAGCAGGTGAGGGCATAAAGGTATATATCCTTTATGACCATTTTGGTTCCTTGGGAACTCCCCGCCGCTTCTGGAAGGAGCTTATGAATTCAGGCATAAAGGTTGCTGCATCAAGGCCTTTTAAGTTATCAGCACCATTTAAGTATGTAAGAAGGGACCACAGGAAATTAATTATCATTGATGGCATAAAGGCATTTACAGGTGGACTTAATATTGCAAATGAGTACAGTGGTTTTCATTTGAGGAAGAAAGAGCCATGGAGGGATACAGGGATATTGATTGAAGGCGCAGGAGTCAATCAGCTCTTTGAGGAATTCAGAAGGGCATGGAGACTCTGGGCTGGTGAGTCAATAGAGAATTTTTCAGCCCTTTCTTTTTCTTTTAAAGAAGGGTATCCAGTTATACCGATCTTTGCCTCATCCTTCAGTGGAAGCAGGAGATTCAGAAAACTCCTTTATTACTGTATAAAGAATTCAAAAAGATTTATCTATATAACAACTGCCTATTTTGTCCCGGGCCTGAGATTGCTTAATTGCATTATTAAAGCAGCAAGAAGGGGAGTTGATGTGAGATTACTTTTACCGGGTATAAGTGATGTGCCTGCTGCCTATTATGCTGGAAGGGCCTTTTATACAGGGCTTTTAAAAAATGGTGTAAGGATATTTCATTATGAAGGAGCTGTTCTTCATGCAAAGAGTTATGTCTTTGATGGACAGTTCAGTATTGTGGGTTCTGCGAATCTTGATGCCCAGTCCCTTAGATGGAATGATGAGGGTAATGTTGGTATATGGAATCAGGATTTTGGTTTGTATATGAAAACCCTTTTTAAAAATGATTTAAAGAGGTCTAATGAGATATTTATTGAGAACTGGCTTAAAAGGCCTTTTTGTGACAGGATAAAAGAAAATTTTTCTGCGATATTCAGGGAGAGGTTATAGGGCCAGGCATTTGCCTGGCCCTGGACTTTTAAGGTTTAGAAAAGACCTTTGACCCTTCCTGTTTTGAGATCCACATCAACCCTCCGATAAGCTGGATCTGAAGATGTGCCCGGCATAAGTTTTATATCACCTGCTAATGGACAGATAAACCTTGCTCCGCCAAAGACAAGAAAATCACGGATATGGAGAGTCCATCCCTTTGGAACGCCCTTGCGGGTTGGGTCGTGAGAAAGGGAGAGATGTGTCTTAACCATCATTGTGGCAAAGTCCTTGAATTTTGAATCCTTCTCAAAGACCTCTGCCTTTGCAGTGGCTTCTGATGAATAGGTCACTCCATTGGCACCATAAACCTCTTTAGCTATTGATTCAATCCTTTTCCTGAGAGGTGTATCAATGTCATAAAGGAATTTGAAGTTTACCTTATCGTTGCAGGCATCAAGGACAGCATCGGCAAGCTCAAGGGCGCCTTCACCTCCGTATCTCCAGTGTTCTGATACAGCAACCCTTGCACCAGCTTCTTCAGCTATCTTTTTGACTAGTTTTATCTCTGCATCTGTGTCAGTATGAAATCTATTTATGCACACCACTGGATTGATACCTGCCTTTTTAACTATGTTTATATGATGAACAAGATTTGAACATCCGTCTTCAAGCCATTTAAGATTTTCTTCATAGTATTCCTTTGGTATGGGTCTGCCTGGAACAACAGGTGGTGCTCCAGCATTAACACCATGGTGCTTGAGGGCCCTTACAGTAGCGGTTATAACAGAGACATTAGGGATGTTTCCTGAATATCTGCATTTCACATTCCAGAATTTCTCAAAACCAATATCTGCACCAAAGCCTGATTCTGTTATATGATAGTCAGCAAGCTTAAGACACATCTTATCAGCCACAATGGATGATTGACCAACTGCTATATTTGCAAAAGGTCCTGCATGGACAAAACAGGGCTGGCCTTCTATGGACTGGAGCATGTTTGGATTCAATGCCTGCCTCATCCAGGCGGTCATTGCACCAGCTACCTCAAGGTCCTCTGTGGTTATGGGATTGCCCTGTTTATCGTAGGCAACCACAATACTGCCTATCCTTTTTCTGAAATCAGCAAGGTCAGTAAAAACTGCCAGTATAGCCATGACCTCGGAAGACACGGCAATATCAAACCTGGATTCCATCAGAAAACCGTCCTGTTTACTACCAAGACCGATTATGATCTTCCTCAGCGCCTGTGCACAGAAATCCATTACCCATCCCATCTGCACATTCTTTGGATCTATATTAAGCCTTCTAAGGTTTCTTTTTGAAAGCTGTTCATCTGTGTAATTTGCCTCATGCTGCATCCTTGCTGTAAGTGCAACCATCGCAAGGTTATGGGCATTCATAACAGCATTTATATCACCTGTAAGCCCTAAAGAAAACTCTGTAAGTGGAATACACTGGGAAAGCCCTCCTCCGGCTGCGGAGCCCTTTATGTTCATTGTAGGACCCCCTGATGGCTGACGGATTGCAGCCGTAACTTTTTTCCCTCGTTTGCCTATTCCCTGAAGGAGCCCCATAGTGGTTGTGGATTTTCCTTCTCCAAGGGGTGTTGGTGTAATAGCTGTAACCTCAATAAATTTACCATCCGGTTTGTCTTTCAATCTTTCCAAGACCCTTGCATAGTCAACCTTTGCAATATGATGTCCGTAGGGAATGAGTTCATCCTTTTCAATACCGAGTTCCTCAGCCAGCTGATAGCAGGTCTTCATATGTTTTTCTGCCTCTTCAGCAATCTGCCAGTCTGCATATTTAGTTGGATCAAATTTTTTTGGATCGAGTGCCATGGTCACCTCTCCCTGTCCTGTGGTATAAGCAGGTAAAACCTGCTTTAGTAACTTATAAGAAGTTTTATTAACCTCTCATTCATGGAGTGAACATTTCTGCTTGCAACCTTTGCAATGGTCTTCATTATCTTGTACATTAAAAGGGGATTACTTTGTTCAAGTTCCTTGAAGTCTTCTTTCTTTATTAAGAAGAGCTCTGTATTTTCAAGTGCCACTGCATCAGCACCGTGGTTCTTTTTATCCTCTATAAGGGAGAGTTCTCCAAAGAAATGGCCATCCTTGAGGACAGCAAGTGTCTGCTTCCAGCCATCAGGCGTGATCTTTGATATCTCAATCTTACCCTTGTGGATTAGATAGACTCCCCTTGTCGGGTCACCTTCCTTAAAGATGGTCTTTCCCTTTGGATAGGACTCCTCGGATATTTTTTTTGACAGTATCTCAATCTCACTGTCATTTAAGTCACTTAAAAGTATCTGTTTTTTAAGTTCCTTTTTTATTGGCATCCTTAATCCTCCTTTTTTATATTTACTGCTGATACCTTTAATTCCGGGATCTTGCATAATGGATCCAGTGCCTTGCTGTTTGTGAGTATATTTGCTGCTGCCTCTCTGAAATGAAAAGGTATAAAGACCACACCCCTGTCCGGTTTTTGCGTGACCATTGCCTTAAGAACAATAGAACCCCTTCTTGAGCTTACCCGCACTGTATCTCCATTTTTAATACCCAGATTAATGGCATCTTCTGGATTTATCTCAACATAGGGCTCATGATATAGTGTCTCTATAGCCCTAACCTTCCTTGTCATGGTGCCAGTGTGATACTGGAATAACATCCTTCCAGTAGTAAGGATAAAGGGATAAGTGCTATCTGGTTCCTCACAAGATGGTTTATATTTTACCACCGAGAATGCCCCTTTTCCGCGAGGAAAGCCACCTTTAAAGAGATAGGGTGTACCTGGATGGTCTGTTGTGGGGCAGGGCCACTGAATCCCGCCTCTTTCAAGCCTTGAATAGGTTATTCCTGCTACTGCCGGCCAGGCCATACCTATTTCATTCCATATCTCTTCTGGATGGGCATAGTTCATATTATACCCAAGCCTTCTGCTTATTTCGCTTATTATCCATAGGTCATCCTTTGCCTCATCTGGAGGATTAACTGCCTTTCTTATCCTCTGAACCCTTCTTTCTGTGTTTGTAAAGGTACCATCCTTTTCAGCAAAACATGTTGCTGGCAATACCACATCAGCTAATGCAGCTGTCTCTGTAAGGAATATGTCCTGCACAACAAGAAATTCAAGCCCTTTCAATGCCTTTACTGTATGACCTGTATCAGGGTCACTGATTACTGGATTTTCTCCTATTATATACATTGTCTTTAAATTACCTGCCTCTGCATCAAAGAGCATCTCAGATGCTGTAAGCCCTTCTTTTTCTGGAAGCCTCACTCCCCAGAGGTCTTCAAATTTTTTTCTTATAGCAGGGATTGTGACCTTCTGGTACCCTGGATACATGTTCGGACTGCATCCCATATCACTTGAACCCTGGACATTGTTCTGGCCTCTTAATGGATTTACTCCAGAGGATTCCTTTCCAAGGTTACCTGTGAGAAGGGCAAGGTTTGCTATGGCAAAGACATTATCAGTGCCATGGAAATGCTGGGTTATACCCATAGTGTAATATATACCAGCCTTTTCAGCAGTCCCGTAAAGCCTTGCTGCCTCTATGATCTTTTCCTTTGGAACACCTGTAATCCTTTCACAGGCCTCAGGTGTATATTCCTCAAGGTTCTTTAAGAAATCATCATTAAATCCTTCTGTGTGTGTTTCAATAAAGTCCTTTTTTATTAAGCCTTCCTTCACGATTACATGGGCAATGGAGTTAAGGAGTGCCACATCTGTTCCTGGCTTGTGCTGGAGCCAGAGAGAGGCGAACCTCACAAGCGGGATCCTCCTTGGGTCTGCTATTATAAGTTTTGCTCCCTTTCTTACAGCCTTTATCATCCTGAGGGCAATGATTGGATGATTTTCCTTAGTGTTTGAACCAATCACAAACAGTAGGTCATTATTCTCCACCTCTGGAATGGAATTTGTCATTGCTCCTGAGCCAAATACAGTGGCAAGACCTGCCACACTTGCACTGTGTCAATACCGTGCACAATGGTCTATATTGTTTGTCCCGATCACTGCCCTGAAGAACTTCTGAAAGAGATAATTTTCCTCATTTGTGCATCTTGCAGAGCTGAGACCTGCTATTGCATCAGGTCCGTATTTATCCTTTATCTCCCTGAATTTATTTGCTATAAGGTCAAGGATCTCATCCCAGGAGGCCTCTCTGAAATCATTAAGGTCAGGGACAGGTATCTCTCTGGAATCTTTATCCTTTGGTTTTATCCTTATCAAGGGCTTTTTTAATCTATCAGGGCTATTAATGAATTCAAAACCAAATCTTCCCTTCACACAGAGCCAGCCTTCGTTAATGGTATCCGGTCTTGAACTGACCCTTATAACCTCATTTCTTAGGACATGGAGTGTAAGATTGCATCCACAGCCACAGTAAGTGCAGATGGTCTCTATCTTTTTAATGTCTTTCTGCCTGCCTTTTCCGAGAGAAGATTTTCCAATGAGTGCACCAGTGGGGCAGATACTTACACACTGGCCACAGAATTCACAATTCAGGTCTTTTTCAAAGGGAGGGGTGACCTTTGCATTGAACCCCCTGTAAGCAATCTCTATAGCACCGAGACCCTGGACTTCACTGCATACCCTTACACATTTGCCACAGAGAATGCATTTTTCCATATTCCTTTCAATAAAGGGATTGTTGTCCTTTGCAGTATATCTCCTTCTTTCTCCATAATAGGGATTAGTCCTTATGTTATAAAAATAGGCAAGTTCCTGAAGAGAACAGTCTCCTGCCTTTTCGCAGACCATGCAGTCATTTGGATGGTCACTCAGAATCAATTCAACTATTGTTTTTCTTATACCTTCTATGTAATCATTTGTTGTTGTTATATCCATACCGTCTGTGACAGGTGTGGTGCAGGCGGTTACAGGTCTTGGCATACCCTTGACCTGTACGATACAGAGCCTGCAACCTCCGTAGGGTTCAAGCCTCGGGTCATCGCACAAGGTTGGGATATAGATATCATTATCCCTTGCAACCTGTAAAATGGTTACTCCGGGTCTTACCTTATATTCCTTTCCATCTATCTTTACCTTTATCATGTTTATCCCTTCTTTATTGCCTTGAATTTGCAGACCTCAAAACAGGCACCGCATTTTATACATATGTCAGGGATTATCTTATGAGGTTTTTTCTTTTCTCCAATAATTGCTCCTGAAGGGCAGACCTTCATACACATTCCACATCCCTTACAAAATTCTTCAAGTATTGTATATGTGAGAAGGTCCTTACACACACCAGCGGGACACTTCTTTTCAAAGATATGTGCCTCATATTCATCCCTGAAATATTGAAGCGTGCTGAGAACTGGATTTGGTGCGGTCTGACCAAGACCGCAGAGGGATGCTGCCTTTATATCATGAGAAAGTTTTTCAAGTCTTTCCATATCTTCTGGCTTTCCCCTTCCAGAGGTTATCCTTTCAAGTATTTCAAGGAGTCTTTTTGTGCCAATCCTGCAGGGAACGCACTTACCACATGACTCAGACTGGGTAAAATGAAGAAAATACTTTGCCACATTTACCATACAGACTGTTTCATCCATTACAATCATCCCACCAGAGCCCATTATGGAGCCAACCCTTGCAAGGGATTCATAATCAACAGGTATATCTATCATATGAGCTGGGATGCATCCTCCTGATGGTCCACCTGTCTGGACTGCCTTCAATTTTCTATCACCTTCTATACCGCCACCTATATCAAAGATAATCTCCCTGAGACTTATCCCAAGAGGCACTTCAATTAATCCAGTGTTCTTGACCTTTCCGGTAAGGGCAAAGACCTTTGTGCCCCTTGATTTCTCTGTTCCAAAGGATGCAAACCAATCTGCTCCATTAAGGATAATGGACGGGATATTTGCAAGGGTCTCCACATTGTTTATAACAGTTGGTTTTCCAAAGAGTCCTTTCTGAACAGGGAAGGGTGGTTTAGCCCTTGGCATACCCCTTTTGCCCTCAATGGATGCTATGAGGGCTGTTTCTTCACCGCATACAAAGGCACCTGCACCAAGTTTTATCTTTATATCAAAGCTGAAATCTGTACCTAATATATTATTACCAAGATATCCCTTAGACCTCGCCTGCTCAATAGCCTTTTTCAGTCTTTCCACTGCAAGGGGATATTCAGCCCTGATGTACACATAGCCCTTTCTTGCTCCAATAGCATATCCACCTATCAGCATCCCTTCTATTACAGCATGGGGCTTACCTTCTATAACAGCCCTGTCCATGAATGCACCAGGGTCTCCTTCATCAGCATTACAGATAATGTATTTTTCATCACCCTGAACATTTCTTGCCATCTCCCATTTGAGGCCCGTTGGAAACCCTGCACCACCACGTCCCCTCAAGCCTGACTTTTTTATCTTTTCTATAACCTCCTGAGGAGAGTGCTGTCTTAACACCATTTCTGTTGCAGCGTATCCCCTTCGGGAGATGTAGGAATTTATATCTTCAGGATCTATCTCTCCACATAGAGAGAGTGCAATCTTCTGCTGTTTTTTATAAAAGTTATGGAAATCATCTGTGACAAGCCACTCTGAAACAGGAATTCCTTTTACAAGATGTTCTTCTACAATCCTTTCCACCATCTCAGGTTTAATGTATTGATATGTAGTTTTCTGACCATTAACAATTATCTCTACAAGGACATCCTTTGCACATAGACCCAGGCAGCCAACCTTGTGGAGACAACCTTCTTTAATTACTTCAGCCATCAATCCCTTTTCATTGACAAATTTTCTAAAGGCCTCAAGGACCTCAAATCCCCCAGCAGCTATCCCGCCCGGACCAGCGCAAACCCTTATCTCTATATTCTTATTCATTTTCTCCTTTTACCTTTTTGAGCTCTTTTACAAGTTTGTCTGGCGTCATTTTTCCGAAGACTTTATTATTGATTAATACTACAGGTGCAAAACTGCATGTCCCAACGCAATTTACCTTCTCAAAGGTAAAGAGACCATCCTCAGTAGTATCATTATCCTCAGAAAGATTGAGCTCTTTTATGGCTGTATTTATTAATTTTTCAGAACCCCTTACATGACAGGCCGTTCCTGAACAGACAGTAACAATATTTTTACCTCTTGGTTTCAGGTGAAACTGGGCGTAAAAGGTGGCTATTCCAAAGAATGTGGCTGGAGGGACATCAAGCTTCTCAGAGAACCAGTATATTGCCTCTTGAGGAAGATACCCAAATTCCTCCTGGATATCCTGTAGGATTGATATGAGATTCCCTTCATCCTCTGTGAATCTTCTGTAGATTTGCTGTAGTCTTTCTTCCATAATAATTTATCTTTCTTAAGAACTCCAAAGTTTCAGAGCAATTATTTTAACAGGAATTTTTCTGCAAGTAAATAAAAAAAAATTAATAAAATGATAAGTAAAAAGAATAGATGTTACTTTTTTACCCTGCAGGTTACAAAAAGAAATTAAGCTTTCCTTAAAGTTCTCAACCTTGCAATCTCTTCCTGATAACCATATATATGGGCACCAGCGCTATAGGCATAGATAGGACCATTCTGGAGCCCTGTTTCCTGACAGATATATTCCTTAAGAAGTTCAATTCCTCCAAGGTTTGTTGGAAATCCTGCCCAGAGGTCCCATGACCTGAAATAGGCTGTAACTGTCAGGAGGAGCTTATCCCCTCCGGGTATGACCTTGAAATCAAGGAGTCTCAGGCATGGTGGGTCAAGTTTTCCATCCTTGCCATAGCATATGTCAAGGTCTTCAGGTGTTCCTATCTCAATAACTGCCTGGTTTGTAAGGGGTGTCTTCCTGAGCATCTCAATAACCCTCTCAAGCTGTGTTCCTCCCTTGGGCATCTTTGCCTGAATCCTTGAGGCATATCTGTAGGTCTCATTTTCACTAAGCTCAGGGTTCATGAGATAATTAGCAAAATAGTCCTCTATATATTCCATGGTAGTAGGAGCAGGGATACTGAGATGGGCCGGGATAACAGGCACCATGTCCTTATCTGGATGCTCTATAAATACAGCAATGCCGGGATACTGGAGCCTGTACTGCTCCTTTTCAAAAGAGCCTTTCTGAATCTCCTGTTTATAGGCATGATCAAAGAGATTGTATAGAAGCTGAAACCAGGCATCTGATATGGTCTTGGCATTAATACATAATAAGGTCATAGCTATATAATAACCACCTTTTTTGCTACTTCCACAACCCTTTTTGCTCCTTGGAGGGCCCTAAGGGCATCCTCCTGCGTATATTCTTCTGAGGGTATAAAATCTGTATCACCATAAAAGGCAAGCTCCCTTTCCCTCCTAAGCCATTTGGATATCTCCGCTATTTCAGGAAGCTGCTCCTGTATTTCTTCGGGAAACTTTTCTTTATGTTCAAGGATAATAATCCCTACATCATGCCATTTTGGTGGGTCAATGCCAATCTGTCTGAGCATTGCCTTCTGACTGAGTTCCACAATCTCCTGAGCTTCCCTTATCACATCTGAATAATCTTCTTTTTTTAATAAATTTCTAGAACCTCCAGTCTTGTGAGGGCTTTGAGCATATAATCCCTTGCCAGATTAATATTCGTCATAATTCAATTATCTCACCATATCTGTAATCAGGTTTTAATTCCCAGTAATAGCCTCCTTTAAAATGAACCTTCCTTGCCCCGAGTCTTTTTAGTTTATCCCTTAGCCGCTCAAGATAATCTTTAAAGAAAGTGTCTTTATCATAAAGGATCTTTACATTTTCCGTCATATCAAGGAAAAGAGGGCTACCGTATTCTACTTCCTCAGGTGTCTTAAACAAAGGAGAAATTCGCGGGTATATCCCCTCTTTAAAAAGCCTGTTGATTATCTCTTCAAGAGGTCTCTCTATGTTTTTTTCGAACTCCGAAACCCTTTTTAACCTTCCCTTTGGAAGGTCTTTTGCGATTATCAGAATATCTATGTCCGAGTCAGGCCTGAAGACATCCCTTGCAACAGAGCCAAAAATAGCAAGGGTAATGAGTCTCTCAGAATAATACTCAATGGCAAGACCTTTTAGTTTTTCAATGAGAGCGTAAAATTCTTCTCTGTAGCCCATTTTATATTTTAACAGGTGAGATGAAGACAGGCAACTGTTTTTTTCTCAAGGCATCTTTTATTATAAACTTCTACTGCCTCTGCTGTTTTTTTTGATATGACATCTATACCTTCAGCCCTGAGTATACTGATGAGTTCTTCAGGGACCTTCATCACACCATAATAGCCAGTACCTATTATCAACAGCTCAGGTTTCTCTTTTATAACCTCCTCAAGGTCTTCAAGCTGGAGGAGATGTCCCTCCTTCCTCCACCATGAAGAGTTAATCCTGTCAGGAAAGATTATAAGGTCCTGTGTATAGGTTTTTCCATTGATAATAATTTTGCCAAAGGAATAATGCTCTATAACCATAGAATATTATAAAGGATTACATGGATTTTTTGAATTTTATCCCGGGATTCTGTATCCTGTTTCAATAAAGATCTGCGGACTTTCATGAACTATATCAAAAAACTTCTTTACAACCTCTGGGTCAAATTGACTGCCTGCTGAGATCTCTATCTCCTTGAGCGTATCAGAAAAGGATAGGGCAGGTCTATAGGGTCTATCATTCATCATAGCCTCAAAGGAATCTGTGAGATTAATTATCCTCGCTTTTATATCAATATCTTCTCCTTTTATTCCATCAGGATAACCACCACCATCATACCTCTCATGGTGCTGGAGGATAGCTGTCTTGAGATCACTGAATATTATTCCATCAAAGAGTTCCGCACCTTTAATTGGATGTAATTTCAGGATATTGAATTCTTCTGCTGTAAGAGGTCCTTTTTTGTTAAATATCCTGCAAGGGATTCTCAACTTTCCTATATCGGAGAGGGCTGATAGCTGCTCAAGGATTTCAAGCTCTCTTGAAGATAGGTGAAATCTTCTGCCAATCTCAACAGAGAGTCTTTTTAATCTTTTCACCCTTCCTTTTCTATAAAATCTATTTTCTTCAAGTAAATCCCCTACAAGTGCCTCCACAACAGAGGTATAGCCCTTTGAAAATGTCTTAAATTCCTGCATATTTTTGAATGCTGTAGAAAGATGATCTGAAAATACAGTAACTGTTTCTACATCGTGATGCCCGAAGACAGAACCGGCAGACCCTTCTACAAATAGAGCTCCTATTATTGACTCTTTTATCTTCACGGGGACTATGATAATCTGATTACCTGAAAGAGGATGAATGTCTATAAGATATCTGCCATTATTAAGACTCCTTGATAATATCTCTTTATCCTGCTGATTTAGTTCAGGTGTGAAGCCATAGTTTCTTATATAATGAAATATAAACTCCCCCCGATTTTTTCTTACATATATAATCCCTCTTTCAGCAGAAAGCATATCTACAATATATTTTATAAAGCTTTTTGTAACCTCTTCCACTCCCTTTTTGGTACATAGAGCCTCTGAAATATTTCCCGCCTTTTTTAGTCTTTCTATATTTATCTCCATCAGATTGAGTCTTTTTTTGGTCTCTGCGGCTACGAGATGGAGTGCCTTATTTGTTGATTCCAGTTCTTTGAGATTGTACTGGAGATCTCTGTTTACCTCTTCCAGCTGCTGTTTATACTTCATTTCCGTTTTTAATACTGATATCTCATCATTGAGTTTTTTATTATCTTCTTTTATGCCTTTAAATTTTTGGATTAATAGTTTTATCCTCCTTAAGAGGACTCCCATTTCATTATCTTTTTGTTTATCTTCTCCAACCATTATCCCGGGATCTTCCAGCAGAAATAATATTTTTTTAAGTGGATTGAAGATCAACCATGTGATAATGAGCGTACTTGCGATGAAGGCTCCTGAGAATATAATAAAGTTTGCCGTGGTGCCTACCCTTTTTAGAGACTTATTACCAAAGATAATTTCAGATAGGTCATATTTCATCTCTATTATACCGAGTATCTTTTTCTCACCATGGCAGGTCTGGCATGAAGAGGTAGATTCAATTGTTTTTACATAATAGAGCCTGTCATTAAGCATCTCCCTCGGTTGTAGATAGTCTGTTGATTTTAAGCCTATCTCCGCCTCACGCATTGATTTAAGAATTATGCCCCCTTCATTAAGAATCCGTAGTGAAAGGATGTTGCTCATCTTACTGTAATTCTCAAGTATATAAGGAATGGTTTCAGGCTTGCCTGATAGCATGGTCAACTCAATATCTCTTTGAAGTAGTGTAGCTATCCTCGCGATGTCTTTTTGCTTGAGACTTTTCTGATGTTTTTCAAAATAATAATTATATACAGCCGTATTAATCATAAGGGAAGTTATGATTATCAGACCAAGGATGGATAAAAGTTTCACCCTTAGGGTCATCTACCCTCCTGAATACCATTTTAACAAAAAATAATTTCTTTTTAAAATACCTGTATATATATCGTAAACTGCCGACAGATACGAGGTATGCTGAAGAGACTTTATTGCGAAACATTAATGTAAACTTTTTAATCAACATTACCAAACATAAAAGGGGCTTCGCCCCTTTAAAACCCCAAAAATAGAATTAAAATTATCTAATAGGGAGTT
>JBDOIG010000234.1:0-2249 GCA_041082235.1 Thermodesulfovibrionales bacterium | reverse complement strand
GTAAACTCACAAAGGATGAGATGGAAGAGGTGAAAAGGCATGTCCTGATAGGTGAGGAGATATGCAAACCCCTGCATTCAATGAAAGATACCCTTCCTGTAATAAGACATCATCATGAAAGATGGGATGGCAGGGGATTTCCTGATGGACTTTCTTCAAGGGATATTCCTCTGATTGCAAGGATATTATCCATAGTAGATGCCTATGATGCCATGGTTTCTGTAAGACCTTACAGGGACGGACTTCCACCTTCAAGGGTACTTGAGATCATGAATGAGGAAAGGTTTAGTGGTCAGTGGGATCCTGAACTTCTGGAAGAATTTATTATAATGATGTCTGAGATTATAAGGGCTCAGGGTTGATAAAGGTTGCCATAATAGGCGGTAATGTCGGAGGTGGAACACTTCTTTCCTTTCTCAGGGAAGAGCCAGAGATTCATGTCTCTGCAATGGTAGAAACCTCTGAGAATGCACCTGGTGCTGTCCTTGCTAAAAAATGGGGCATCCCTGTCCTTCAGGAGGTTGATTTATTAAAAAGATACAATCCTGATCTCATAATAAACATGACAGAAGATAGAGAACTCTCAGAGAGATTGAGGACTGAACTTGGTGCAGAGGTGATAGGTCCTGTTGCAGCAAGATATTTTCTTCTTACAGGCGGCAGATATAAAAGCATAAAGTCAGACTTTTCTGAATGGACTGGCATTATCAAAGAAACAGAAGCACTTTTAAGATCCCTTGCAGAGATACCACCTGAGCGTTCTTTTGGAAGGATAATTGAGAGTCTAACAGTTCTTCTGAAGGCATCGGCTGGCTTGATTCTTAGTTCAGAGGATTCCTCCGTAAAAGTTCTTGCTTCCTCAGGTTTAAGTAAAAGATTTCTTGAGAACAATATTTCTATATTAAGGCAGCTTTTCAAGGATGTTTTTGAAAAGTCTGAATGGTTGAGAATAGGGAATTTAAAAGAAGAGCCGGAGTTTTCAGATTATTTCCTTAAGGAGGATATAAGATCACTAATTGCCGTTCCTGTACCTGTTCAGAAGGGTCAGGCTGTCCTTTCCGTTATGGATAGAAGACAGAGGGATTTTGGTGAAAGGGAGAATCTTATTCTGAGTATAATTTCATCCTTTACATCAATTATTCTCAGCAAGGGAATAATCCATGAAGCAGGAGATGTGGAGAAGAAGATAGAAGAACTTCAGAGGATGAATGTAGAACTTGAGCGGCTTAATCATTTAAAGTCAAGATTTCTGGCAAATATGAGCCATGAACTGAGGACCCCTCTTAATACTATCCTTGGATTTTCAGAGGTGCTTCTTGAAAAGACTCGCGGAGGTCTTACCCCTGAACAGGAAAGATACATCAGGAATATCCAGAATGCTGGGAAATATCTTCTTGAACTCGTAAACAATGTCCTTGATCTTTCAAAGATTGAATCAGGAAAGTATGATATGGTTTATGAGACCTTTTCGTTAAAACAGATGGCTGATGAGGTAATCAGAACTGTAGAGCCACTGGCCTCGAGAAAGAATATCAAGATCCATCTTAATATTCAGGACGGAATTGGAGATATTACTGCAGATAAGATCAAACTGAAACAGATACTATATAACCTTTTAAACAATGCTATAAAATTTACTCCCGAGGCTGGAAGGATAGGTCTTGTGATTACAAAGGATAAAAACAGACCTGGTAAATACGGAAGCCTCCCACCTGATGCTGAGGTAATTGTCTGCTCTGTATGGGATACAGGCATAGGAATAAAACCTGAGGATCAGGCAAGGATATTTGATGAATTTGAACAGGCAGACTCATCACTCTCAAGACAGGCTGGAGGAGCAGGTCTTGGCCTTGCCCTTACTAAGAGATTTGTTGAGCTACATGGAGGAGAGATTACTGTTGAGAGTTCTCCTGGAAAGGGAAGCACCTTTACATTCTTTATCCCTGCCTCTGTTCCAGAGGCTAAAGAAGCAGTCCTTGAGGTGGAGACAGCAGGTATTGATTACAGCATATCAAAAGAGGATGCACCCCAGATACTTCTCATTGAGGATGACCTTGCTACTGTTGAACTGCTTACCCTTCATCTAAGCCAGGCTGGATACAGGGTCAGTCATGCTTATGATGGTATAGAGGGGATTGAGAAGGCTAAGGCCCTCAGACCCTTTGCAATAATACTTGATATAATGATACCAAAAAAGGATGGATGGGAGGTACTTCAGGAGCTCAAGGCCTCTGAAGAGACCTCTTCAA
>JBDOIG010000202.1:0-1636 GCA_041082235.1 Thermodesulfovibrionales bacterium | reverse complement strand
AAAGAAATCAGGAAAGATTATAAAAAAACAAAGGGTTAAAAGTAAAACTAAGGATAAGGAGGTCTATGTAAAGATGAAGGAATTGGGATTAGAAGGGATACTGGATGAAATCTCAAAGATTGATTCAAGAGAGGGGATAAGGTTAGTATCTGCAATTTTATTGAATGAGCTCATGAAGAAGGAGAGGGAGATTTATTTAAGGGAAGGCGTTGACAACAAGGCAAATGGCTATTACGAGAGGCAATTAGCCTGTTTTTTAGGCAACTTAGGGCTATCAGTGCCAAGAGACCGAAGGGGTGAGTTCAGGCCAGCAATTCTACCACCTGAGTGGCAGAGGGCTGATGACAGCTTTGAGGAGTTTATATTAAACCTTGTGCTACAAAGCTATTCTCCAAATAAGATAAAGGCCTTACTTCATTCTATGAATCTTCCCTATTCACCAGAACAGATAGAGGAGATTAAAGAAGAACTTTACAATAAGGCAAAGGAGTTAAGGACAAGGGAAATTCCTGAGAACCTCTTTGCCCTCTTCATAGATGCCTATCACTGTAGTATTAAAGATGAGGAGACCATGAGGGTAAAGAAGGCAGTAGTGTATAATGCCATAGGGATGGATTTAGAAGGCAAGAAGGGTTTTCTTGGCTATTACATCTACTGGGGTTCAGAGAGCAAAGAGGACTGGCTTGAGATACTTAATGACCTTATAAAGAGGGGATTAAAGAGGGTCATGATAGTCATATCAGATGATTTTCCTGGACTTTATTCTGCTATAAAAGCCCTTTTCCCAAACACAGACCATCAACTATGCCTTATCCATATGCAGAGGAATATCAAGAAGAACATGTCAAAAGAAGATGCAAAGGCTTTTTATGAAGAACTACAGTTGATAAAGAAACTCAAGGATTTTGATAAGGCTATATTGAGATTTGAGGAGGTTGCAAGGAGGTTTGAGAAGAAATATCCTGCCTATATAAAGAGCTTACTTGAGAAGAAAGAACAGTATTTTAATTATCTTAAATATCCAGAGGCAGTAAGGAAACATATCTATACGACAAACATAGTGGAAAACATAAATAGCAGGATAGAACTTGTGAGGCAAAATACAGGGGGATATTTTCAATCAGTGAGGACTGCAGAGGTAAGCATATATGTAACCGTAAGCAGGATAGAGAAGAATAAATGGAAGAAACCTCTGCCTCTGGTAAAGGCAACTCTTTATGAATTAAGACAGATATTTAATTCCAGATTCTATACCCAGACACAATTCTCTTGACAAGTGTCGAAATGAGAAGCCTTGTCAGTATATAAAGCCATAAAAAGACCTCTCTGCTCAATATATGCCCTTATAACACTCATATTTGCCTCAGCAGTTTCTGCTGGATGAAACTCTGCATAAACAAACCCATCTGCATCATCTATCATCGCAATAAGCCACCACTTCTCAGGAATCCCCTCAATCCATTGATGCTGAGATGAATCCATCTGTACAAGCATACCTGCCTTTGGCATCCTCCTTCGCCTTCTATAAACCTTCTTCTTTTGCCTTGGCTCATGCAGCCCTGCCTCTATTAAGACCTCCCTTATACTCTCATAGCTCAGGCTAATCCCGTGGTCTTCATAAAGTTTATCTTTAAAA
>JBDOIG010000115.1:0-6968 GCA_041082235.1 Thermodesulfovibrionales bacterium | reverse complement strand
TCCAGTAAGGGCTTTTTAAATCCTCAAAGGCAGAAAGGGCAGCCATGGAGCCCTGTGAGACTGCAACGACTATCTGCTTCACACCACCTGTAATATCACCTGCTGCATAGACATAGGGCATTGATGTCCTCATCTGCCCATCAACCACTATATATCCCTGTTCATCAAGCTTAAGGCCAAGCATATTTGCAACCCTGTTATTTGGCTCATAGCCAATTGCTATAAAGACACCATCAACAGGTATTTCTTTCACTGAGCCATCAATATTGTTTTTTATTTTCACTGCCTTAACTACCCTCTCACCTATTATCTCTATAACCTCTGAATTCCATAATACAGGGATACCAGCACTTTTAATGCTATCCTGTAACCTCATCTCTGCCCTGAACTGATCCCGCCTGTGGACAACTGTTACATCTGCTCCAAGGGAATGAAGGTAAATTGCAAATGTCAGTGCAGTATTTCCACCACCAACTACTATGACCTTCTTGTCATCCTTAAATAGATACCCATCACACTCAGCACAGTAACTCACACCCCTGCCATAAAACCTCTTCTCACCAGGGACATCAAGCCTCTTGTTTGAGGCACCTGTTGCAATGATTATTGCCTTTGAGATATAGGTTGCCCTGTTGGTCTTTACATGAAATTCACTATCTGTTCTGTGTATATCCTTTACATCCTCTCCTGTATGTATCTCTGCATACTGGGCAGCATGCTGAACAAGGAGCTCCACAAGGGTCCTGCCAGGTATCCTTGCAAATCCAGGGTAATTTTCCACAACAGGTGTTATTGCCACCTGCCCACCAGGAGCAGTCCTTTCAAGGACAACCGCGCTTAAGCCTGCCCTCTCTGCATAAATAGCAGCACTGAGACCTGCTGGTCCACCACCGATTATCACTAGGTCTTTCCTTAAGGGTTCTGATGGGACCTCTGTGTATTCAAACTTAATTCCTTCATGAGGTGCCTCTGGTTTAAGAAGGGAGTTTATAAAATCATCCTCAGACTCAACACCCGGTGCGGTGAGGATATCATTTATATAAGTCTGGGGGACAGATACTATACCGAACTCAAGGGCAATGTCCTTATTTTCATAGATCTCAATGACCTCCACATTTACGAGTTCCCTTTTTGCAATCGCAGCAGAGACAGCATAGCTTACCTGCTGGGGGCAGTAGGGACAGAGAGGACTTACATAGACCTTTACATCTCTTTTCTCCTTGAGTCTCATCAATTTCTTAAGAGATTTATCAGAAAGCACAGTGCTTCCAGTGGAGGCCATAATAATGGTCATTATAAGGGAACGACCCTCTTCTCCTACAGGTGCACCCGTAAAGCGGATATTATATTTATCAGGTGCTATAAGAAGGGTTGGTGAGCGAAGGACATTTCTTTCTTTTGATTTCTCATCTCCAATTGTATAAAAGGCTGGTTGAATCTTTGGAGAAAGCTCTCCAAGAACTGTAAGCAATTCCCTTGCAGCATTGTTAAAGGCATCATTAACACCCTCTTTTGTGAAGAGCTCAATGATAACATCTTCCCTGAGATCCCTGAAGGCATCCCTCAGGACTTTCTTTATATCCTCTGTGATTAATTCCTTTTTCTCTGCCATGAAGAATAAATAGTAATGTGTTTCCCTGCGACTTGCTAAGGTCAGAGCCTTCAGATGAATAGTTTTTCTGGTTCTACCTTAAAACTGCAATCCTCTCTGAGCCTTATCTGAAAACTCCCCCTGTCACTGTCAAAGACCTTATCATATTTATTATCTCTTAGTTCAAAGAGCCTCACCTTCTTTATATCAGGATAGACCATAATATAAAATCTCACCTTCTCCCTTTCATACAATGAAAACTTCACAACCTCATCCTTTATCGCCGTATTTGGAGACACTATCTCTATCACTACCTCAGGAGGCTCCTTTAGATGTTCTGGTACATCCTTACAGACAACCATAAGGTCAGGCCTCACAACTGTATCCTGACCCACAATCCAGTCAAGCTCAGGATAGACATGGCAGGGTTCTTTACACCCTCCAAGCTGATTGGCAATCTGCCTGCCGAGTTCCATTATAATCTTCTGGTGGGTTCCAAAGGGCGAAGGTGCCATTGCATAGGCAATGCCATTAATGAGCTCCCAGTCACCTTCCCACCTTCTGTAGTCCTCTACAGTATATCTTGGTATGTATTCTTCAGCAAGGGACATTATTTAAACCTCTCATTAAGATTACATTATAAACAGCTTTAAGGTCAACGAGTTAATCCTGTATCATGTATCTATTCTTGTATCATGTTTTCCTGACCATTGGCAATTGCGATCAAAAATGACAACACAGAGTCATTTTCAGTTATAATATGCTATGGAGAAAATTGGCCTCATAGCCGGGCTTTTTAACCTTGCCTTTATACTGAATTTGCCATCAGGATTTTTGAGGGGCAGGACAAAAAAATTCTCTCCTCAATGGTTTCTCTTTATACACCTTCCCATACCTTTTATTGCCTTTGCTAGGATATTCTCCCATATAGACATAAAATATATACCCCTTTTTGTCCTTTCATCAATCCTTGGCCAGATACTCGGCAGTAAACTCAGATTTGAGGTGTAATATGAAATGGTTTGAAGAGGCAGAAAGGAAACTAAAGAGTGCAGAGCTCTTTTTAAAAGAAGGTTATTATGATAGCTCTTGTCTCATGAGCTATCTCGGAGCTCAGCTCAGCCTTTATCCATTGATTGAAAGAAGCGGTCAGTTAATCTCAGCTCCATCCCTTGTTTATATCCTTAAAAAATTCTCCGATGCTCCATCAGAGGTCCTTCATTCAGCAAAGATACTTGAGACCTACAGCCTTGTCTTGAGAGCTCCATCATCCATTCCTGAAGGCGTTCCGTCTGATTACATTGATAAAGCCATGGCAGAGGAGGCAGTAAGGCATGCAAAGGCCATCATGGAATTTGCTAAAAGAGAAATGGGGTAATCTATTCTTCTTTGACAGCCTGAGCCTTTTCCTGAGCAGGCTTCATGAAGAAAGACAGAGGGCACTCACAGGCGTGATACTCTTTGATCCCTGGGGAAGACCCCTGCCTCCAAAATATCCTCCCCTTTATGTGGCGGTAATTTACAGAGAAAAACAGGAATTCATAAAAAATAATCTTAAACTCAGGAGTCTTGACCATGATGGCATTATTGAACCCTTTGGCTATGGCATGGAGACATTTAAAGAGATGCTCAGGAAAAATAATCCCCTCGCAAGGCAGGCATTATCAAATGGAATAATACTTTATGAGCTGAACTCAGGCCTTAAGGAGCTTGAGCTCACATAGCCCTCAATAAGGATATCCTCTCCGAGCTTCCTCGTTTTAATGTCCTTAATCTTCCAGGCATTATCAAGGCTACCTGAGGTACCTCCCACTGACGGGATAGAGCCTTTACCACCCATTATCTTTGGAGCAATGAAGAAAAGGACCTTATCCACAATGCCATCCTTCAGGGCATAATAATTCAGGGATGCTCCACCCTCTATAAGCACAGAGGTGATACCTCTCTTATAAAGTCTCTTCATGGCATCCCTGAGGTCAAGCCTTTCATGCTCAAAATACTCAACCTCAACACCATCAGGCAAAACTGGATGGGCCTTATTTTTTGTGAATATAATGGTAGAAGGAGGAGTTTTAAGGAGATTTGTTGTAAGGGGAATCTCAAAATCTGGATCAATAACTATCCTCACAGGGCTCTTTCCTTTTACAAGCCTTACAGTGAGCTCCGGGTCATCTGCCTTAACAGTGCCAATGGCAGTAAGCACAGCATCAACCTCACTGCGTAACCTGTGCACATACCTTCTTGAAGCCAGAGAGGTTATCCATCTTGATTCACCTCTTTCAGTTGCAATCTTACCATCAAGGGTCATGGCTACTTTGAGAATCACAAAAGGCATGCCTGTGGTTATATGTTTTATATAAAACTCATTAAGTTCCTTTGCCTCATCTTCAAGAATTCCCACATCTACCTTAATACCAGCACTTCTTAAAAGCTCTACACCCCTGCCAGAGACCTTTGGATTCGGGTCAGTCATCCCTATTACTACCCGCTTTATCCCTGCCTTTATAATTGCCTGGGCACAGGGAGGTGTTCTTTTGTCAAGATGACAGCAGGGTTCAAGATTCACATAAAGGGTGGCACCTTTTGCCTTTGAACCAGCATGCTTAAGGGCAACTGCCTCAGCATGGGGAAGGCCCGGCCTCTCATGATACCCCTCAGCAATAATCCTGCCTGACCTTACAATTACAGCACCCACAAGGGGATTTGGCGAGGTCATACCAATGGCCTTTCTTGCCAGAGTCAATGCCCGTCTCATATAAAAAGTATCTGATTTTCCTATATCCATTCTACCTTCACAATATTTTCAAATCTTTTAAAATCAGGATTACCAGTAACAATTATAGCTTTTTCACGCAAGGCAGTAGAAACAGCAAAACAGTCAGCATAAGAAACTGGGTGATTGACCTTAATCCTTGAGGCATCTATAATATGACTAAATGAATTGGGTATAATGTTTATAGGAAGATTTGGAAGGATGGTCTCAATAAAATAATCTGCCTCTTTGATCCCCCTCTCTCTGGCAATTATATAATAACATTCTCCTACATTGATTTCATTCATTATAATAAAACAATCATCAGAAGTAGAATTCAGCAAATCCATTATCTTGGAATAATTATTTTCTTTTTTTAGATATGCGAGAAGGGCGTAGGAATCGAGTAATATTTTTTTCTTCAACCTTTTTTTCCTCCTTCCTCGTTTTCAGTAATGCGCGGGTTAAAGATGAACCTTCTTTAAAGATGCCACAGAAGGCCTTTATAGGATCCTCAGGCAGGGGTATAATCTCAGCCCTATCTCCAACAACCTTCAAATAAACCTTCTGACCCGGCTTTATTCCGAGGGCCTGCCGTATCTTTTTAGGCATAACAATCTGTCCCTTTGAAGACACTGTTACAGTAGCCAAGTTTTACCCCCAAAAATTTGTTTTACTTCTTTTAATAAAGTATAACTGATTAATCACAGTGTGTCAAATATAAATAATATTCATTCTGTTTCTTCTATCAAAAAGTGGGCTAGCTTATAGAGGTGAGTATCAGCATATTTTCTTCCAGCAACTTCTTCTGCCGCGGCCATTCCTTTCAATAATGCCTTCCTTCTTCAGCTCATTCAGTACCTTATAAATTCTTGAAAGAGGTGCATAGGGGAATAGCTCTTTTACCATAGAAAGTGTAAACTCTGCGGGAAGGCCTTCCATTATCCCCTTTCTTATCTCAAAATAAAGACCACCTTTGACCTCCGGAGGAATGCCATACTCTTCTATCACCTCTGAAATTTTTTCATGAGGAATGTCATTTTCATGGGCATTTATAGCATCAAAAAATCTACAGGCCCACTCATTTGCAAGCTTTCTATTACCAGCAAAGACAATAGTTAATTTTGGATGCAGAGCATACAATTCAGCAATCGCCCTTGCTGCAAATGATGGGGTATAAAATCTTAACTTATCAGGATTAAGGAAGTCAGAGTAATTAGCCTCTATTACAAGGGCTGAGTGTCTGTAGGAAGAAAGCTCTCCAAGTTGCTGATGCAAAACAGCCATTCTGCCAAATTCTGCAATAAGATTATCAAAGGTCTTTCTCTCCACCACCGCAATAATCCCTTTTTCACTTTTTAAGGCATAATCTCCAACAGGCAACTTTGCCCTTTCAACATTACTTTCTGGAAATCTCCATGGATATCTTTCTGCTGCATCTATTACTATATTCACTTTACCTCTATGGTAAGTAGAGAGCTTAACCTTTGGCCTTCTCTGTCTTAATGCCTGCTGTGTCCTCCAGAATATTTGCTCATATTCACCTTCTCTGGTCTTGTATTTTTTGGTCAGGAACAAAAAATCGCATCGCTTATTCCTGGACCTGTCAAGGACAATAGCCAGCCTCCTGCCAAACCGCTTGATTGAAACCACAGGAACTTTCTCAATCTCTTCAACAGGTGGCTCTAACCTGTGGTTCTCCTCTCTAATACAGAAGATATTACCTTTCTGTCCTGGCCATCTATCCTGCACTCTCAAGGCGAGTAAGATTTTATTGCCCTGTCTTATGGTCAGGCGATAAGGAAATTTTGTGTTATTCACTGATTCAATTATCCACAGAGTTGGCGTGCTCAATTCTTTAGATAGCATCTTTTAAAATTATAAAAAATTACCCTCTCTTTGCCATTGCCATACTCTAATATGGCTTCTTTAAAATCTACCATGTGTATTTTAACAAATTTTACATCTATACTCTGCTATGCCTGTTTACATATTAAATTGCCTCTTTAGGTGAATCCTTCAAAAAGTCTTCTAATATTAAGGGCTGATTCTGCAAGTTCCTTATGAGGATTTCAAGAAGCATTTTTATAGTTTGGTCTGATATTTTCTATCCTGCTTTTCAGGATGTCTAACTGTCAATCTCTCCTTTTTTAAACCTCAGACCTCAAACATTTCCTCCAGCTCGGGGTTTCTGTAAAGATGTTTTATGCCTGTAATAATAATCTCTTAATTCTTAAAGGGAGATGTTGTTTTTCAATATGAACCTGAAGATAGCAGACAGAGGAACTTTTGTAAAGAAAGTATATATGTGCTCGGAATAATCTTCAGGGAATGTACTAACCTTTATGAAACCTGCAAGTTCATCCTCAGTAAAAACTTGCACCTCGTAGGTGCTGAAAGAGCTTTATTCTTTCCTTCTTCCTGGTTTCAATTCCTCATAGGTAGGCTCACAATTGGTTGGGAAGATCCAAAAGTAGCTTTTGAGTGGTAGTTTCAATTCCTCATAGGTGGCTCACAATTAAAACAGTAAAACAAATTTTAGATGAGGCTAAGATGTTTCAATTCCTCATAGGTAGGCTCACAATGAAAAAAAATGAAAATTATATTTGAAAGAAAAACATAGTT
>JBDOIG010000198.1:0-1705 GCA_041082235.1 Thermodesulfovibrionales bacterium | reverse complement strand
AAGGCAATCAACATTACACCAAACAGTATATAAGCTGCAGGATAGGAAAAAATATTCATCTCAGTGCTTAATGCATATTGAGCAGATGTATGCGCTGTCACATCCTTTTTATCCTGAATCCTAAATCTTGAATCCTCTATCCCGTATCCTTTCATCCATGTACCTCCTGCATAAATCTCTTTAATGCATTCATGTCACACCTTCCTGTTTTCTTCTGGAATTCCTCGCATTCCACAACCCTCAGTCTGTCTTGAGTGACCTGTGGATCCTCTTCAAGTATCCTTTTTAAGGTATCTAAAAGTTCTCTCTGAAGAGGGGTCAGATCCTCTGATAGCCTGTAAAAGAGTAATTTTCCTTCACGCCTTGTAGAAAGAAGACCTGCCTCTCTTAAGAGCCCAAGGTTCCTTGAAACAAGTGGCTGGGATGCCCCTGTTATTGCCATTATCTGGCACACGCATAACTCCTTTTCTGACAGGAGCATCAATATCCTCAGCCTCAAGGGGTCTGATAGGAGCTTCATGAGTTTTAAAGCCTGCTTCATATAAATATATTTACATATGTTTATATGAAATGTCAAGCCTTGACACTGTCCGGTCTAATAGGTCAGTCATATTAGAAATGATGAGGCGGACTGTAAGTATTTATATTGATGATGAATTCTTGAAAAAGATAAAAGAAAAATGAATTCCTGTTTCAAGGGCGATAAAGGATGCCCTTGAGGCCTGGCTTGAAAAAGATTTGAAGACAGAAGATTATGAGTTTATTGAAAAGGCACTCTGGGGAAAGCTTACTGAGAAAGGTGAAGGTGCCTGTTAAGAGCTTTTGAGAGAGGCAAACAGATGGTAGCTCTTGACACAGGTTTTTTTATTGCAATGATGAGAGGCAATGAGGATGCAAAAGATTTATGGAAAGAATTTAGAGATAGAAGAATAAGGCCAATAATATCTGTGTTTACAATTGGAGAATTATTTTATATATTACTCAAAGAACAGACTCCCGAACCTTTAAGAGTTACAGATTCTTTAAGAAGAATTAGTTATTAATGTGGATAATGAAATTGTTTTAAAGGCCGGAGAATTAAAAAACAGACATAAGATTCCATATGTGGATGCCTTAATTGCAGCGACTGTACTAATAGCAAAGTGTAACGGATTTATCACTTCTGGCAGAACCCATATGATATGTCTTGAGGACTATGGTCTGAAGGTGAAAATTATAAGATGAGACGATAAATAGATGAAGAATATCTGTTATTCAGTGCTCCTCATCTTACTGTTGTTATTGCCATAGACTTTAGAGGCTGAGGGACCTTCCAGCAATAATACATTATCAAAACCTGAGATATCTGATAGATTTTTCTGTGAAACTGACGAGGATTGTGCCTGTGGTGTGGATAAGACCGGAAAGTGTGCTTTTGGAAATAAGAGATATATAGATACTTCAAGGCAGTGCCCTGACTTCTGCACAGGCATCCATGGAAAGTTCAGGCTCAGGTGCATTGAGAAGAGATGTGAAATGAGATTAGAAGAAAATTTTTAAATAACTCCTGAGGATTATTTCTGTCAAGTGAAAATTACCCAGAAAGGCGTGATACCAGAAGAACCAGGTTTAGGAATTAATGCCTCTCTTCAAAAGACCCTGCAAAAGAATCCCTGCGGAGAGGATAAAAGCAAGGCCATCTGTAATGGCATCAAATATGTTTTGT
>JBDOIG010000112.1:0-2832 GCA_041082235.1 Thermodesulfovibrionales bacterium | reverse complement strand
AGGATGACATTGAAAACATATACCGCACTCCTGAAATATTCTTTGAGGTAGCAATAGACATGCCAGTTATAACCACATGAAATACTTAAAGAACTTTTAACTACCCGTGTAACCCTTTTACATTTATGTGTGGTTTATAACATTTTTGTAGTTATAGTCTAAACTTATCGTGCATCTTGATAAAATGTTGTAATACAATGTAAACATATATATGGTCGTTTATGAAGAGAATGTTAAAAAGTCGATTACTAAAGGTTATTTGCCAAAAGATGTTTTTAAGAGATTTAATAATGTTTTTATCGCTTTAGATACAACACATGCTCTCAGCCTTTTTGATATTAAAAAATTAAAGGCATCTTAAAAGAGGACATACTATCGCGTTAGAAAGGGGAAATATAGAGCTATATTCTATATCGAGGACAATAACTATTATGTCATATCAATTGCCAAGAGAGAGGAGGTGTATGATAAATGGGGATAATATCTGTTAGATTGAATAAGGACGAGGAAAAAATTCTGAAAAAACTATCAGATTATTTTCATGAAGATAAATCATCATTAATTAAAAAATCCTTGCTCGAGTTATATGAAAATATCATGGATCTGGAGGAGATTAAAAAATTTGAGACAAAGGAGCGCAAAGGTAAAGTATCTTTTTTTACAGCAGGAGACATCCTGAATTCGTGATTCCTGTCCTTATCTGTGAATGGCAGCAACGAGTGAGGAGTAAATAGTTTCTTCAAGAAGGGCTCCCTTATTAAGCTAAACCAGTCTTCTGCTTGTTTGCAGCATAAAGGGCATCATCTCACCTGATGCGACTATATATATCCTTTGCCTATCCTTCTCTTATGGGTATTGCAAAGCCGCCGCAGACAACATCACCGAGGACATCGTAAAAGACATAATCAAGAGAACTGTCATAATCGCCAAGGCTCTCAAGAAGGCCGATAGAGGTGATAATGCCCCTGCCTGCGCATCCGACACCCGGGTCAGGCCCGCCTGATTCTACACAATGCACGCTGAAGATACCTTCCTTCATGACCTCGTCGAGTTCGACCTCTTCTCCTTCATCCCTCAATGTATCGAGGACATTCCTCTGGGGCTTTCCGCCAAGAAGGAGCCTTATGGAGTCAGCCTTTGGGTCGCAGCCGACAACCATTATTTTCTTGCCCATCTCGCCAATGGCTGCAACTGTATTCTGCGTCGTCGTAGATTTGCCGATGCCGCCCTTACCGTAAATTGCTATCTGTCTCATTTTTCCTCCTCCTACTTTTTTAAAAATTTTTTATTTGTCATGATTTATAGCAACTGCTATGCCAGGTCAGGCCTTTTAAAATTCAAAGAATTATGGATTGAAAGACAGTCTAAAACTTTCATTTTTGTTTTTTAAACTACAATTTTGTTATAATTCATCATGAACCAGATTGAGAGAAAGAATAAGGAACTCTCTGCCCTCCTTGAGGTGAGCAGGATACTTGGTTCATCCTTTGAGCTTGAGAAAAATCTCCTTCAGACAATGAAGGTCCTTTCTGATTATCTTGAGATGAAAAGAGGCACTATAACACTCCTTGATCATGAGACAGGGGAGTTGAGAATAGATGTTGCCTATGGACTTACAAGGGAACAGATTGCAAGGGGCAAATACAGGTTAGGAGAGGGGATTGTTGGAAGGGTTGTTGAGACAGGCTCACCAATGGTTGTTCCTGATATAGGCAAAGAGCCTCTCTTTCTTAACAGAACCCGTGCAAGAATCCATAAAGACAATATTTCCTTTCTCTGTGTGCCAATAAGGCTCAAGAATGAGATTCTTGGAGTACTTTCTGTTGATAGACTTTTTGATGAGACTGTCTCCTTTGAAGAGGATTTGAGGGTTTTAAAGATAGTTGCCACCCTTGTCGGACAGGCTATTAAACTCCACCAGAGATTTAAAGAGGAACAGCTCAGGCGAGAGGAACTAGCCTTTGAACTTAAAGGTCACTACAGTCTTCCAAATATAATAAGTGTCTCTGAAAGGATGCAGGATGTTATCAAGACCTGTCTTAAGGTTGCAAATAGCAAGGTCACTGTTCTACTAAGGGGTGAAAGTGGCACAGGTAAGGAACTCCTGGCAAAGGCAATACATTATGAAAGCCCGAGGGTCAAGGGTCCTTTTATTGCTGTGAACTGTGCTGCCATCCCGGAGAATCTACTGGAGGCAGAGCTTTTTGGCTATGAAAAGGGAGCCTTCACTGGAGCGGTGGTATCAAAACCCGGTAAATTTGAACTTGCTGATAGAGGTACACTCTTTCTTGATGAGATTGGTGATCTCAGTATCTCCCTTCAGGCAAAACTCCTGAGAATCCTTCAGGAACAGTCCTTTGAGAGACTTGGCGGGACAAAGACTATAAAGGTTGATGTGAGGATTATTGCAGCCACAAACAGAGACCTTGAGGACATGGTTAAAAAGGGTTTATTCAGGAAAGACCTTTACTGGAGACTCAATGTAGTGCCTGTATTTTTACCACCTTTAAGTGAAAGAAAAGAAGATATCCCAGTTCTTATAGAATATTTTTTAAAGAGATTTAATAGAGAATATGGCAAAAAGGTATCTTTTACCTCCAAGGCCCTTGAGAGGATTATTAGTTATTCCTGGCCTGGCAATATCAGGGAGCTTGAAAATACAATTGAGAGGATGGTGATTCTTGCAGAGAAGGATAGTATTTCAGAATCTGACCTTCCGATGTTTATTACAAGGGAAGTCAGGTCAGATATTATTAAAGGCTCTGCAGATAAATCCCTTCTTGATGAGATTAAAGAATTAGAAAAGACAAGGATAGAGGATGCCTTAAGAAT
>JBDOIG010000110.1:0-11820 GCA_041082235.1 Thermodesulfovibrionales bacterium | reverse complement strand
TCCAGTAAGTATGGCGCTGAGTACCTCAAGGGCTGGTGCATCCTCATGGGGGAAACTCGGCACATGATAGGCTATAAGAAGATAGGGGACTTCAGCCTCTTTTTTCAGATAAACCCTTTTTTCACCCCTCTGAGGAGGCTCCTCAGTATAATGTCTTTCAGGGATATAATCTCCAGGTATACCTTCAAAGGAATCCTTAATCTTTTTTAAGATCTCTTCTGGTTCTACATCTCCAGCAACTATTATGAAGGCATTTGAAGGAGTATAGAATTTTCTGTAATAAGAAAGGAGATCCTCTCTGGTTATTGACCCGAGGTCAGACATGAATCCTATTACAGGCCATCTGTAGGGATGGGCCTTAAAGGCAGCAAGCTGAACCTCTTCAAATAAGGATGCCTCAGGATCATCTTCATATCTCAGCCTCCGCTCCTCCATTACAACAGCCCTTTCATATTGAAGGTCCTCTTCCCTGAGGAGGAGGTTCCTGAGCCTGTCTGCCTCAAGTTCTATTGAGAGATGGATTCTCTCTGATGGAAGTATCTGGAAATAGGCAGTGTAGTCCTTTGTTGTATAGGCATTGTCTATGCCACCATTTTTCTGGACAATCTTTGAGAGTTCTTTCGAGCCATATCTTTGTGTTCCTTTAAATGCCATGTGCTCAAAGAGATGGCTCAGACCTGTCTTTCCCTTTGGCTCATCAATGGAGCCAACCCTGTACCATATCTGGAAGGTTGCAACAGGTGCCTTGTGGTCTTCAAAGATTATGACCCTGAGTCCATTTTTAAGGATAAATTCATGGGTCTCTATGGCAGAGGAGCTGTCTGCCAGAGAGATAAAAAATAAAATTAATATAAAAATTACCGAGATGCTATTCTTTAAAGGTTTCATAAGATTTATTATAAATTTTCTTTGATGACTTAATCAAAGCAAAAGAAAATCTCCTATTTCTATAAGTAATCGGAATTGTCCCCGTTTACCCTAGCCTGTGATATAATTTAGCAGTTTATTGAGTACAGGAGGATTTATATGATAGCTCTATTGGTTATAGCGGGAATAATTCTTCTTCTGTTGATTGTGGTGGTGGTAATCTATAACAGACTTGTCAGTCTTAGAAATACTGTCAGGGCATCATGGTCTGATATTGATGTCCAGCTCAAAAAAAGATATGACCTTGTACCAAATCTTGTGGAAACCGTAAAGGGCTATGCCTCTCATGAAAGGACCCTCTTTGAAAAAGTAACAGAGGCGAGGTCAATGGCAATGAGGGCCTCTTCTCCAGGAGAGAAGGCTAAGGTTGAGAATATGTTCAGCGAGACGTTAAAGAGTCTCTTCGCAGTTGCTGAGGCATACCCTGAGCTCAAGGCAAATGCTAACTTTATGCAGCTCCAGTCACAGCTCAAGGAACTTGAGGACAGTATTGAGTATGCAAGGAGATATTATAATGCAGTTGTTCGGGATTACAATATTATGATTGAGTCATTTCCTTCCAATATAATTGCCTCACAGTTCAGATTTACAAAAGAAGAGTTCTTTGGGCTTGAGACACCTGATGAAAGAAGGCCTGTAAAAGTGAGCTTTTCATGATTGCTGTTGTCTTTATATTCCTTTTTTTAATTTTGTCCCCCATCCATGCCGTTGCCCAGGATTTCATTATAGATGAATTCCGTTCAGAGATAACTATAAATAAGGATTCTTCTATTACGGTTGAGGAGACCATAGAGGTTGAGTTTTTCAGGCCGAGGCATGGAATCTACAGGGAGATCCCCTATAAATACAAAGATGAGCTTGGGAAAACCATCATGGCACCAGTAAAGGTGCTATCTGTTCATGATATATCGGGTAATCAATGGAAATACAGGGTTCAGAAACATGGCAGTGTTATAAACATAAGGATAGGAAATCCAAAAATCTATGTGACTGGTAAACAGACCTATGTCATTACCTACAGGATGGATAATGCTCTTTTATTTTTCAACGATCATGATGAGCTTTACTGGAATGTTACAGGCAATTACTGGAAGGCTCAGATTAAAAAGGCATCTGCAAGGGTTCTTTTATTAACAGAAAAGGTGAGTGATGAGTTGTGGGCTGCCTGCTACACCGGTCACTATGGTTCAAGGGAAAAGGGCTGTGAATTCAGGACATCAGGGCACTCAGTAGAATTCTTTACCAGAAAGAACCTTAATCCTGGAGAGGGTTTTACCATTGCCTTTGGCTGGCAAAAGGGCATAGTGTCCACTCCCTCTTCATTAAAGAGGTTTTTAATTGATATTAATCTTGAGGAAAACTGGGTCTTTGTTTTTCCCCTGTTTTCCCTTTTCTTCATGCTCAATCTCTGGTATAGAAAAGGAAGGGATCCTGAGGTAAGAGAGACCATTACTGTTATGTATGAACCTCCGAGGTCAAACAATCTTCCTCTCAATCCTGCTGAGGTGGGTACCCTTATTGATGAAAAGATTGACAGCCGAGATATAACAGCAACAATTGTTTGGCTTGCTGTGAGGGGTTATCTGAAGATAGAAGAGGTAGAAAGGGAGGGCCTTATATTTGACAGAAGGGACTATTATCTTAAAAGACTGAAGGAGCCAGGAAATGAGCTCTCTGATTTCGAAAAGCTCCTGATGGAAAAACTCTTTCCTGCCGGGACAGAGGGTGTCCTTGTTTCAGAGCTTAAAAATAAATTTTATGTTCATCTCAGCTCATTGAAAGATACCCTTTATAATGGGCTTGTGAAAAAGGGATATTTTCTGGTGAACCCTGAGAAGGTAAGACAACTTTATATAATTGCTGGCATAGTAGTGAGCTTCATAGGTTTGTTTGCTGGTTCATTTCTTGTATCCTATTTTCAGTGGAAAGGTATTATTGCAGGTATCCTGACAGGCGTACCTGTCTTTTTATTTTCAGGTTTCATGCCAGCAAAGACCAGGGCAGGTGCAATGGCTTACAGGCATGTCCTCGGGTTCAGGGAATTCATGAACAGGGCTGAAAGGGACAGGATTGAGAGGATGAGAGATAAAGACCTCTTCTCAAGATTTTTACCCTATGCAATTGCCCTTGATGTTGTTGATAACTGGGCAGGGGCTTTTAAGGGTATTTATCAGGCTCCTCCTGAATGGTATGTATCATCAAGAAGCTTCAGGACATTTGAACCTGCTGATTTCTCAAGGTCAATAAATTCTATAAGCTCCCATCTGGGCTCTGTTATATTCTCTGCACCGAGAGGTAGCGGAAGCTCAGGTGGAGGTGGATTTTCAGGAGGTGGAGCAGGTGGAGGTGGTGGAGGGAGCTGGTAAAAGTTGACAATCAATACAGAGAATCCATATACTTATTTTTATGGCAAGTTTAAGTGAAGAGATTTATAGAAAAGGACTGGAATTATTTGAAGAGGGCAGGTATCTTGAGGCAGAGCCCTATCTGAGAGAAGTTATACGCCAGAATCCTAAATATGCTGATGTCCAGAACAAGCTCGGTGTGATAGCGAGCATGAAAGGCGATCTCGGGAAGGCAGTGGAGTACTTTGAGGCTGCCCTTAAGCTCAATCCTTTTTATACAGAGGCACTTCTTAATCTTGCTGTAACCTATAATGAGCTTGGAGAATTTCAGAAGGCACAGGAAGCCTTTCAGAATGCCAGACAACTTGCAATTAGCGGAAAGAAGAATATAGACCCCTATCTTGCAGGAAAGCTTGCCAATGAACACTTCAAGCTTGGCAATCTATATTTTGATATGGACCTTTATGAAGATGCTATAGATGAATACAAAAAGGCCATTACCTTGAGGCCGAATCTCCCTGATGTGAGGGTAAAGCTCGGTATGGCATTCAGGTCTACAGGCAAGATAGGGCTTGCCATTCAGGAATTCACCAAGGCAAAGGAGATAAATCCAAATTTTGTTCAGGCATGGATCCAGCTCGGCATCACCTATTATATGCAGGGGCATGCGGGTCTTGCAGTTGAGGAATGGAAAAAGGCCCTTGAGATTAACCCTGAACTCAAAGAGGTAAAAACCTATCTATCACTGCTTAAAGCGAAAGATATGTCATGACCCGTTGCGAGATCCAGAGTGGCGGCGAAAGTAAATGTCTGATAACAAGGAATCAACCATTGGTGGCGAGGTAGCAGTCTCTTTTAAAGAAGGTTTACTCCTTAAAGATCTATCCATATATCTCAAAAGTCCTTATAAGGATCTGTCAGTTGTTTCTTCTTTAAATCTCTCCATATCCCCGGCAGAGACATTCTGTCTTGTTGGTGAAAGTGGCAGCGGTAAGACTATGACTGCCCTTGCCATTATGGGACTGCTTCCAGAGAATATGTACGCAAAGGGAAGGATAATTTATAAAGGAACCGATCTATTAAAATTGCCTTCAGATGAAATGAGAAGGTTGAGGGGCAAGGAGATTGCCATGATATTTCAGGAACCAATGACATCTCTGAACCCTGTGCTTACAATTGGTTATCAGGTCTCCGAGATGCTTATCACCCATCAGGGTCTATCAAAAAAAGAAGCCCTGAGAGAAGTGGTTGAGCTTTTAAAAAAAGTAAACATCCCTTCTCCTGAGGAAAGGTTAAAATCCTATCCCCATCAGCTTTCAGGCGGGCTCAGGCAGAGGGTCATGATCGCAATGGCAATTGCCTGTAAACCAGGGCTTCTTATAGCAGATGAACCGACAACAGCACTTGATGTCACAATTCAGGCACAGATTCTTGACCTTCTTGATAGATTGAAGGAGGAGTATGGACTTACTGTCCTTTTAATAACCCATGACCTTGGAATAGTCAGGCAGCATTCTGACAGGGTTGCGGTGATGTACAGAGGTAAGATAATGGAGATAGCGGAAACAGAGAGATTATTTTTAGCTCCACTGCATCCCTACACAGTGGGTCTTCTCCATTCACTACCTGAGATCCGCGGGAGGCTCTTAAGACCAATCCCTGGCTCAATCCCTTCAATAAAAGAGGTGCAAGAAGGATGCTTATTCAAGGATAGATGTGAGAGGGTTATTGAGGAGTGTAAGAGATCCGAGCCAGAACTCAGGGAGATTGAGGAGGGTCATTTTGTAAGATGCCTGAGGGCTGGGGTCTCAAAAAAATCAAAGGATTTTTAAGGGTGTCAGTATGAAGCTTATAGAGGTAATAGACCTGAAAAAACACTTCAAGATTCATGATGGCATACTTAAGGCTGTTGATGGAGTGAATCTTCAAGTCCAAAAGGGCGAGACAGTTGCCCTTGTGGGAGAGAGTGGATGCGGAAAATCCACACTTGCAAGGATTGTTCTCAGGCTTATGGAACCAACATCAGGAAAGGTATTATTTAAGAACCATGATATATTCAGCCTTAAGAAGGAGGCGCTCAAGTCATTCAGGAGATCTGTCCAGATAATATTTCAGGATCCCTTTGCATCATTGAATCCAAGACTCAGTATTCTCAGTACCCTTTCCGAGCCTCTCAGGATTCACAAACTTGTGGAGAAAAAGGAGATTAAAGACAAAGTTGCAGGGCTCTTAAGCTCAGTGGGGTTGAGCCCTGATGATATGCACAAGTATCCTCATGAATTCAGCGGTGGACAGCGGCAGAGGATATGCATAGCAAGGGCATTGAGTGTGAATCCTGAACTTATTGTTGCTGATGAGCCCCTTTCAAGCCTTGATGTATCTGTTCAGGCACAGATATTAAATCTCCTCAATGAACTCAGGACAAAGCAGAATCTTTCCTTCCTCTTCATAAGCCATGACCTGAGGGTTGTGCATTACTTCAGCGATTATGTGATGGTGATGTATCTTGGCCGAATTGTAGAGGAGGCTTCAGCAGAGGTGCTTTTTGCAAAGCCGCTCCATCCTTACACAATCATGCTCCTTGAGGCTATACCATCAATAACCAAACCTAAAATAAAGAGACGTCCTTTAAAGATAGATGACATTCCAAGCCCTCTTAATATTCCTTCAGGATGTCCCTTTCATCCAAGGTGTCCAGAGAGATTTGAGCCCTGTGATAAGATTACACCTGAGCTTAAAGAGAAGAATAGCTCAAAGGTTGCCTGTCATCTTTATTCGTAATTCAGATTTTACTTTCACTCTTCCGTTCCTCAGCGCTATTTTGCCTTCTGCTCTGGAGTGGTGCCGGTGGTGGGATTTGAACCCACATGCCCCGAAGGGCGGGGGATTTTGAGTCCCCTGCGTCTGCCATTCCACCACACCGGCTATAGAGAGGTCAGAAGTCAGAAATCAGAAAAGCTTATTATCTATAATGCTTTATAAAATTCCTTATGCTTCTATCATAAGTCTTCTCTATTTCAGGAGAAAAGAAGCAGGCAGGCAATTCTCCATTCTGCCTGTGATAATGAAGACAGTCACAGCACCTGAATTTCTTTGAGCACGGCTCATAGGAGCAGTTACAGTATTTTTTATTTCTATCAATTCTTGGACAGTCCATTAATATTTCCTTCCTTAAAGGGGCAAAGCCCCTTTAAAACCCCAGAACTTAAAGGGGTGTAACCCCTTTAAAACCCCAAAACTTAAAGGGGCTTTGCCCCTTTAAATCCCCAAAAATATTCTATTATAAATTAAAAAGGGGAGCTTGCGGGGCTTTGCCCCTCAAAGCTCAATGGAGTTTGAGGGACTCTACCCCTCAAAATTATCCCTGCTATATAATGAGAATTCACCCTCCTTGACCATCTTACAAGGCCTATCTCATTATGATTTATTATGAGCACATGGCCTGGCTCAAGGGGGAAAGGAGTTTGAAGGCATAACCCGCTTTCACTCCTGTTTATAATCTTACCCTCTGCCTCTACCCTTTTAGTCTCAAGAAACTCATGTATATTTAATGAGAAGATTATGTTCTCTAAAACCGGCTCTCTCGGATGCCTCCTTTTTTCATCCATGGCATATTATATCATAAAAAATAGAACAGCAGAGCATTAGCGTAACAGAACAGGCTGAGTTTCTAAGAATATTTTATTAACTGCCGGGCTACTGCTCTGTATTATAATAAAAACCATATGAAGTTCAAGGTATTCAATAAAGATGCACGGGCGAGGCGGGGCATGCTGACCCTTGAGAGGGGTGTTGTAAACACACCCGCCTTCATGCCGGTAGGAACAAATGCCACTGTAAAGGCCCTTTCACCTCATGAGCTCAAAGAAATAGGAGCTGAAATAATCCTCTCCAATACCTATCACCTTTATCTCAGGCCTGGTATGGATGTTATTGAAAATGCTGGCGGACTTCATAAATTCATGTCCTGGGATGGTCCGATACTAACAGACAGCGGAGGTTTTCAGGTCTACAGTCTTTCTACATTAAGGGAGATTACTGATGTGGGTGTATGGTTCCGATCCCATATAGATGGGTCATTACATTTTCTTGGCCCTGATGAGGCAATGAAGATTCAGGGAATTCTTGGCTCAGACATAGCCATGGTCTTTGATGAATGCACTCCCTATCCAGCCACCTATGAATATGCCATGAAATCCATGAACCTTACACTTGGATGGGCAGAGAGGTGCAGGGAACTGAAGAACCATGGTCAGGCACTTTTTGGCATTATCCAGGGTGGCATGTACAGAGACCTCAGGATGGAATGCCTTCAAAGACTCGTTGAGATGGGTTTTGACGGCTATGCTGTTGGCGGTCTCAGTGTTGATGAACCAAAGGAGCTCATGTATGAAATAATAGATTATCTTGGTGAGGCAATGCCAGAGGATAAGCCACGCTATCTTATGGGAGTGGGAGACCTCCTTGATGTGCTTTATGCAGTGGAGAAGGGTTTTGATATGTTTGACTGTGTGATGCCCACAAGGAATGCAAGGAATGGGACACTCTTTACGAGTCAGGGCAGGCTGAGCATTAAAAGGCAAGAATTTAAATATGACAATTCTCCCCTTGATCCTGAATGCGATTGTTACACCTGCAGGAACTTCTCAAGGTCCTATCTCAGGCATCTCTTCCTTACAAAGGAGATACTCTCAATGAGGCTCAATACTATACATAATCTTTATTTCTACCTGAATTTTTTTAAAAATATGAGGCGGGCAATAGAGGAAGGAAGATTTGAAGGATTCAAAAAGCACTGGTCAGGTGTATTTGAAGGTCAGGCTACAGAGGTAATTAATGGAGAGGACAGAAGAGATTAAGAAGGTCCTTCTTATAACCCTTCTATTGAACTTTCTTGTGTCAATCACAAAGATTATCCTTGGCTATTCAATAAAGTCTGTGGCTATACTCTCTGATGGTTTCCATTCTCTCTTTGATGGTATATCAAATATAGTTGGCTACATTGGAATAACACTTTCCTCAAGCCCGCCTGATGAAAGACATCCCTACGGTCATAGAAAATTTGAGACCCTTTTTACCATTGGTATCGGGATTGTGATATTCTTTACCTGCCTCGAGATTTTCAAAAAATCCATCAGGGCATTTATGGAAAATAAAACACTTGAGGTAAGTGCTCCTGTTTTCATAATAATGCTCTTAACACTTGTGATTAATATCTTTGTCAATCGCTATGAGGTTTCAAGGGCGAGGTTATTTAAGAGTGAATATCTGATGGCTGATGCAGGACATACAGGCTCAGACATCCTTGTTACCACAGGAGTGATAGGTGGTTTAGCTCTGTCAAAGCTCGGTATCCCACAGGCTGATGCAATTACCGGTTTTATTGTAGGGTTTGTGATAGCCCTGGTTGGTTTCAGAATAATAAGAAGTGCAGTGGATATTCTTGTTGATACAGTTCAGATGGATAAGGAAGAGATATGCAGGCTTGTAATGGGTGTAGATGGTGTTACAGGATGCCATGATATCAGAACAAGGGGTACAAGGGAATGTGTATTCCTTGACCTCCATGTAGAGGTAGAAAAAACCCTTTCACTTCAGGAGGCCCATGACATTGCAGACAGGGTTGAGGAGAGATTAAAAAAGGAGATACCTGCTATTAAGGATGTGGTGGTGCATCTTGAGCCCAGGCAGAAGGGTTAAGTAATCTGGTATACTGAATTTAGAGGTTTTATAAAAAAGGAGGTTAGAGATGAGAACCCTTAATTTTAAAAATCTAACCATAGAGATCTGGCAGAGTGGAAAATGGTATATAGCAAAGGCACCGGAGCTTGACTTTGTTTCGCAGGGTAGCACACCTGAGGAGGCGAAAAAATCTTCTTGAAGTAATAAAGCTCCAGTTTGAAGAGATGGAAGAAATGGGGACCTTGAGGAATATCTTTTTGAATGTGGTTTTGAGATTAAAGACGGTGAAATAATACCTCAGAGAGAGATGATAGGGTTTGAGAGGTATCCTGTTTCAGTAGGATGAATCAGAAGATAAGTCCTGTCCACTGGAAAATTCTGATAAAGATTTTTGAGGCATTTGGGTGTAAATATAAAAAAAGAGTGGTTCCCACCATACCCTGATATGCCCAGGTGCAAAGAGGGCTATAGTAATTCCTGAATATGAGGAAATTGATTTGGAGATAATAAAATAATATGAAGACTGCAGGCATGACAAGAGAGCAATATTTTGAATTGTTAAACCAGATTTAAAGCCCCAGAAAATTGAGAACCTCTTTAATGTTTCCCATATCTTCAAATACTACATCAGCTCCTGCCTTCTTTAAAGTCTCTGCCTTATAAGGACCTGTGGCAACGGCTATACACCTCGCACCATAGGGCTTTGAGCAATAAACATCCCTTGGAGTGTCTCCAATAACAATACAATCCTCTGGATTGAAATTCCTTCCCGTGAGACGCTTAAACCTTTCTATTGCGATGGGCAGAAGACTGTTTCTGTCTTCATGGTCACTTCCAAAGGCACCCGAGGGAAAGTATCTATTCAATCCAAAAGGCTCAAGCTTTATCCTTGCACCCTGTTCAAGATTGCCTGTAAGGAGACCGAGGTGGATATATCTTTTTTCTGATAGATTTTCAAGAAGCTCCTTTATGCCGGGCTTAAGGTGTCTCCAGGGATTATGGATTTCCCTTCTGAGATTTCTAAGATAACTCTCAACAATGCTGGGAAGGTTTCCATCAACAGATATGCCATGCCTTAAAAGTCCCTCTTTCATTATCTGGATATCTGTCTTGCCAGCCATCTGTATATCCCTGAAGGCATCAATTATGGAGAAGAGTTCCCAAAAGGCAAGATTCAGAGACCTTGTACCTGCCTCACCAGAATCAATAAGTGTGCCATCTATGTCAAAAAGTAGGAGCATTGTTAATTATAACAGAAAAAATAATTAGGGATAGCCCCTGTTTTTTCATTCACCGCTATTTACCAGTATCACAAACCCTCCAAGCATGAAGCATGTGCCAAGGAGTCTTTCTCTGAAATTCTTTTCCTTGAAGAATATATGTCCGTAGATAACTCCTATGAGGAGGCTTAGCCTTTTTACAGATATCATATAGGAGACCTTCGTGAGGTCAAGGCTCAGCATGTGGAATACTATCATGAGCCCATAGAGTATGCCAGGAATGAAAAGCCTTTTATAGGTTCCTTCAAAAAGGAATCTTTTAATATTCTTCCTTCCAAGCCAGAGGCTTACTGGAGCGGTCAGTATTACCAGCACCGTGAAGTAGGTAATACCGAAAAACAAAGGTGATGAATGCTCAATTGCAACCTTGCCAAGGGATGAGGTGATGCTGTATATAAAGGCTACTGCTATCATATAAAGCGCACCTTTCTCTTTGGTTATTGCCCTGAAGGGTTCAAGGAACCCTATCCTTGCAGTGGAGATATTGAGCATATATCCACCTGTAACAATAAGCATTATCCCTGCTCCAGCAAGAGGTGAGATAGTCTCACCAGCAATTATCCTTGATGAGAGTATCAGAAAAATCGGAGTGAGGCTCAAAAATGGTAGTGTAAGACTGAGGGGAGAAATTTTTAAGGCCTTAATATAGAGGAAGACGGTAATGACCTCGAGTGGAAGAGAGGAGAAAAAGGCCAGGAAGAATGTCCTGTCAATCTCTGGTATCTCAATAAAAAACCAGAGACCTCCAAGCAATGGAAGTGTAAAGAGAAGCCTTGTCCATGCAACAAGGTATTCGTCCTGGTCCTTTACAGCCCTTTTTGTAAGTGCATCTGAGGTGGCAAGTGTAAATGCTGCACCAAGGGCGAGGACCACCCAGATGGGCATTTATAATTAATACCCCAGAAAATCTAACGATTTTCTGGGGACCCCCTCTTTAAGTCCCTTCCTGTCTGGAAGGCCTTTCCAAGGAATTTGCCTGTACCGTAGTAAAGCCTTGTTTCAGGCACAAAAAAGAAGGGTTTTATCTTTTCCACATCCGGTCTTTTGTTTTCATCCAGTTTGTCTTCATCTACCTTTACATCAAGTATCTCACCAATGAACTGAGTATGAAGGCCTATCTCTACAATGTGATTTACCCTGCATTCAAGTATTACAGGGAATTCCTTTACATAAGGTGCATCTACATGCTCTGCCTTTTCAGGAGTGAGGCCTGTTGCCTTGAATTTGTCTTCCTGCCTTCCAGAGACCATGCCAAAATAATCGGCCTCTTTTAGTTGCTCTTCAGATGGGATACTCACAGTGAAGACCTTTTTCTCCATCAAATTAGAATAAGTATAAGTTGCCTTTCTTACTGATATGGCAATTGATGGCGGCTGGCTGCAGCATATTCCTCCCCAGGCAACTATCATGACATTTGGCTTACCTTCTTTATCATAGGTGCCTACTGCAAGGATTGGTGTTGGAAACAAGATAGGTTTTGCTCCAAGGGATTTCTTCATAATTCCTCCTCCTTCAGGCTATCCCTTTTTTCAGTATATCATGAATATGAATGATACCCTCAATTCTTCCTTCTTCATCAGGCACAA
>JBDOIG010000182.1:0-2649 GCA_041082235.1 Thermodesulfovibrionales bacterium | reverse complement strand
TATCATCTCATGTATGCCAGTGCCTGTGCCAACAGCAGGTACATGCAGTCATCCATGTGGCACTGCAATATCAGGGATAATCCTTGGCCCTGCAATAAGCATATTGATATCAGCTGTTGCCCTTCTTATTCAGGCATTATTTCTTGCTCACGGTGGTTTGAGCACACTGGGAGCCAATATCATTTCAATGGGAGTTATGGGTTCGTTCGCTGGTTTCCTTATATTCAGGGCATTGCGCTCCTTGAAGATAAATATTGGGATCTCGGGATTTCTGGCAGGAATCTTTGCTGACTGGGCCACATACCTTACAACATCTGTTGAACTTGCCTCTGGCATAAGGGGTGATTCACCATTCATGCCACTTTTCTGGAAGATACTCATAGCCTTCATACCCACTCAGCTTCCCCTCGGAATACTTGAGGGTGCGATGACAGCAGGTGTGGTATCATTGCTCTGTAAAAAACGGCCAGACCTGCTTTTGAAGCTTAAGGTATTGAAACCTGAGGAGGTGGCGTTATGAAAACCCTTTTACTACTATCTCTGCTATTAATTTTTGCTCTCCAGTCCTTTGCCCATGGAGCTGAGAAATGGGGAGGTGTTGATGAATCTGTAGTGGAGAGGTTTGCAAAGGAGCATGGCAGGGAAGCAAGGGAGCCCTTAATCAATACAGATCAGGGAGATCTTCTTTTGTTTATGTTCCTTATCGCCGGTGCAACCGGAGGTTTCATAGCAGGATATTACTGGAGGAGCCTCACAAAAAAGGAGAAATAATTGTTGCTTTCTTTATACTCTATAAAAGATAATGCCCTCTCAAGGGTTGATGTAAGGATAAAACTCATCGCAGGCCTTATTATTCTTTTGATGGTTCTGACCTCGAGAGATTTTATCTTTCCTTTGCTTATATTCCTTTCATGCCTTTTTCTTTGTTTATTGCTCAGGATACCTCTGAAGGTCTTTTTATCAAGATTTTCAGAGCCTCTATTTATTGTAATAGTGATTATGCTCATCAAGTTATTTTCCTCCGGAGAGGAGGCGCTCTTTTCTTTCAGTCTTTCAGGGACAGTTATCAGGGCATACAGGGAGGGTTTTATTGAGGGGTTGAAGATAGCCCTCAGGATAGTGGGTGCTGTTTCTGTGGTTGCTGTAATAGGATTTTCAAGCCCTTTTACAGAGTTGATTGCTGGCCTTTACTGGTGGAAAATTCCGAAGACCTTTATAGATATCCTGCTTCTCACACATAGATACATTTTTGTCCTTTTAGATGATGCAGAGGTAATTTATAATGCCCAGAAAAACCGTCTCGGATATTCTGATGTCAGGAAGGGGCTCCGCTCTTTCGGGATTTTATCTGGCTCACTCATCCTGAGGGCCTTTGAGCACAGCCAGAACCTTACCATCTCCATGGTTCAGAGGGGTTATGAAGGAGAGATACCTCTTTTCAGGCATAAATCCTTTAAAAGAAGCGAGGTAGTTATCTTTATATTGATCCTCTTTGTAATGGCAATCTTATGGTGGAATTGTAACTACTGGAGAATATAAGATGAAGGAAGAGATTCTATTATCTGCATACATTAATTCCTTCAAATATCCTGATGGCACAGTTGCCCTATCAGGGATAAATCTTGAGATAAGAAGGGGAGAATTTATAGGGATACTCGGTTCAAATGGTTCTGGAAAGACCACTTTATTAAAGATAATGGATGGTCTGTTAAAGGACTATGATGGTCAGGTATTGCTTTATGGTGAGGATATAAAAAAGCTCTCTCCGAAACAGATATATGCAAAGGTTGGTCTGGTCTTTCAGTCTCCTGATGAGCAATTATTTGCACCAACGGTCTTTGAGGATGTGGCCTTCGGGCCTTTAAACATGGGATTCTCTGAAGAGGAGGTTCTCAGGAGGGTTATCAGTGCCTTAAAGGATGTGGAGATGGAAGGATATGCTAAAAAACCCATTTCAGCTCTTAGCTTTGGCCAGAAAAAAAGGGTCTGCATAGCAGGGCTTCTTGCCATGGGACAGGAGATACTCCTTCTGGATGAGCCGACAGCAGGCCTTGATCCAATGGCTGAGTATAAGATGATGAACCTCCTTATGGGATTGAATAAAGAAAAGGGTGTTACAATAGTGATGGCGACCCACAGTGTTGACCTTGTTCCACTTTTTATTAATAGATTATGCATCCTGAGCAGGGGAAGGATCCTCAGGGCTGGCACCCCGGAAGAGGTATTTACCGCACCTTCAGAGATGGAAAGTGTAAAACTCAGGCTTCCCCAGATTGCGGAACTGATATGGAGGCTCAAGCATGAGGATAAATTACCCTTTGAAAAGATTCCTCTTACAATCGGAGAGGCAAGAAGGGAACTACTGAGACAGCTCAAAGGTTGAGGCATGCGTAGGGGTTATGTTCAGGTCTACACAGGTGATGGCAAGGGAAAGACCACTGCAGCAATAGGTCTTGCTGTAAGGGCAGCAGGTGCTGGGCTCAAGGTCTTTTTTGCCCAGTTTATAAAAAACAGAAGATGCAGTGAACACAGGGCACTTGAGAGGTTTGATGATTTAATAACAATAAAACAATACGGTGAAGGGTTCATAAGAGGTAAACCCTCAAAACAGACAGAAGAGATTGTCAGGAAGGGATTTAATGAAGTAAA
>JBDOIG010000176.1:0-2943 GCA_041082235.1 Thermodesulfovibrionales bacterium | reverse complement strand
ATGTCCTTTGGCATTGCCCTGTCCATAACTGCTGTGAGCTTGTTTGTAAGGATATTTTCCTTTGAATCAATAAGGCCAAATTGTGGGTGTTTTACCAGGTCTCCTATATGGGCAGGTACATCATTGACGAGCTCTATCTTGAGTCTTTCTTCTCCCACAAGTATTCGATAAAATCGCTCATAAGCCATTACAACCTTCACATCATTGAAGACCTCTGAGAGTTTTCCTACCTGCCTTTCCGCATATACCTGAAACTCTGGATAATCGTTTAAAAAGTAGTCAAGGTCATCAGAATATCTGTGTTTATAATAAATCCTTGAAAGAAGGGTGCCACCAGTTAGATAAAAAGGTGAATCTTTAAATACACTTATTGCTTTATCCTGAAGCGGATAAAGCACTTTCTCGTAATATTCGGCAGGCAAAATCCATACCCTCCTTCAAAGTTCTGAATCTGACCTTCTTCTTTGTAGCTTCATCCCACAACGAACATAAAAATGCAGGGTCTATTATCTGAACAATCTCAAACCAGTTTACACTCTCCAGCAGCCTTGCAACACAGAAGGCCCTGTCAGGCCATTTTTTTACAAGCCTTCCCTCAATAATGGCAAGGAACTCCTCTGGTGTGAGATTCAGGTCCCAGAGACACTGCCTGAGGATACTACGCTGTTCCTCTGTCAGGGGTTTTTCTTCCATGAATCATTAAACTCTGATTTTTTTAATATCCTTCATAGGATAATGCCTTTCGTTACCCGTAGCAAGGAATGCATTATTAAGAGAAGCTGTTGCTGCTATAAAACAATCATCAAGTTCAAGATTGTAGCCTTTAAAGCTTCTCTTATACCTGCCCGCTTTTTCCGCAACCTCTCTTGTTACATCCAAAACTGTAAGACTATCTATAAGACTTTCTGTCTTGTCCTGCTCATGGTCTCTCATCCCTGTGTATATCTCTGCAACTGTTATAGCAGAACAGCATACATCAAAATCATTTATTATAGATAGTAGAAAGTCTTTTACTTTTTCACTACCTCTCAGGAAGTCTATAAGGATATCAGTATCAATTATTACAGTCCTCATTGAGCGTTATATCCTTCTTGATTTCCTCAATATTCTTATATATGCCTCTGTCCCTGCTTTAAGCTCAGGATGATCTTTATCCTTCCATGCACCAAAACTGGTATGGATTACCTTTTGTAATTTCAATCGTTTCAATTCCTTTCTCAAGGCTTCAGCTACAACCTTGCTCTGCTCTCTCTTAGGAACACTTTCCCTTAGCTCTTTTAACAGATCCTCAGGTAAGAGAAAATTTGCCTGTTTGGTTGTGGCTCCCATGTGTTTATCCTCCAGAACGAAATTATATAGGATATTTTATAGGCTATAATATAGAATGTCAATCAACCGAATGGTCAAATATCACAATGTCTCCTGTTACAGGACTTCGGTATATCAATCTCTTTGCCTTTCCATGCAAGGCATGGGCAATCTTTAGATAAAGCCAAACTGGACCTGCACCGGTGAGAACAACATCATTACCTTCACCAGCGAGGTCTTTGGCTTTTTTAATATAAAGATTCAGTTGAGAGAGTTTTGCTGTCTCTGTATCTTTGAAAAGTTCTGATATATCCAGCACTATTACTTGTTGAGCCATTGCCTCAGGTTCTCCTTTAGAGTTGCTATATTTTTACCATCTATAATATCAACATTTTGAATTTTAGCTCTTTCTTTAATAGCAGGATCTTTTATCTGTCTTGCCGATATAAGCATCCTTTTACCAAAAAGCCCCAGTGCCTTATCACCTAAGGAATCTAATTCATAAATGAATTCCTTGCCGATTCCTTCTTCACTGTCATCCTCTTTTCTATCAGGATTTGCAGTTTTACATGATATAAGAAACAACCTGTTTTTCTTTGAAAGCATAACATCAAATTCATTTTTTGGAGAATGCTGACCCTTTGTAATCCATTGCCCCTTTATATTTAATTTTATCTCATCAGGCTTAAGTGATTTTGCTATCATATAAACATATTCCTCAAACCAGAACCCCTTGAGATACTTGAGACTTTGATGATCATTTATCTCTATAGTGTTTTTATTCTTCTGCTTTACACCCTCAAGTAGCGTTAGCAATCGGGCCAGTTTCTCATCAAAATCCAATTTGACAGATAAAGGGAAAGGAGACCTTTCATCATATTTGTGTAAAACTGAGTTTATTTGTGGAATAATATGAGGTCTTGAAGATATTGTACCAGCAAGATAATTCGTCAAATCTTTTCTTTTATAAATATAGCTGTCATTCTCAACAAAGGATTGAACCTCAAATCCATAAACAGCAAGGTAATCATTAATCGAGATTGTGATCTCAATTGGTATCTCTTTTTGCGCATTTTCTGGGAATAATTGCAAAATCTTGTTGTCCTCGGTATCTACATAGAATATAGGTTTTCCAGCAGTATAGAATGCCTGAAAGGTTCCCAGAGTGCCAATCTTTGTGCCGCCTGTGATATTGAGGCTGACCTCGCAGTCTTTGCATTCACTGATTAAAGAGTCGCTTATCTTTATGACATTGTTAATATCATAAGCCTTTATGGTCTCGGAGCTAACCTCAAAACCTTTTTTTCTTATCACGCCTTCAAGAAGCCTTGATTTTTCCTCCTTTTCTTCTGTCTTTAATAAAATAACCGTATCAGGCTTAAATTGTAGGACCGTTGTCAGATTAGGTATCGGCTGATCCGAAACCAAACACACATGCACATGGCTCATAATCTCATATCCCTGTCAATTATTTTTTTGAATGGTTTTGGCTGATGATTGATGAATTCATTGAATCCATTCAAGAACTCAATCAACCTATCCATGCTGACCTTACCATCAACAATCACAGGATTATGTCTGTGCACTGAAAGATATTTCATGTCCTCTCTAAGAGAAGATGAGCAGGCAAGCCTT
>JBDOIG010000106.1:0-15321 GCA_041082235.1 Thermodesulfovibrionales bacterium | reverse complement strand
AGAGAAGGATAGTATTTCAGAATCTGACCTTCCGATGTTTATTACAAGGGAAGTCAGGTCAGATATTATTAAAGGCTCTGCAGATAAATCCCTTCTTGATGAGATTAAAGAATTAGAAAAGACAAGGATAGAGGATGCCTTAAGAATCAGCAATTATAATCAGGCAGAGGCTGCAAGAATTCTTGGAATAACCCAGAGGCAGATTGGTTATAAAATCAGAAAATATGGAATAGAGATAGCTCAGTTGTAAATTACTGTTAGGATAATGTGCAGTCTGCCTCAAAGTCTTTACAAAGCGACAATTTTAATTTATCTTGTAACAAAAAGTTTTACCAAAAAGATGGGGTCAGCTATGTATAGCAGGCTTATTAATAAGCTTACATTAAGGTGTCGCAGGTAAAGCCTTTTAGGCAGCCTGCACGCATTATTTCAAGGTGACTTGACACATTCTGGCAATTTACAGGCCCGGGAGAATTGAATCTCCCGGGCTATTGTATTTAAAGAAGTGGCAGATAGCGGTCTATCTCATATGGATGTATCCTGATCCTGTATTCATCCCATTCAATCTTTTTACTTGTAATAAGCTCGTTGAATATGTGGTCTCCAAGGGCTTCTTTGAGAAGATCGCTTTTTTCTGCTATCTCAATAGCCTCAATAAGGCTGCCAGGTAATTCCTCTATGCCGAGTTTCTGCCTTTCCTCAGGAGAGAGATGATAGACATCCACCTCTGTTGGTTCAAGAAGTTTATAACCCTTTTCTATTCCTTTAAGACCTGCATGAAGCATACAGGAGAAGGCAAGATAGGGATTACATGCTGGATCTGGTGAACGGAGCTCAATCCTTGTTGCCTTTTCCTTCCCTGGTTTATACATCGGCACCCTTATCAGAGCAGAGCGATTCCTTCTTGCCCAGCAGATATAAACAGGTGCCTCATAACCAGGGACGAGTCTCTTATAGGAATTGACCCACTGATTAAGGACAAGGGTTATCTCCTTTATATGTTTGAGAAGCCCTGCTGTATAAGCCTTTGCCTCATCAGAGAGGTGATATTTATCCTTTGGATCAAAAAAGGCATTCTTATCACCTTTGAAAAGAGATTGATGGGTATGCATACCACTACCATTTTCACCAAAAAGGGGTTTCGGCATAAAGGTAGCATAGACACCATATTTACGGGCAATCTCTTTTACCGTAACCCTGTAGGTCATTACCATATCAGCCATATTAAGGGCATCAGCATATCTCAGGTCTATCTCATGCTGTGATGGTGCAACCTCATGATGGGAATACTCAACCCTTATGCCCATTGACTCAAGGGCAAGTATGGTCTCACGCCTCAGATCCTCTGCTGCATCCATTGGATAATCAAAATATCCACCCTCATCAAGAATATCAGGGCATTTTTCTGACTTGAAATAAAAATATTCAAGTTCAGGGCCAAGATAGAAGTTGGTAAATCCCATGGACTTCATCTTTTCAAGGCTCTTTTTAAGCACATATCTTGGATCACCTTTATAGGGTGTGCCATCCGGCTCAAGGATGTCACAGAACATCCTTGCAACTGCCTTTTCCTTTGGTCTCCATGGAAGGAGTGTGAATGTGGCTGGATCAGGCCTTGCAATCATATCACTCTCATCAATCCTTGCAAATCCCTTGATAGAGGAGCCATCAAAGCCCATCCCTTCATCAAAGGCTATATCAAGCTCATCTACATGGATTGCAAAACTCTTGAGCTGACCATGGATATCAGAAAACCAGAGTCTTATGAATCTCACATCATGCTGTTTGATCAGCTCCATTACATCCTTTTTGTCCCTTAGTTTTTCCATTGAGTCCTCCTCATAATTTATTTTTTATTGAAAAAAGCCCTGTAAAACAGGTCTGCCTTTAATCTGTAGCGAGGGTAGAGTGCCTGTGTCCTTTTCATTATAAGATCTAAATCTTCTCTATCGATGAACCATTCTCTAACAATCTCGGGTGTAACCTCTATATGAAATTGAAGTGCATAGGAATCCTTATATCTGAAGGCCTGTTCTGTGAAGAATTCTGATGAAGCAAGCCTTATGGCCCCTTGAGGAAGCTCATAGGTATCTCCGTGCCATTGAAGGACGGTGGCATTACCTGATGGTTCAATAATGGTCCTGAAGACCTCATCTCTTCCTCCGTCAATTGTTGCCTTTATATCAAGCCATCCGATTTCTTTCCATTCGCCAGGATATACCCTTGAACCGAGTATATGGGCAAGAAGCTGTGCACCAAGGCAGATGCCAAGGATCTTAATTCCCCTTTTTAAGGCCTCTTCCATGGATAGAGCAACCTTTTTAAGAAAGGGATATTTATCCATTTCATATACAGCCATGGGTCCACCCATCACTATAAGATATTTATATCCATCAAGGGACGGTATCTCTTCTCCTATACCAGCCTCTATTGTCCTGTAGTCTATAGTATGGCGGGTCAGAAATTCTGTTATTGTACCAGGTCCCTCAAGGGGTGTATTTTTGATGATCAATGTTTTCATAGGCAAACGGTAACCAATTACCGAATAATATAAAATAATAGAAACATCTGTCAAGTTGACAATTAATCAGTATTAGTATATTTTAGTTATGATTAGAAAAATAGCACAAATTATGCCATACTGAATCCATTGATTTATAAAAGATAAAAATTACAATTTTGTATTAAAACAACAAACTGTATAAAAGAGACTATGAATAAGACGATGATAGCCATATTGAAGATTCTTGACAGACAAAATGGAATTATTGGCTCAAGGGAGATATCCAGGCAGCTTAAGACCTATGGTATAGACCTTACCGAGAGGGCCGTTCGTTATCATTTAAAGATCCTTGATGAAAGGGGATATACAGAGGTATTTGGCAAAGAAGGAAGAAGAATAACTGATAAAGGAAGGATAGAGCTTCAGCATGCACTTGTTTATGAAAAGACCGGTTTTGTTATCAGCAGGATAGAGACCCTTTCATATCTGACTACCTTTAATCTTGATACCCTTGAGGGCGATGTAATATTAAATATCTCCTTTATTTCTCAAAAGGACCTTGATAATGCCATGAAAATTATGAAACAGGTATTTCCCTCTCCCTATGTTATGAGCACAAATCTTGTTATTAAAAAAGCAGGAGAAAGGGTAGGAGATGTTACTGTTCCGGAGGGAAAGGTGGGGATAGGCACAGTCTGCAGTATTACTATTAATGGTATATTTCTCAGGGCAGGTATTTCTGTAACATCAAGATTCGGTGGTGTGGTTGAGATAAATGATAAAAAACCAGTGAGGTTTTTATCTCTTATCAGTTATGAGGGTTCGTCTCTTGATCCCCATGAGGTATTTATACGGAGTAATATGACAGCGGTTACGGATGCTGTAAAAAAGGGAAAGGGTAAGATACTGGCAAGCTATAGAGAGATACCCCTTGTCTGTCTTGAAAAGGCAAAAGAGATTACAAGGACTTTAATAAAAAAAGGGATTGGCGGTATCCTTTTGATTGGCTCACCCAACAGGCCTATTCTCGGTATCCCTCCAGGGATTGACAGGGCCGGGATAGTTGTTGTGGGAGGTCTCAATCCCGTAGCAGCGCTTCAGGAATCAGGCATAGAAACAGAAAGTGCGGCCATGTCCACCCTTTTCCCTTATGTCCAGCTTAAAAACTTTAAAGCTCTAATGTGAGATTCTATGCCTATGCCTTGCCAATATTAATTTACTGGATATGCATTTATTAAAAAGGAAACATTTTTCTCTCTGTAATCTGAAGGTCTGTCTTATGATTGTAACGCCCCTCAGGCATGTCACCATTTTCTCTGGCAGGGAGATTTTCTTGTCTGCTCATAGTATATAATAGTTTATGGATCTTTTCTCATCAAAAACTAACTATTTAAATATTATTCATAATGACAGGGTTTTTCAGGGTGATCTCTTTTTTATTTTCTCGCCGGAACAATTTAATGAACTAAGGCTCATCACATATGTATCATCCCCTGATTTCTTTTTTGAAAAGATAAAGGGATTCAAGAAGGTTATCGCAATCCTTGGCGAGGAAGAGAGCGCGAGGGAATTTTATCAGATTGATCCACTTGCAGAAGAGAGGTTTTTAAGACCTGTTGAGACTGATCCAGAGTCACTGAAGGCAATTGATGAAGGAAGAATAGAGCTCAGGTACATGAGGGCTGGAGAGAGGATTCATTCAAAAATTTACATTTTGAAAAATAGCTCAGCTGACATTAGGGTTATGGTAGGTTCTGCTAATTTTACAAGAGCCGCCTTCAGTGCCAGTGGCCAGTTTGAAGAGCTTATTGTTTATGATAGTTTCCATAATCCCTCTTTCTGTGAAGCTTACTGGAAAAGATTTGAGGAGATTTATAATAACAGTTCAGATTTTTTGAGTGAAAGGACAAAGAAAAAGATTAAAGGACTTATATTAAGAACAGAGAACGTATTTATCTTTACTCCTGAAGATAGGTCAGAGCTTACAATTGAAAAGATAAATAAGGAACAACTTTCAGGAGGTGATGCTTCAGGTATTGTTATTAATGTCATTGAGGAAAAAGAAAGATTAGAAGAAAGGATTATGGAGATTGAGCGTGTTGAGAGGATCGTTGAGCATGTTACTAAAAAGACAAGGGATGGCCATTTTTTTGAAACAAAGGAGAGGCTCCTTTCACTCAGAGAAAAGTTGAAGGAGATAGTCTCATTCTCTCATAAGAGATCACAGGAGTTTGTTGATAAGAGAAATTTCCTTTATTTCAATCCAGGTCTTTCAGAGTTTTATATAAAACACGGTGAGCAGGCAATCCCGTATACTGTTTTTATGGACAGGAATGAATTGAGAGATTGTCTTCAAAAACTCAGTAATTTTGTTTATTCTTACCGGGAGTTTGCTGTCCATAAAGACAGGGAGGTTCTTAAAAGGGTTTTTGAGGCAATCTTATATGCCTTTACTTCTCCATTTATTTATTTAATGAGAAAGTCTGTCAGGAAGGAAAAGGGAGATGAGAAGATTGCAGAGATACCGATTGTTCTGATACTTGGCGGTCTTGCTAATACAGGCAAGACAAAACTCCTTCTTTTTATTAACAGGCTTCTTGGAAATAATTTTGAAGTCTTCAACTACAGAGATATTTACACAAAAACACAGAGGATTCTTTATGATCTTTTTTATACAACCAATATTTTCCCCGTACTTGTTGATGAGATATATGATAATTTTTTTAAAGGAGAAGGTGAGAGGCTTATAAAGAGCCTGACCAACACCCTTACAGAACCCCATCCCTGTCTTATAGGAACCTCAAACATCGGCTTCAGTGCTGAAAGTCAGGTCATAAGAAGGATTTATTATCTACACTTCGGCTCACCCTTTTCTGAAGACAGGGTATTAAAGGAAAGTGCTGAGAGATATTTTCAAGAGAAGGTTGGCATGATTGATGACAGGCTCTTCAGGTATTTTCTTCATAAATTTTTGAGGAAAATAGCAGAAGAAGAGTTTTTCAGGCTTGAGGACCCTTTATTCCTTTCAAGGAAGATATTTATGGAGCTATTCAGAGAGGCAGGTCTTGAGCAGCCTGATTTTATAAGTCCGAGACCCTGTGGTGATTATTATAAAATCGGGAGCATTGAATGGCAGGCCCTTTATCTTACTAAAAAGGAAGAATTCAAGGAGATGAAGGACGGAGGGGAAAAATACCTTGTAATTGACCTCAAAAGCATCTATGAGTCAAAGGATGCTGAGCAATTGAAAAATAAACTTCCTCCAAGTGTTGTCAAGTCCTCAGGAACACCTTTAATCCTTCATAAAGAAAGGTTTTTTCAGTTCATTGATCAGAAAGAGGGATTTTTGAAAAGGCTTTTTATCAGATAGTCTGTTATACCTTCTATTCTTATCATTATTAATAAAGAAGATATCAGCCTATGCAATGGCATACAAAATATATAGAAGATATTTTTAGAAGGCTCGGGAGCTCAATCCATGGCCTGTCCTCAGAAGAGGCAAGGAGGCGGCTTCAGGCCTATGGTCACAATGAATTAAAGGAGAAGAAGAAAAAAACTCCCCTCATAATCTTTCTTGATCAATTCATGGACTTCATGATCCTTGTCCTTATAGCTGCTGCAGTTGTCTCAGGGATTATAGGTGAACCCTCAGATACAATAGCGATTATTGTAATTGTAATGTTGAATGCGGTTATAGGTTTTGTTCAGGAATACAGGGCAGAAAAGGCAATGGCTGCCCTGAAAAAGATGGCCTCACCTTACGCTACTGTCATAAGAGAGGGAAAGGCAATGAATGTACCCTCATCAGAACTTGTCCCAGGCGATATTGTTCTTCTTGAGGCAGGAAATGTTGTTCCAGCAGACCTGAGGCTCATAGAGGCAATCCAGTTAAAGATTGAGGAGGCAGCTTTAACAGGAGAGTCTGTGCCTGTTGAAAAAGGCATAAACCCATTGAAAGAAGAACATCTCTCCCTTGGAGATAGAAAGAATATGGCCTACAAGGGAACAATAGTTACTTATGGAAGGGGCAGGGGTATTGTTATAGCCACTGGAATGAATACAGAGCTTGGCAGGATTGCCACCATGCTTCAGGAGGAAGAGGAGGTTAAGACCCCTCTTCAGAAGAGACTTCAGGCCTTCGGAAAGAGGCTCTCCATTGCTGTGCTTGCCATATGTGCAATTGTTTTTTTAGTTGGTCTGATAAGGGGTGAAGAGTTTTTACGGATGCTTCTTACAGCAATCTCCCTTGCTGTAGCTGCTATTCCTGAAGCACTTCCAGCAGTTGTTACCATATCCCTTGCCCTCGGTGCAAAAAAGATGGTTAAGCATAATGCCCTGATCAGGAGACTCCCTGCAGTTGAGACACTTGGTTCTGTTACATATATCTGCTCTGATAAGACAGGTACCCTTACACTTAACAGGATGACTGTGGAAGAGATATATGTAGATGGCAAGGTCATTAAAATTCAGCCTTCAGCTTTAAGCCCTCAGTCCTCAGCCTGTAGCCTTCTCATGACTGCCCTCAGCCTCAGCAATGATGCGAGGCTTGATGCAAGTGGAAATATCATAGGTGATCCAACAGAGATTGCCCTGTTTAATGTGGCAAAAGAAATGGGTTTCACAAAGTCTGAGATGGAGGCTCTCTATCCCAGGATTGCAGAGATTCCTTTTGATTCTGAAAGAAAATGCATGACAACTATACATAGAGCAATAGAGCAGCAGAGCAGTAGAGCAGTAGCAACTAATTATTTGTCTTTTACAAAGGGTGCGATTGAGGTATTAGTTGAAAGGTCTGAGAATATCCTGACCTCTGAGGGGATAAGGCCATTTGATAAAGAGGAACTGCTGAGAATAAGTGAAAAGATGGCAGCGGAGGGTTTGAGGGTCCTCGGTATTGCCATGAGGTCCCTTGAGTCTTTGCCTGAAGACATAACACCTGAAAATATAGAGAGGGAACTCACCATCCTTGGTCTTGTTGGAATGATGGATCCACCAAGGGAAGAGGTTAAAGAGGCTGTTAAGTTATGTAAAAGTGCTGGCATAAAACCTGTGATGATAACAGGTGATCATCCCCTTACTGCAAAAGTGATAGCAAAGAGAATAGGAATAATCAATGCTCATGAAGACGAAGAGGTTATCACTGGTAAGGAACTTGATGCCCTTTCCCTTGAGGAGTTTGAAAAGAGGGTTGAGCATATAAGGCTCTACGCAAGGGTGGCACCAGAGCAGAAACTCAAGATAGTTAAGGCACTTCAGGACAGGGGTCAGTTTGTTGCCATGACAGGTGATGGTGTGAATGATGCACCTGCCCTTAAAAGGGCAGATATAGGGATAGCCATGGGAATTACAGGAACGGATGTGGCAAAGGAGTCTGCTCACATGATTCTTCTTGATGACAATTTTGCAACCATAGTTAAGGCAGTAAAAGAAGGGAGAAGGATCTATGACAATATAAGAAAATTCATTAAATATCTTCTTACCACCAATTCAGGTGAGATATGGACATTGTTTCTTGCACCTTTTGCAGGTTTGCCCATTCCACTTCTTCCTATCCATATACTCTGGATTAACCTGATGACAGACGGGCTTCCAGCACTTGCCCTCTCTCTTGAGCCAGAAGAAAGAGATATAATGGAAAGACCTCCAAGGGCTCCTAAGGAAAGTATCTTTGCCCATGGGCTTGGACTTCATGCTATATGGGTAGGTCTTTTGATGGCTGGTATTGTCCTCAGCCTTCAGGCATGGGCAATAAAGACTGGAAGTCACTGGCAGACCATGGTATTTACTGCACTTTGTCTTACACAGCTTGGACATGTCCTTGCTATAAGGTCTGAAAAGGAGTCACTTTTTAAGATAGGATTAATGTCAAATAAGTGGCTGCTCGGAGCAATACTGTTCAGTTTCCTTGCACAGATGGCGACGATATATGTGCCTTTTTTAAATCCTGTATTCAAGACAGAACCTTTGACATTAAAGGAACTGCTTATCACCCTTTGCCTTTCATCTGTGGTATTTATTGCAGTGGAGATAGAGAAGTTTTTTAAAAGGAAAAGGCTTTTCTTTTGAGCATAAAATTGGTATAATTTTTTTTATGATACAAACCTATGGAGGTTTTCTATGTCAAGGACAACCATTACTCTTCCTGGTGACCTTATTGAGGAACTAATGTCAGTATTAAAGGCAAAGAATAAAACGAGGGCTGTTATAGAGGCCATAAAGAATGAAATCAGGGTTAAAAAAAGGAACGAATCAAGGAAAGGGCAGGGAAAATGGAATTTATCATGAGTGCTGAGGAATTAAGACACAGGGATAAAAGACTTGGATAAAGTCCTCATTGATACATCTGTATGGATTGAATTTTTTCGCAAAAAAGAACCTTACTATTCTGTCGTAAACAAACTGATTGATGAAGATAGGGTTTGTTGCTCAGGTTTAATCCTTGTAGAATTAATCAGAGGTGCAAAATCAGAAAAGGAAAATTCCCTCTTAAAAGATTTTCTATATGTTTTTGATTTTCTGAAAGAAGATATAGTTGTCTGGGAAAAAGCTGGTGAGCTTTCATATCGCTTGCGAAAGAAGGGTATTTCTGCAGGTCTATCTGATTGTATCATTGCCGTTCTGGCAAGTTTAAATAAAATATTACTTTTCACACTTTGATAAAGATTTCAGTAAAATTGCACCCCATATAGAGTTTAAAATTTATCCTTTAAAGGATAGAAACTAAAAAGGAGGTCTTTTGTGTCAATCGTAATTCAAACAGAGCTTGAAGGGGTTAAACTTCTTAAAAGGGGCAAGGTGAGGGATGTTTATGAGCTTAACGATTCCCTCCTTATCATTGCTACAGACAGGGTTTCTGCTTTTGATGTGGTTCTGCCTGATCCCATTCCTAATAAGGGCAGGGTGCTCACGCAAATTTCTATATTCTGGTTTAATGAAATGAAGGATATTATTGAAAACCATATCCTCGCAACTGACATAAAGGATTATCCTTCTGTTCTTCATAAATACAGGGATATCCTTGAGGGCAGGAGCATGCTTGTGAAAAAGGCAAAGCCCCTTCCTGTTGAATGCATTGTGAGGGGCTATCTCTCAGGAAGTGGCTGGAAAGAATACAGGGAAAAGGGCACTGTCTGCGGAATAAAATTACCCTCAGGACTGCTTGAGTCCTCCAAGCTTGAAGAACCGATCTTCACTCCCAGTACAAAGGCTGAAGAGGGTCATGATATAAACATTACCTTTAAGGAGATGGAAAGGATAGTTGGTCATGACCTTGCCGCGAAACTCAGGGACATAAGCATCAGGATTTACAAGCGCGCCCGGAATATTGCAGAGAAAAAGGGCATTATTGTTGCTGATACAAAGATGGAATTCGGGCTCCATGATGGGAATCTTATATTAATTGATGAGCTTCTTACACCTGATTCATCAAGATTCTGGTCAATCAGGGATTATCAACCAGGCAGATCCCAGGACAGTTATGACAAGCAGATAATCCGTGATTATCTGCTTTCAATAAAATGGGATAAAAGGCCACCTGCACCGCATTTACCGCCTGATATCATTGAGAAGACCTCCCAAAGATATAAGGAGATATTGAAGATACTTATTCAGCAAGAGATATAATAAGAAAGGAGGCTTTATGAAAGAATACAAGATCATCGTTGAAAAACATCCTGATGGATATGTAGCTTATCCTCTCGGGATTAAAGGAGTGGTGGTTGGTGAGGGTGAAACCTATGAAGAAGCACTTGAGAATGTTAAGTCTGCAATCCGTTTTCATATTGAAACCTTTGGGGAAGAAGTTCTTGACATTGATCCTCCTTTGCTTGAGGCCTTTATAGCAGAGGCGAGAATTTAATAAATGCCTAAATTTCCTGTTGATGCACCCAAACAACGAGTTATAAAGGCCCTTGAAATACTGGGATTTAAAGTCGTAAGAGAAAAAGAACATATCTCAATGATTAGGATAAATCCAGACGGTACAAAGACACCTCTTACCATGCCCAACCATTCAAAAATAAAGGCTTCCACTTTAAGGGTAATATGCACGCAGGCCGGGATATCAAAAGAAGATTTTCTAAAGGCTTATGAAAAGACCTGAGGTATTTACAGGACTTGATCTTATCTTAAAATCCTGGCCAAAGAGGTTTTATAAGGCGAGGGTTGGTCTCCTTGTAAATCCTGCCTCTGTAAATAAAAGGCTTATCCATGCGGTTGACATATTTTTAAACTCCCGTAAATGGAAGCTCAAGGCCCTATTTGGTCCCCAGCATGGTATCTGGGCTCAGACACAGGATAATATGATTGAATGGAGAGGTTTCATTGATAAAAGAACTGGCCTTCCTGTTTACAGCCTTTATGGAGAGACAAGAAAACCCCTTCCAGAGATGCTCAGGGATATAGATGTCCTTGTTGTAGACCTTCAGGATATTGGTGCAAGATATTACACCTTTATCTGGACCATGTGTCTGAGTATGGAGGCCTGTGAGGAGGAGAAAAAATCTGTTATTGTCCTTGACAGACCAAATCCCATTAATGGAATTGATATTGAAGGCCCTGTGCTTGATATGGCTTATTCCTCATTCGTTGGTTTAAAGCCTCTTCCAGTAAGGCATGGTATGACCATTGGAGAGATAGCATTATATCTAAAAGACAGGTTCTATCCTTCCCTTGCTCTTAACATAATAAAAATGAAAGGATGGAAAAGAAGACTCTGGTTTAATCAGACAGGTCTTCCATGGGTGATGCCCTCTCCAAATATGCCAGCCCTTGATACAGCGACAGTATATCCAGGGACGTGTCTCCTTGAAGGGACGAACTTAAGTGAGGGAAGGGGGACAACTAGGCCTTTTGAGATATTTGGTGCTCCTTTTATAGAACCTGAAATATTGATAAAGAGGCTCAAGGAATTCAAGCTATCTGGTGCGATCTTCAGGCCTTTATACTTTGAGCCTACATTCCAGAAATATGCTGGTCAGCTATGCGGTGGTTGCCAGATACATGTTACTGATAGAAAAAAATTCAGACCCTTTAAGACAGCAGTTGCAATAATTAAGGCTGTATATGAACTTTATCCTGATAAATTCCAGTGGAGAAGGCCTCCCTATGAATATGAGACAGAAAAGCTTCCAGTAGATGTTCTTACAGGTTCTGAGAGGCTCAGGCATTTTATTAAAAATGGTGTGGACCTTGATAAAATGGAAGGATGGTGGCAGTCTCAGGCAAAAGAATTTGACAGAGAGACAAGAAGAAGGTATCTCCTTTATGAAGATTAATGCCTTTGTCCTTGCAGCAGGTCTGGGTGAAAGATTAAGACCAATAACCGAGAATATCCCGAAACCACTTTTACCAATCTGTGGCAGACCTGTCCTTGACCTTGTCCTTGAGAGGATAGAGTCTCTGGCTCCTGAAAGGATTGGGATTAATCTGCACCACAGGGCATTCATGATAAAGGAGTGGCTTGATAAACATCCTCTTAGATATAAAATAGATATTTTTTACGAAGACCCCATTTTTGGCACAGGTGGTGCATTAAAGAATGCAGAAATTTTTTTAAATTACTCAACCTTTATAGTCCATAATTCTGATATTGTCTCAGATATTGAACTGGGAAAGGCCCTTGATTTTCACCTTTCAGGCAAAAACATTGCCACATTAATCGTCCATGACAGACCGGAGTTTAATAACCTGGTTGTCTCTGATGGCATGTTAAAAGGCCTCAGGTCTTCAGGTATTAATGGAAAGGCCATGGCCTTTACAGGTATAGCCATCTATGAGCCAGAATTTTTGAGATTCCTCCCCGTTGGTTATTCCTCTGTGGTTGATGCATGGCTGCGGGCGATAGAGGAGGGCTATTCAATAGGAATATTTGATGTAACAGGCTCTTACTGGAGTGATATAGGAACTCCTGAGTCCTATGCAGCCACTGTCTTTGAGTTAATTAAAAAGGATGGTGAAGCAATATATATTGCTCCTTCGGTGTGTACAGACCAGGTAGAGATCAATGGTATTGTAAGCATTGAGTCTGAAGTTAAATTAAAAAAAGGAAGTTCTTTGCGAAATGTCCTTGCCCTGAAAGGTGAGCTTTCAGGTTCTATAGAGAATGCGATAGTGCTGGATGACATATCCATAGCACTCAATGAAGAGAGATTGTTCAGGATTCCCTATCTTATCGGCACAGGTGGCTCAGACAGGAGATATTACAGGACAGGAAATGGAGAAGTTCTTATGGTCTCTAAACCTGATGACCCTGATTTTAAAAGGCATATGGAATACTCCATATTTTTTCTTAACAATGGAGTGAGGGTCGCGAGATTGCTCAGTTATGAAGAAGAAAAAAAGACTGCCATCTTTGAGGACCTTGGAGATATAACCCTCTATAGCTGGCTTAAAGGTAAAAGGGATTTATCACTTATAGAAGATATGTATAAAAAGGTGATAGATATCCTTATAAAGATTCACAGGATTATACCAGATGATTCCTCTCCTTCATTCAGGGTCTTTGATTATGAGCATTTCAGGTGGGAGACCAGATATTTTATTGAAAGGTTTTTAAAACCAGTTCAAGGTATTGATATTGATGAAGATATAGAAAAGGAATTCCATGAGCTTGCCACCATGGCAGACACCTATCCAAAGAGACTCACCCACAGGGATTTCCAGTCCCAGAATATTATGATAAAGAACAATATCCCTTATGTAATTGATTTTCAGGGTGCAAGGCTCGGGCCTCCTGGCTATGACATTGCCTCCCTGCTCTGGGATCCCTATTACAGGCTTGATAATGCTTTAAGACAGGGGTTGATTGAATATTATATGGAGAGGGCTAAGATTGAAATGCCAGATTTTGATGAAGGGCTTTTTATGGAGTCCATTTCTATCCTGAGGCTCCAGAGACACATGCAGGCACTGGGTGCCTATGGATTCCTCAGCATGGTAAAAGGTAAGAGATATTTTATGAAATACATACCAGAGGCAGTGAGGTTATTAAAAGAGGATATTTTTTCTTTGAGGGAGAGATTCAGGGCAATTAACAGGATATGTGAGGGACTCGGTGAGTTTTATAATATAATTTAAAAGGAGAAGTCAGTGCCATTTAAAAAATTCAGGACATTTGAAGAGGCAGAGGAAGAGCTGTGGAATCTTAATCCTGATAGTGAATGGATTAAGAGGGTCTTCAGACTTTTTAAACTTATGAGGTTCCAGAAAAAAGGGCCTGTAAAAAGAGGCATAAGAAAGTTTAAGACCATTGAAGAGGCAGAACTTGAGCGAGATTGAACTTATTTACTACCTTCAATGCAAAAAGTAATCACTGCCTTTGTAACATCTGCCATGAAATCAAGATCAAGCTTTTCTGATGTATCGCTTGGTCTGTGATAATGGGGATTTCTGAACATGGCAGTGTCTGTGAGCATCAATGCCTGAAATCCCTTATCCCAGAACGGTGAATGGTCACTGAATCTGGATTCAAGGATAAGATAGCCATTGAGGGGCACTGCACGGGAAACTGCTTTCAGAGACGGGATATATCTTCTTACTGCATCTTCAAAGGATTTCATGAGGGGAATTGACTTCCTGTTGCTTACTATTGCCAGAAAATCTCCCGTGTCCGGTCCTTTTACAAAGGGTGGAAGGAGCTGGCTTCCCTTACTTTTATTTATATAGCCTACTGATTCAAGGATTATTGCCCTGTATTTAGCTCCCTTTTTCTTCATGTCATTTACAAAATATTTGCTTCCAATAAGGAAATTCCATGTCTGGGGCTGGGGCTCCTCAAGGGTAAAGGCAACGAATTTAATACCTTCTGACTCAGGGAGGTTTTTTATTATCCTTGCTACTTCCATCATAACAGCCACTCCACTTGCATTGTCATCAGCACCTGGAGAGCCATGGCTTGCATCATAGTGAGCACCAATGAGGAGCCAATCCTTTCTTGAGTGAGTGCCATTTAAGGTGGCAATTATGTTTCTGTAAGGCCTGTGGCTGAATTCAAAGACCTGTTCTTCAACAATATAGCCATATTCAGTAAATAGCCTTTTAATATAGTCTGCCCTTTTTTCAAGCTCCTCATAGTTCCACCATCCGTGTCTCAGGCCTTCAATGGACTGAAGGATACCTTTTAGATTTTCTTTATTTACTCTGTCTATGAGGGTGAAAGGATTCATTCTCCTCTCAGGGTTTTAAAAAAATCTGTAAGGAGCCTTCTGCATTCTTCTTCCTTTACACCACTAAGGACCTCCACCTGATGATTCAACCTCGGGTCATTCAATAGCTGATATAATGTCTTTGCTGCACCACCCTTTGGGTCATCACATCCATAAACAAGCCTCTTTATCCTTGCATTCAGGATTGCACCAGCACACATTATGCAGGGTTCTTTTGTAATATATATTGTTGCTCTCTCGAGACGCCAGTTATTAATTGCCCTGCAGGCCTCTTGTATGGCAATTATCTCTGCATGGGCAGTGGCATCAGGAAGGGTTTCTCTCTGGTTATGGGCCTTTGAAATGATCTCTCCATCAATGACAATAACAGCACCCACTGGCACCTCATTTTTTTTAAGGGCCTCTAATGCCTCCTCTATGGCAAGCTCCATGAAATATTGATCTGTCATGGATTAGTATATCAGAATTTTGGAAGGAAGAAGGGAGGGCCTCTGCCCTCCCTGTGGATGGATTTTATTTGCCTGTTTTTGAGATGCTTATCCTCTTTGTATATTTTTGCCAGAGGAATGGACTGTCTGTCTTTGTGCCAAAGGGCAGATACCAGAGCTCTACATCAATATCCATATCATGGGAGAGAATCTTACGGACAGTTTT
>JBDOIG010000076.1:0-12908 GCA_041082235.1 Thermodesulfovibrionales bacterium | reverse complement strand
TCCTTCAATATCTCTGGCAGGAGCTCTGGCCAGAGCCTCTCAAGCCTTTTTTCAAGGGTATTGTTAATGGTTATTCCATCTTCTGTCTCTGCTATAATTCCACCTGTTATCTCTTCATCTACCTCTATATCTACCCCCGGAAAATATCTCTCAGCCATCCCTCTGTCAGTCGGAGCCACCTTTATGCGTGACCATCTTAAGGCAGGAAGTTCATCAACGAGCCTCCTGAAGACCTCTTCATAATCTTTGTTCCTCAGTATTGAAAGATTTTCCTTTGCGATCCTGTAGAGCCTCTCAGAGAGCCTTTGCATTGCAAGGGTCTTTATAATACCTGCCTCTTTCCTTGCCTCAAGGAGTATTGATGAGACCTCTGACTCTGCAGCCCTTCTTACAGAATTAAGATATTCTTTCCTCAAGGCCTCAAATTCTGAAAGGGCCTTTTCTTTATGCTCACTTACCTCCTTTTCCGCCTCTCTCTGAAGCTCCTCAATCTTTGACCTTGCCTTCTGCCTGAGGGATTCAATGAGTTCCTGATAGCCCATATTATTTTGCTGTGAGTATTATTGTGGCAATCACAAAACCAAGTATGACCATGGTCTCAGGAATGGCAACAAGTATTATTACTGTTCCACTGAGTTCTGGTTTCTCAGCAAGTGCACCCGCACCAGCAGAACCTATCCTTGACTGCGCCCAGGCAGTTGCAAGGGCACTTATCCCTATAGCAAGGGCTGCTGCAAAGGCTATGAAAACCTTTTCCATAAGATACCTCCTCTTGAAGGGTATTTAGTTTTTAGTGAAAAAGTTCTCAGGGAAGGGCTGTCTTTTCGGCAAAATTTAACTACCTCTGTGCCTCTTTGAAGAGTTAATGCCTTTAAAAGGTGTTTACTTCTTGTTAACCCGCAAATCTCTTCAGGAGATTTGCTCCCTCTGAAGACCCGTGAATTTTGCCTCAAATCCAGCCCCTCCCTGCCCTTGTAGTAAAGGACTTTTTCACCAGTCACTATTTAAATTATCTCTTAAAAGGCTCAAATTTCCTTCCTCCTGCCTCTATGAATTTGCTGAAAAACTCCACATAGTGAAGCCTCATGGAGTGAATGGCCGGTGAGAAGACACCGAGTATTATATTTAACAAATGTAAGAGCCCTGCCACAACCGCACCTGTAATTATATTGCCTGTCATCCCTGCAAGCCTGTTTGCCACAAAGGCAAGAAGCACAGAGGTGAGACCTATTGCCATTATCCTTGCGTAGGAGATTATATTTCCTATGCTCTTTATAAGCTCAAGGGGTGCAAGAAGACCACCTGTCAGAAGGAGTAGAGGTGTGAGAATCAGAACAAGGCTCAGTACAGGAGTCATAAACCGTTCTGGCACGATTCCGCAGAACACAGAGACTCCAAGGATAATGGATAATATCAAAAATATATCTATGAGCCTCGCAATTGCCTCTTTTTTTGCCCTCCTCTTCAGTCCTCCTATAAAACCAAGAAAAAGACCAATAATTACATGGGAAAGTCCTACAGTAAGGGCAAAATAGAGCATCGGTATTACCGCAGTCCTTCTTTCAATGCATAAAGGCTCCATGCCAAAGAGCTCATGGCCGAGTTCACCAAAAAATTCTCCATAAAGGACACCAAAGAATACTGAATATATAGAACATACAAGCAGTATCTTGCCTATGTCTTTAACAGTCTTTTTTGACCTGAACCTTTTAATAAGGAATATAGAAAGCCCGAGGAGTATTGCTCCATAACCTGAATCTCCAAGTATCATACCAAAGAATATGGGAAAGAATATGCCTATAAAAGGCGTGGGATCAAAAGAGGTATATCTTGGCAAAGGAAGTATCCTGACCATAAGTTCAAAGGGCTCAAAATAGGGTGGATTTTTAAGCATTACAGGCACCCGCTCAAGGTCTTCCTCATATATCTCCTTTTCAGCAATCGTAACAGCACCTCGGAATTTTTCCTTTAATTTCTTTTCAAGGACAGGGACTGCCTCTGATGGTATCCAGCCATAAATAATGAAACAGAGCCTTGTCTCAAAGACACGAGCAGCTGCCCTCATAAGGGAGAGCCTGTCATCAATCCACTCCCTTACCCTTTCATAAAGGGGTCTCCACCTCATTGTAAATCTCAAGAGTTCATGCTCAGCTGAGCTCATCTCCTTTGATAGCTGCTCAATCCTCTCATTAATTATCTTTAATCTCTCAGCGAATGGAAGCCTCTCAAGGTCAGACGGGAAGCTTATCTCAGGGATCCTCTCTTCACTGAGTGCCTTTCTGAGGGTCTCTGAAAAGGCCCTTTCTGTTACAATTACACCTGCAATAGAGCCATCTGATGCCCTGTTTGTAAAGAGCTCATATCTTCCCTCTGTAAGTCTGTAAAGAAGCCTTCTTATATTAGGGATGGATTCAGGGTCTTTTATGGTTAGACCTGTAAAATCTATCTCCTCTGACTTTTCAAGTGCACTTATCACAGGCTCTATTGCCTCCATAAATATCTTGTATCTCCTTAATTCTGATGCCTCTTTCTGTAATAGCTCTTTTTTGTTTTTAAGCCCTTCACAATATTTAATGTGCCCTGATACAAGCCTCCTCAGGGTTTCCACCGCATCCTCTGGCTCTATATAGCTCTTTCTTGTGGGTATATCAGGTAAATAAGAAAAGAGTTCCTCAATCTTAAGTCTGAGATCTTCAAGAAGGAGTTTCTTTGAAAGGCCTTTCTGATCAAGTGAAAATGTCTCTATATATTCCTCTTCTGCCTTTTCTATAAAACCCACAGTCTCTGTTTCTATCTGAAAGAGTCCCATGTCCCTGAGAAGGTCCAGTGTATCCTCAAGGAGCTCCTTCAGCCCGGCAATCTCAATCTTTGACATCTTTACAATCATAAATACCTATCTCACAACCCGCTCGAGGTATTTCCTTACTATTTCTCTTAATCTCTCTTCATCAATGGCCTCTATTTTGCATGCAAATTCCTTTGCCTTACGGGTCAGTAAACTGGCCTCTTCCTCTGCCCTCTTCTTAATAGAATCTTTAAGCCTTCTTGCCTCCTCCTCAAGGCCAGCCCTTTTTTCCGCTATCTCAGCATCTATCCTTTTCTTTTCCTCCGTGACCCATTCCTCAAGCCTCTGCTTTTCCATTTTAAGGGTCTCATTGATCTCTTTTTCAGTATCCACTATCAGGGAAAGGACATCTTTCATATCATATACATATCACATAATAGCCTGATAGTCAAACTATTCTGCTATAATATTCCATGGGTTTATGGGAGCAGTATTTTGAGGCAACAAAGTCGCAGAACTGGAAAAAGGCAGTAGAAATATTGTTTAAGCTCAAAGAGAAAGAGCCTGAAAACCCTCAGGTCTTCCTTAAAATTGGGGATGCCTATCAGAAGCTTGCAAATACAGAAAAAGCTGTGCCTGCCTACAGTCAGGCAGCCTATCTCTTGCTTAAGGATGGCTTTCTCCAGAAGGCACTTGCTGTTTACAAGATTATCCTAAGACTTGACCCAGAGAATCATGAGGCAATCAATAAAACAAGGGACCTCCTTGTGGAGATAGAGACCGCAAAACTGAAATCAGTCGCAGGTGAGGTATCCTCAAGCAAGGAGATTGAAGCTGAAAAGGTTGTTACTGAGGAGCCTCAATCGCCACATCCAACTATTACTCCACCACCTATCGAAGAAATGATAGTGAGAACCTCCTATGCAGAGGCACCGGAGGAGATTGACATAACACCGGAATTTCTGAAATCCCTTTCTCAGGATGAACAGAAAAGGATAATGGAAGGCTTGAATATGCTTACCTTCAATAAGGGAGAAATAGTTATTGAGGAAGGTGATTCAGGAGATTCTATCTATCTCATTAAATCTGGAAGGGCGAAGGTCAGCACCCATGTCCTTGGAAAGGTTGTTGAGCTTGCCATACTTGAAAAAGGAGATATCTTTGGTGAGATTGCCTTTCTTACAGGAAGGCCAAGGACTGCAACTGTTACAGCCATTGAAAGGCTTGAGGTTCTTGAATTTACAAGGCCTGTTCTTGAGAGGATTATTGAAGAGACTCCTTCAGTATTAAAAATGCTTCAGGACTTTTATTATTCAAGGCTTCAAAATACCATTAAAAAGGCTAAATCAGTTACCTGAACCTGTAACTCATTGATAAGGAAAAACTCCACTGTTCTGAATCTATTCTGTCTGAGACATAGGCATCACAGCCACCTGTTGGGCATTCTGTTGTGGCCCTGTAGAAATACTGATGCTGTGTGCCAGTGGTATGAAACTTGAGGTATTCTCCTTCTGCCTTTAAAAATAAACTATCAGTGAAAAAATAACTGGCATTAACCTTTACAAACCCACCGAGGCCATCAGTGTCCGCCTCTGCAAGCTTGTATCTCAATATATGGTCATCTCTGTCCTTTGCAAGGACATAGCCAGCACCTGCTGCCAGCCCTGCCTTGAAGGAGCCTACTGAGAACTCACTGTTTATTCCACCATAGAAAAAATTGTATCTCACTTTATAATGAAGTGCCTCACCCGGAATAAACCCTGTATAATCAGTGCTGTAAGGACCATAACCTGTTTGATTCACATTGCTTGCAATGAACCTGAAATCCTGATACCTGTAACCAAGAAAAGGGCCAATGGTGAGTTTTTGAGAATTGTAAAGGTTATACAGCATATTTATATAAAATATCCATGCATCAAGCTCTATCTCTGACTCGGAATATATGTCCTTGCCTGGATGGGCAACTCCGTACAGGGCAATATCTATGTCATCTGTAAGCCAGTCTGAGTCCTTGAGTTTTCCAGAGCCATTGTCAACATTAGTAAGAAGCTCAAAACTCAATCTGAATTTATCATAGCTTCTATTGTCTTTATAAATAATAGCTCCTTCAAGACCAAGAAGATATGTCTTTAAAGGAAACTCAAGCTCACTCTCAATACCTGAAGCTCCTTCATAATAACTTATATGATAGAGCGTATAGCCTGAGATATAAGAGGACTTTGCACCAAGGTCTGTTAAGAACTCTCCCTCTCCATAGGAAGTGGAAGTAAGGCAGAATAAGGTTAAGACTAAGGTTATAGAAAAAATAACAGTAAAATATCTTAAGATAGCCATCTGTTTTGTTTTTAAAGCCATGTTTAAACTTATCATATTAACTAAGGAAGGTCAAGCGAAAAATACCATGCTGATAATGTTAAAATATTTCATGAACCCTGAAAAGGCAGAAGTGCTTTCAATCCTGAAGGGTTATCTTGAACCAAGAAAAGAGATAATATTTGGCTATATTCATGGCTCCTTTGTAGAGGATATTCTTTACAGGGATATTGATATTGCCCTTTATCTTGATGAGTCTATTGTCCATGAAGAGGAGCAATTGGACTACTGCATTGAGCTTGGTGCCCGTGCAGAGATGGATACCAAGATAATGCCCCTTGACATAAAACCATTGAACCATGCCACATGGGGGTTCAGGTATTATGCTACAAAAGGCATACTCCTTTTTTCCAGGGATGAGGAATTAAGGACAGAATTTCTGGAAGAGACATGGAAGAGATATTTTGACCTTTTGCCAAAGAGAAAGGAGATAATCCTTGACATTCTGTCAGGATGATTTAATGGACTATGGATTATAAAAAACTTAACCCAGAGAAGATAAAAGTCCTTTCAGAGGAGATAAGAAAGGCAATGGAGTCTCTCAAGGAATACGCTCAGCTTCAGGAGTCTGAGGTTCTTGGTAATAAAACTATATTGAATGCTGCAAAATACAATTTTATTATTGCCATCCAGGCCACCATTGATCTCTGTCATCACATTGTTGCAAAGCTTGCAGGAAAGATTCCTGATGAATACGGAGGATGTTTTCTTATTCTGAAGGATATGGGGCTTATTGATGAGGCTTATGCTGTCAGACTAAAGGCAATGGCAGGATTCAGGAATATACTCATTCATTTATATCATGAGGTTGACGATAAGAGGGTTATAAAACATCTCAAAGAAGACCTCTGGGTCATTGAAAGATTTCTTGATGTAGTAAGAGGGCTTATAAAAGGGCAATGAAGATAGCAATTACAGGTAAGGGTGGGGTTGGTAAGACCACATTGAGCTCTGTGCTCTGTTATCTTTACAGAGATGAGGGCAAGAGGGTCATTGCTGTTGATGCAGACCCTGATGCAAATCTTGCAGGTGCACTTGGAATCCCAAAGGAGGAGGCTCAGAAGATAAGACCAATTGCAGAACTTACAGACCTTATTGCTGAAAGGACGGGGGCAAGGCCAGGCCAGATGGCAGGAGTATTCAGGCTGAACCCGAGGGTGGATGATATACCCGATGAGATAGGCTACAGGCTTGATGGAATAATACTCCTTACCATAGGAAAATCAAAGGAGGCTGCCTCCGGATGTTACTGCCCTGAGAATGTGTTCCTTAGAAGGCTCCTCAAGCATCTTATTGTGGAGAGAGATGAGGTAGTAATAGTTGATATGGAGGCTGGCATTGAGCATCTTACAAGGGGGACTGCAGAGGGAGTGGATGCCTTTATTGTGGTGCTCGAGCCAGGTTCAAGGAGCATCCAGACCGCCATGACCGTAAAGGACATGGCAAAGGGACTTGGTGTTAAGAGGGTCTTTGTGGTGGGCAATAAGATCAGGAATGAATCAGACAGGGATTTTATCAGAGAAAATATTCAGGACATGGAGATCATAGGATTCATAAGCTTCAATCACGAGATAATGGAGGCAGATATAAAGGGTCTATCACCATACATCCATTCACCAGGTGCTGTAAAGGACATAAGGACAATAAAAGAGACCCTTGATAAAAAACTCAGGGAACCTTAAATGCCTTCACCCATGAAATCCCTTTTGAGAAGGTCTATTATTGAAAAAAGGGATTTTATTGAACCATCATTAAGGACTGAAAAGAATGAACTGATTAAAAAAAGATTGACTGAGCTAAAGGAATTCAAGGAAGCAAGGGTTGTTCTCCTTTATGCCTCTTTCAGGTCAGAACCAGACACCCATGGGTTAATAAAGGAATGCCTTTTGACCGGGAAAAGGGTCTTCCTTCCCAGGGTGAATAAAGAAAAAAAGGAGCTTGAAATAAGGGAGATTTATTCCTTTGAGCAGTTAAAAAAGGGCTCCTTTGGCATACCAGAGCCTGATGAAGACTCACCATTAAGGGATATCAATGAGGCTGAACTAATCATTATCCCGGGTGTGGCCTTTGACAGAAGGGGTGGTCGCATTGGCTATGGAGCTGGTTATTATGATAAACTTTTAGCAGGTCTGAATAAGAAGTTTCCTGTAATTGCCATTGCCTATGATGAACAGATTGTAGAGGAGATACCCCTTGAGTCACATGATAAACTGGTTGACCTGATTATAACAGACAGGGAGGTAATATATTGTGGACATAAAAAAGATTGAAGAAGGTGTAAGGCTTATACTTGAGGGCATAGGAGAAGATCCTTCAAGACCCGGCCTTAAGGAGACACCAGCAAGGGTTGCAAAGATGTATGCAGAGCTCTTTGAGGGTTTGAAGGTATCAACAGAAGAGATATTAAAACCCATAGAGGGAGAAAGTCATGATGAGATGGTCCTTCTCAAGGATATCCCCTTTTATTCCATCTGCGAACATCACCTGCTTCCATTTATAGGCATTGCCCATATTGCCTACATACCTGCTGGGAATATTGTGGGTCTCAGTGAGCTTGCAAAGGCACTGGAGATACTTGCAAAGAGACCTCAGGTTCAGGAAAGGCTCACAAGTCAGCTTGCAGACCTTCTTATGGAAAGACTTAAGCCAAAAGGTGCAATGGTTGTAATAGATGCGGAGCATCTATGCCTGAGTATGAGGGGGATTAAAAAGCCAGGTGCAAGGACAGTGACATCTGCTGTAAGGGGCCTCTTCAGGACAAGACAGTCAACCCGTGAAGAAATGCTTGAACTTATAAAGAAGAGAGCCTGAGTCTTATTAATAGATTAATTATTTTAATGAACTTCCCCTTTACAGGGCCTGCTATATTAAGGGATAATAGAAAACTTATCTGAAAACCTGAGCAGGGTTAACTCATGGTAACACTTAATTACTGAGGGTAACTGTTCATTTTACCCTTAAATTATTTAATAATATCAGGGAGGTAAAGATGCCTGCACAGTTAATTGATGGAAAAAAGGTAGCACAGGATATCAGGGAAGGATTAAAAAAGGAGATTGCTGAACTTAAGTCAAAGGGCATAACACCAGGTCTTGCTGTAGTGCTTGTTGGAGAAAATCCTGCATCAAAGAAATATGTTGCCTCAAAGGAAAAGACCTGTGAGGAGATAGGAATAAAGAGCTTTGGCTATAAACTTCCTGAACAGACATCTCAGGAGGAGCTCCTTAAATTAATTGATAAACTCAATGCTGACCCCCAGGTCCATGGAATACTTGTCCAGCTTCCGCTTCCAAAACATCTTGACGAAAAAGAGGTTATGTACAGGATTGCACCTCATAAGGATGTTGATGGCTTTGGCCCTCACAGCCTTGGAAAACTTGTTCTTGATGAGCCAACATTCATACCCTGCACACCCTTTGGGGCAATAAAGATGCTTGAGGCCTATGGAATTGACCCTTCAGGAAAACATGCAGTGGTTGTTGGAAGGAGCATAATTGTTGGCAAACCCCTTGCACTTCTTCTCCTCAGGAAGAATGCCACTGTCACGGTATGCCATTCAAGGACAGCAAACCTCAAAGAAGAATGCCTGAGGGCAGATATACTCTGTGTTGCCATAGGAAAGGCAAAGTTTGTTACAGGTGATATGATAAAGCCAGGTGCAGTTGTGATAGACATAGGCATTAATGTGACTCCTGAGGGAAAGATTGTTGGAGATGTAGACTTTGAGGCAGCAAAGGAAAGGGCATCTTATATAACACCTGTGCCTGGTGGTGCTGGGCCAATGACTATAGCAATGCTCATGTATAACACTGTCCAGGCAGCAAAACTCGCAGGAGGCATGAGATGATAATTACAAAGAAAAAAGATTTTCAGGAACTCTATGAAAATATCAAGGGCTATAAGAGCTTCTTTCTTCTTGGTTGCTCTGAGTGTGCAACCCTCTGTGGCACCGGTGGTGAGCCTGAACTGAAAGAGATGAAGGAGGCACTGGAAAGTCTTGGTAAGGAGGTTACAGGGACATTTGTTGCAAAGACAGGATGTCAGGTGCTCGGAACAAAGGTTGAATTAAAGCCATTTAAGGAGGCAATAGATAAAGCAGAATGCATAATAGTGCTTTCCTGTGGTGCAGGCACACAGACAGCAGTAGAGCTCTACGAGGACAAACCAGTTTATCCAGCAAATGACAGCATGTTCCTTGGGAACATGACAAGGCTGCAGATGTTTGATGAGAGGTGCTCACTCTGTGGTAAATGCATACTTGATAAGACAGGCGGGATATGTCCTATTACTACCTGTCCAAAGGGACTCCTTCATGGTCCCTGTGGTGGTATGAAGGATGGTCACTGTGAGGTGAGCCCTGAACTTCAGTGTGCCTGGGTAAGGATATATGAGAGACTCAAGAGATTGAATAAACTTGATGAATTGAGAAACCTCATGATGGAGCCAAAGGAGTGGTCAAAGGCCCAGAAGCCAAGAAGACAGTATGAGAAGAAAGAGAAGGCAAAGAAATAAGGAGGTAGCATGACATTCAGGGAGAAACTTGAATCAGGAAAATTTGTAGTAACAGCAGAGGTTGGACCACCGAAGGGCACTGATATTACCGAGATGGTCCATCACATTGAACTCTTAAAAGATAAGGTTGATGCAATAAATATCACAGATAATCAGTCAGCAGTGATGAGGATGAATTCCCTTTCTGGCTGCGTGATATGTCTTCAGCACGGTGCAGAGCCCATACTCCAGGTCACCTGCAGAGACCGTAACAGGATAGGGCTTCAGTCAGACCTCCTTGGAGCCTATGTCCTTGGAGTAAGAAATGTCCTCTGCATGACAGGTGACCATGTCTCAGCAGGTGATCACAAGGATGCTAAGCCTGTTTATGACATTGAATCAGTGGGTCTTTTAAGGGTGGTTTCTGGATTAAATGAAGGACATGACATGATGGGAAATACACTGAAAGGTAAGACAGAGTATTTCATTGGTGCTGTTGTAACACCAGAGGCAAATCCCCTTGAGCCACAGCTAATGAAATTTGAAAAAAAGATAAAAGCAGGTGCAAGATTCTTCCAGACACAGGCAGTATATGATATGGAGAGACTCAAGGAATTCATGAGATATGCAAGACAGTATCCTGTGAAGATTATTGCAGGACTGGTTGTCTTAAAGAGTGCTGGTATGGCAAATTTCCTTAATACAAATGTACCGGGCATAAGGGTACCACAGGAATTGATAGATGAGCTCAAGGCAGCAGGAAAGGAAAAGGCACTTGATACAGGGCTTAATATTACTGCAAGGCATATAAGACAGATATATGAGGAAAGGATATGTGATGGTGTCCACATAATGGCAATAGGCATGGAGGATAAGGTGCCTGTGATACTTGAGAGGGCAGGGATCCCAAAAGATCGTTAAATTTTAGGGGCATCGGTCAGGGATGATTTAGGAACAGATGGAGTTTCAATTTACCCTCCATGCGAAATTGAAATTACAGGAAAGAAATATTACCGAAGAAGAGGTTGTAAAAATAATCAAGTCATCTAAGGAGTATCTCCTTGATAAAGAAACAGGAAATCTTGTTGCCTATGGCGTGAGAGAGAAGAGCGGACATATATTAATTGTTGTGCTTTCCCCTGATATGAAAAAGATTATAACCTTGATTGATACTTCAAAAGGTGATATTATTAACAAGAGAAAGGACAGAGGAAGATGGATAAAAATATAATTAGATACGATAAAGAAGAAGATATCCTTTATATCCTTATTGCAGATGGTGAAGTTAAGGATACCGTTGAAATTGGAGACGATATTTTTATTGAAATTGGACAGAAGGAGCAAATACTTGGCATTGAAATCTGGCAGGCAAGAAAAAAAATTTTTTCTGAATTATTAAAATCCTTAGAGGAAGCAAAGGCATCTCAGTCATTTTAAAGGAAATCATGGTTACCATCCAGGACCTCTGGAAGAAAAAGGCTGAGGGCAGAAAGATCACGATGCTTACTGCCTATGACTATGCCTTTGCAAGGATAGTTGATGAGGCAGGTATTGATGTGATACTTGTTGGAGACTCCCTGGGGATGGTTGTCCAGGGAAAAGAAAACACCCTTCCAGTAACAATGGAGGAGATGCTCTATCATACATCTATGGTATCAAGGGCAACAAAGAATGCAATGGTTATTGGAGACATGCCCTATATGAGCTATCAGATAGGCATAGAAGAGGCTGTAAGGAATGCTGGAAGGTTTATCAAAGAGGCAGGTGCCCATGCTGTAAAGGTGGAGGGTGGTTCAGAGGTCATTCCTCAGGTGAAGGCAATGGTAAAGGCAGAGATACCTGTGCTTGGACATGTTGGCCTCACACCCCAGGCAATACTCAGGATGGGAGGATTCAAGGTACAGGGAAGGACAGAGGAGCAGAGAAAGAGAATCCTTGAAGACAGCCTCATGCTTGAGGATGCTGGTGCCTTTGCAGTAGTCCTGGAGGCAATACCAATGGATTTAGCAAAGGAGATTACAGAGAAGCTCTCAATTCCCACCATCGGGATAGGTGCAGGCCCTTACTGTGATGGTCAGGTCCTTGTGCTCCATGACATCCTTGGACTCTTTGAGAGATTCACACCAAGGTTTGTTAAAAGATATGCAAACCTCAAAGAAGAGGCATTGAAGGCAATTATGGCATATAAAGAAGAGGTAGAAAAAGGCCTTTTCCCCACAGAAGAGCAGAGTTTCAAATAAGATAATGCAGCAATAAAAGGCAGAGATGAGATTGATTAGGCTTGTAAGCACCTTTCTAAGGGAAAGATTTTTGAAAGACTCATTGATATAATCTCAATCATTAGAGGTATCCCCTAAATCAACCTTTGCTAAGCTTATCTCGCACTTAATGTGCCTGACAAAGCTCATGAAATCTTCAAGAGGCTTAAAGAAAGGAGGGGCAGGTGATGCCCCTCCATAATTTCTATCCTACCACTGTAGTGGTTTTGGATAATTCAATGTGCCATTACCTCCACCTACACCTGCTCCATGGGAGGTGCATCCACTTGACCATGTATCATTTGTTGCAACTGTGTAACAGCCAGCATTAGAATTTGTATCTGTCCAGCTTGTAGGCTCTACAAATGTTCCTGTTCCTACATTTGGTTTATATGCCCTAAGCACTGAACCGCTCATGAACCTGTAACGCTTTGTCTGCCCTGCTGTCGTGGTTACCTGGGTTACACCAGGTGTATAGCTCTCATTTGTTCCATGTATTGCTCCAAAAGACCTGTTATAGGGATTTGCACTGAATCCACCATGACAGTTAAAGCAGATTATCCCAAAGGGGCTCGTTATTGTTGTAAGGGTTCTACTGCTGTCCCTCGTGTGGTCAAATCTTCCTGTGTTTGACGATGCCTGGTTATAGGCATAAGGCCTGTGGCACCTGTAGCAGGGGTTCCCAGGGTCTACTGTTGAGGCTGCTCCTGACCAGGCTGCATCAGCATCTGTAAAGCCCTTTGCAAGCATGTACCTTGCTGTTGTTCCATGGGCATTTACCTCATTAAGGTGACAGTCTGAACAGTGCAGCCCTGCTGTCTCACCTGTGCCTGTCCCTGTACCGTTTATTGCTGTGCCCTCTTTTGTTACATATGTCGTCCAGATGGTTGTCGGGAATATGCTCGTACTCCTTGTTGAATAACGCTTCTGGAATATATTGAGATTGTGATGGGATGCCCAGGCTGAACCCACTGCTCCTGTGTAGTTGAACTGCCCCCTCA
>JBDOIG010000060.1:0-1798 GCA_041082235.1 Thermodesulfovibrionales bacterium | reverse complement strand
GAGAATTTCCATGAGCCTCTTTTTTTAAAACTCATCCGTGATGCTGACAAGCTTGATATATGGAGGATATTCAGTGAATGCTTTAGACTACCTTCAGAGCAGAGGCCTCGTGGAGCGGTGCTTGGTCTTTTAGATAGTGAAGGAATCTCTGAAGAGATACTTAAGGCTATCAAAGAAAAAAGAATGGGTTTATTAAAAGATGTCCGTAATCAGAATGACTTTAGGCTTCTTCAGATGAGCTGGGTCTATGACCTGAATTTTCGGGAGGCCTTCAGGATTTTAAATGAGCAAGACTATTTCTCCGTAATTGGAGATATAGTGAATCCATCAGAGGAGCTCATAGAGGCAGTTAAAGTGATGAAAGAGTATATTGAACATAAACTCAACTCTAAGGTCTATTTTGTGGGAGCAGGCCCTGGAGACCCTGAGCTCCTGACAGTCAAAGGTAAGAGGATTCTCGATTCTGCTGATGTAATCATATACGCAGGAAGCCTTATAAATCCTGATGTTTTAAAGGGCCTTAAGGCAGGGCTATATGATTCATCAGGAATGACTCTCGATGAGATAATTGAGACGACGAGATGGGCCTATTATGAGGCAAAGTTGGTGGTAAGGCTCCATTCAGGAGATCTATCCATATACAGTGCAATGAATGAGCAGATTGAGAGACTGAAGAAGTTAAATATAGAGTTTGAAGTTATCCCAGGTGTCTCATCCTTTCAGGCAGGCGCAGCAATACTCGCTCAGGAACTGACCATGCCTGAGATAAGCCAGACTGTGATACTTACAAGGCTTGAGGGAAGAACACCTGTTCCAGAGAAAGAAAGGCTGAGAGAACTTGCAAGGCATAATGCCACGATGGTTATATTCCTGAGTGCAGGGATGATAGATAAGGTTCAGGAGGAACTTCTTTATGCCTATCCTGAAGATACACCTTTTGTTGTTATTGAAAAGGCAACATGGCCTGAACAGATGATATTTAAGGGCATACTCAAAGACCTTGCCTCAACTGTTAAAGAGGCTGGCATCAAAAAAACTGCCTTAATCTATATCGGTGATGCCCTGAGGGCTTCAGCGGAGTCAACCGGGAAAGAATCACGGCTTTATAGCAGAGAGTTCAGGCATGGATATAGAAATGTATGATATAATATAAAAAAATGTAGCTCGTAGAGCTACCTATAACCTATAACCCAATATATTAGAAGGAGGTAGAAAATGTTAAGAATGATGATTTCTATGCTTCTTTTATCTATTGTGGCCCTTTCTGGAAATTCCTTTGCTGCTGAGGTGACCTATGAGAAGGATATAAAAAAGATAATCATAGAAAGATGCATATTCTGCCATGGTAATGACTCACCGTCGATAGAGGAGTTTGATAAGAGTAAGGAAGAGTATAAGAAAAAGATGAAAGGACCTAGATATGTTACATATAATGATCTAATAGATGTAGTTAAAGGAAAAGATGCTGGTGCCTTAATGAGAAGGCTTGATGATGGAAAGAATACAAAGGATGGTAAGCCTGGCAATATGTACCAGTATCTTGGAAGTACGGATGAGGAGAGAGCAAAGAATCTCGAAATATTCAAAAAGTGGGTTGGTAACTGGACCTTGAAAAGAAGGGCTGAACTTACCAAAGATGAACTGAACGCTATTAAGGCACCTGAGAAATAAAGTTTTTTTGTTAGTTTAATTTTTAAGCTCCCTGTTTATGACAAGGGAGCTTTTTTATTACAATTAGTATATTAGGATTCTCTTTTCAGGACTGTTTTGTGAAAAGCCTTTATTTATTGATAATAGC
>JBDOIG010000035.1:0-6952 GCA_041082235.1 Thermodesulfovibrionales bacterium | reverse complement strand
TCCTTTTACATGTTATAAAGGGTTACCCGTGAAGGAATTAATTCAAAAAATTATAAGATTATAAAATAATATGATACTTTATTAATTAACACTAATTTTGCCTCGGCCCTTGGCCAGAGATAAATAATTCAAGCCATTATGGCAGCTTTAAGGGAGGTGTAAGATGAAATTAGGTGTGTTTCTGAGTGAATACAGGACTGACACAAGTATCCTCCAGAGATTATCCCCTGAAAAATTAGGAATTATCCTCGTTGGCAATGGTGTTTATCATGCTGCTATTAAGGAAAAGGGACAATCCTCACAGATCCTGAATTTGAAGGCAGATTTCTACGCCCTCAAAGAAGACCTGGAGACAAGGGGTTTAAATGTATCAAATCTTGATAGCCGTGTAAAACCTGTAACATATGCTGATGTGGTTGATTTAATATTTAATGAATATGAAAAACTAATGTGGATATAAAAAAGGAGGAGCCATGGGAACATTAAGCATTGGATTATTTTCTGCCCTTGTTGGTTCAATGAATTATGACTTTGCTCTGAAGCTTGCAGAGGCAGCAGCTGCTAAGGGACATAAGGTTAATCTCTGGTTTTCAAGTAATGCTGCGGGATCTCCACTTAAAGGCCAGAAACATCTGAAAGATTATTCGCACGGAGAAACACCCTTAAGGAAATTAATTGAAAAGGGTGTGGAGGTATGTACCTGTGAGGCCTGTTCACTTGCAAGGGGTGTGAATAAAACAAATTCTATTGAGGGTGTTCAGTGGAGTGCCATGCACTGGTATCTTGCAAAGATTCACGGATCCGACAGGGTCCTTCATATAGGAGGTGAGTGATGGCAGAGGTAAAACTTGCTTTTATTGTTTCAAAGCCACCTTATAAATCAGAAGTCCCAAAACTCGGTGCAACTCATGCAATGGCCTATCAGACAGTAGAGATTCTTCTTGAAGAGGGTGATACCGTTACACCCACTCTTTGTTATGTTGGCGACGGCGTGTTAAATTGCATAAAAGGGCAGAAGGCAATGGATATATATGGAATTACCAGCACAGAGACCCATCTTAAAAACTGCCTCCTTGTGGACCTTGATGTGTATGTCTGCAAGGAAGACCTGGAAAAATTTGGAATCTCAGAAAACCAGATTGTTGATGCAGAAGATATGGGAGCAGAAAAGAAGATACAGGTTGTGCCTTTTGAGATGATTAAAAAGGTTGTAGAAGGTGCAAAACATATCTTATATTTTTAAAAATTGACCCCCAACCTCAGTCTTATTAATGTAGCTGTTGGCTGGGGTAAATTAGAAAGGAGGAGACTATGGCATTAAAAGACCAGACACCTACAGAAACACTGGATGTCCTTGGAAGGGTATGCCCCTATCCACTTGTGATGACAAAAAAGGCGCTTGAGAAACTTCCCTCTGGAGCAATTCTCAAGATACTCTGTGATGCCCCTGCATCAGCAGAGGACTCAATACCAAGGTTTGCCGAAAAACAGGGATATGCCTTTGAGTCAGTAAAGCTTGAGGATAAGGGGTACTGGGAACTCTATATTCAGAAGAAGTAAGATTTTACACAAGGGGTTGAACAAATTCAACCCCTTGTGCTTCCCTTCTAATGAAAGAGAGGTAAATAATATTCCTGCGCCGGGGAATTTTTAATAGTTAATGAATAGAAATATAAATAACAGCCACCTTCTCTCATTATTTCTCCTGATAATAATCATAATCTTTCATTCCTATGCAAAAAAGAGCCTACCGGTGCAGATTATATATTTGACTTATTTAATAAGCCATTTGAATGGCAGGGAAGATTTGCGCCTGATTTTGAGATTGAGTTGCTCACTGGTGAAAGATTCAAACTCTCAGAGAATGTAGGCAAGAAGATAATAATACTGAATTTTTTTTGCAACATGGTGTGGCCCCTGCAAAGATGAGATACCCGAACTTAATCGCTTCTATGAAAAACATAAAGAAGAGCCATTTATCCTTATAGGAATTAATGATGAGAGAGAAGATAAGATAAGGGAGTTTATAAATCAATACAGTGTCAGTTTTCCTGTAGGAATTGATAAAGACGGTAAACTCCAGAAGGTGTATGGAGTTAAAGGATTTCCCGCTACAGTCTTCATTGGCGTTGATGGAACAGTCCATGTATATGAGATTGGCCCTATCATGAATGCTGATATAGCCTTTGATTCCTTTTACATGATAATTCCAAGTTTCAACCCATTCGCTGAAAAGAAATCTCATGTATATTCAAGCCTCAGAGCCTCTGGAGCCGACTGGATATATATCCTCCTGACCTTTGTCTATACATTAATGATCTCTTCCCTCTTTTATCTCCTTTGTAATTATTTTTTAAAGAGAAAGAGACACATATGAGAACCCATCATGGAAAAAGAAGTTAAAGAAGATATAGACAGAAAATTAACAGAAGAATTACTGGCTGCTGTCTCTGAAAATCCTGAAGACTGCACAGAGGAGGCCCTTTCTTACATGCTTGAAGTGCTCAAGCAGAGTGGGATATCAATATTTGAAGTTGAAAGACTAAGGAAGGGCTATAAGCAAAAAGATTCAAAATTAGAAAAGGCCAGAGGGCAAAGAGACAAAGGAAGGTGGATCATGGTTAAAAATTTTCCCTCTCGTCTATTTGCAGAACAGGCGAAGGAGATACTTGAAGACAATGGTATAACTTCCATTATAAAGGGAGAAGATATAGGAATACTGGGACCAGGGCAGGCTATGGGACCACAAGGCTGCAGGGTATTGGCTTAGGGGTTTCACTGGATGATTATGAGGAGGCTAAAAGAGTTCTTGAGGTATTCCTTGAGAAATAGTATAACATCTTATACAGGACAGATGATTGAGCCGAGTTTATCAGTGAGCCTGAGGTTTTCCCCGTAATCCACAGGGCAATCAATGAGGACAGATTCTTTATGCCCTAAAGATTTTCTCAGTATGAAGGGAAGGTCATCCTCTTTTTCCACTCTGTATCCCTCCATGTCAAAGGCATGGGCAAGTTTCACAAAATCAGGATTTTCAAAGTCCGCATAGAAGGTTCTTCCATATTTCAATATTTCTTTCCACGCTATCAGCCCGTAACCTGAATCATTAAACAAAACAATTATTATCTTCACACCCAGCCTCTTTGCTGTCTCAAGTTCAGCAAGACTCATAAGAAGACCTCCGTCACCGGTTGCTGCTATTACATTCCTCTCAGGATAGAGCATCTTTGCAACAATAGCTGCTGGGATCGCAAATCCCATTGAAGAAAGACCATTTGATATAATAAGTGTATCAGGTTCATAAACTCTGTAGAATCTTCCTATCCATATTTTGTGGGCACCGACATCACTTATAAGGACATCATTCCTTCTGAGGACATCCCTTATCTCATTAACTATCCTTAAGGGTTTAAGAGGGAACCCTCTCTCATCAAATCCCTGGTATGCAAGACCTCTGAGCTTTAGATAATAAGAAGGGTCTTTAGTAGAAATTATGCCCTCACTTAATTGGGAAAGCGTGTTTTTTATGTCTCCACAAAGGTCAATCTGAACTTTATAGTGAGAACTTATCTCAGCAGGGACAGCTGATATATGAATCACCTTTACATCATGCCAGTATTCAGGGCTGAATTCTACAGGATCAAATCCAACAGTCATTATAAGATCTGCCCTCTCAATACCGCAGTTCACATAATCTTTACTCTGAAGTCCTATTGGAGAAATAAAAAGTTCTGAATCTGCTGGCATAGCTCCAGCGCCCATAAATGTTGTAAAAACAGGTATCCCTGCCCTTTCAGCAAACCTTCTTAGTTCCTGAGATGCCTGTGCCCTTATGACACCATTGCCAGCAATAATGACTGGCTGGTGAGCCTCCTCAAGCAGCCTCACTGCCTTTTTAATTAATTCAGGTGAAACCTCAGGGTATTTATATTCAACAGGTTCAATGGGCCGGCCTTCTACCTTTGATTCAGCTATATCCTCATTGAGCTCAAGATGACAGGGCCCCCATTTTTCAGTCATAGAGATCCTGAAGGCTTTGTTCACAATCTCAGAAACAGAATAGGGCTCAATGCGAGCGTTCCATTTGGTAATCTCTTTCATGAGAGAAAGGACATCAATATATTGATGATATTCTCCGTGAATCTTTGAAAGAGGCACCTGTGCGGTGATTGCTACAAGAGGAGAAAAATCAAGCAGGGCATCAGCTATGCCTGTTACCATATTTGTTGCACCAGGGCCAAGGGTTGAGAGGCATACACCAGGGGTCTTTTTCAATCTTCCCCAGGCATTAGCCATAAAGGCAGCGCCCCTCTCATCCCTTGTGGTTATAAATTTGATACCTGAATGAGTGATGGCCTCAAGTAAGGAGAGATTTTCTTCCCCAGGAAGGCCAAAGATAGTAGTAACTCCTTCTTTTTCAAGACATTTAATAAACAGCTCCGAAACCTTCATGGATATAAGAGTTCACTGAAGTCATGGATGCTCAGGAATTCCTCTGAAGGTTGAGCCTCAACCTTTGAATTGGACTTAGCCTTATGAATAAGATACTTTATCCCAAAAGACCTTGCTGTCTTCAGTACATCTACGGTGTCATCTATAAAAATAGAATGTTCTTTTTTAAATCCAATCTTCTTTTCTGCCCTCTGCCAGAATTCCATGTATTCCTTTGGTATCCCCATATCAAAGGATGTTATGGCACCATCAAGATACCTACCCAGTTCTGTCTTTTTTAATTTCATGCTCAGGACCTTGTAATGGGCATTTGTAACAATCCATATATGCTTTTTTCTCCTTCGCATCTCCTTTAAAAAATCTTCCACATGGGGATGGACCTCTATAAGATGTCTTATCTGTTCCTTGAGGGCAATGATGTCAAGTTTTAATTCTCCTGCCCAGTAATCTACATCTGTCCAGTTTAATGTTCCTTCCTGGGATCTGTATTTTTTAAAAAGTTCTTCTTTTGCCTTGCCGAAGGTTATATTATGTTTTTCCGCATATCTTTCAGGAACAAGATGGCACCAGAAATAATCATCAAAATATTTATCAAGAAGTGTACCATCCATATCAAGAAGGATATAGGTTATCTCCTTTGTCCTGAGGGCTGCCGTGATATCTTCAAGACTGAGGATTGGGAGTTCAGTATCCTCTGGCATATATTTATCTATCATAAGGTCTTAAAGTTTTTCATTTTAACTATCAAAAAGGCTCATTTCTCTCTCTTTGAAATGCTTATTCTGCGGACCATAGCGTCCTGTAAATTCTCCTCTTTCCTTTCTCTCCTTAAATGTTTTTATTACAACATGCCTTTTCATTTCTTCCATTACAGCTTTCTTTTCCTTTTCATAATTTCTTACTCTTTCTTCTGCATATTTAGCATATTCTCTTGATATTTCAATGCCAATAAAATCATGCCCTAATATCTTTGCAGCCACTAATGTAGTCCCACTCCCGCAGTAAGGATCAATCACTATCCCTTTTCTTTCATCCATTATGGAATAAATTATCCGTGTTGGTAATTCAATAGGGAAAGGGGCAGGATGGGGATTATCCTGCTCAGGCGGAAATCTCCATATTGAGCTTAGTAAGGCATGTCTCGGCTTTAATTCTACGCCGATTAAATTTTTTCCTTTAGGTTTATACAACCAGTAAATTCTCTCTTCAATCTGCCAGAATCTCCAGCCCCTTATATTACCCGCAATCATCCTATCCCATATTATCTCCTGTCTGATTGTCCATTTTGTCTTTCTCAACCAGTCCATTGGATGGAGCATAAAACCCCTTTCCCATCTTAACTTATGATTATAAAAGAAAGAGCCACCAGGCTTTATAATTCTGAAAAGCTCATTTAAGACTTCTATCTGATTTTTTTGATATTCCTTTTCAGGGAGTTTATCACTTGCGCCAGAATATTTTACTCTATTTACTAACCAGCCTTTTTTATTTTCTCCTTTATTGTAAGGAGGAGAGGTTATGCCAAGATCAACAAAATCATCAGGTAAAGTCTTTAACACAGTTAAGACGTCAGCACAAATTATTTTGTTAAGATATGCTGTCTTAATCATTAGCCCTACCCCAGAGAAATTTATAGAAACCATTAGCGATATAGTGTTTATATTTTTCTAATTCATATTTAGGTAGAAGATAGATGACCTTAAGGCCATGGCTATTAATATAGTCTCTGTAATTAAAATCAGCACTCCTTAAAAATTGTCCTTTTACACTTCTACTTCCCTTTAATTTATCCTGCCACTTTTTGAGTTTCTTTTCTAAATTTTTGATAAAATCTGGAGAATTAAAAGGAAATTCTAAAATATAAATCAACCTTCCATCTATAAATCCACTCACGAGCATATTGAGCCCTTTTTCTTTTTTGTCTTTCTTCAATCTGTGAGGAGTATAGTCAGTAAAATTACCACCTCCATTTAATTTTGCAGGCTTTGTCTTCCTTTCTCCTTTTTTATATTTTTTAAATTCTTCTGTATTAATATTCTTAGGTTTGGCTTCACACTTTATTGTTCTGCCAGAGACAAAAGCATCCTGTTTAAATCCATTATACCCGATCTTTCCTTCTTTATGTGTATACCCTGCTATTGTTACTGTTATAAACTCTCTGATCGTTGAAGAGTTTTTATCATTTATGTACATGGTGAGTAAATCCAGGAGCATGCCTATCAAGGTATCCTTAGATTTACCTACAAGATAGTTACTCAATTCTTGATGGGTCCCTGTGGAGTATATTTTCACAACGTTTGCAAGCTCTTGATTCAAGGTATCACCCTTAAATTAAATTTTATATAATTGGTATTCACAGCCTTCCCTTAGTGCTGGGTGCTTCCTTCAGACCTGGCTCTATTGAGACTGCCTCTCTGAGGGCCCTTCCAAAGGCCTTAAATATTGCCTCATACATATGATGGGGATCTCTTCCATAGTGTATCCTTATATGGAGATTCAT
>JBDOIG010000029.1:0-5020 GCA_041082235.1 Thermodesulfovibrionales bacterium | reverse complement strand
CCAGTAGCTCATGGCATCGTATATAACGGGCTCATATCCAGCAGCCCTCAGTGAGCCTGCTATATATACAAAGCCAACATTTAGCCACACCCCTGCTGACTCAACCACACCTGAGTGATAGGGAGGTGTGATAAGAAGTATCTTTTTTATCGTCAGTCTGCTCATTATTTTTCTTTTTCAAGTTTATCTTTTAAACCGATTTTTGTAAGATTAATAATCCTTACTCCTCTTTCATGATACAACTCAAAATGAGCATCTGTTGTATAGATTTCTTTGCATCCAGCTTCAAGCAATGAGCTGAGTATTAAAACATCCAATCCCGGCATGTCAGTAAGATAGGCAATTCTGCCTGCCCTTAAAGCTATATCCATTGTAATCGGTATCACCAGTACTGACTTTCTAATATCCTCCAATATTGTCTTCTAATCTTCAAATTTTTTCTGTAATAGTTTCTTCTGCAATTCATATAACACAATAACTGATGTTGCTATTTCCCTTTCTTCCCATATCTTAATAGCAAGGGGAACTGAATCCTGCAGTGCAAAGAAAAAACCTGTATCAACCCCTGTGAGCATCCGCCAGAGTCCTTTCTTTATGAAGCTCTTCCCAGTCACCAAGAGGCCGTCTTCTTATTAGAACTTTTAGAAGGTGAGCACGGGCCTTTTTGCTTTCAGATATATTCAGATATTCTTCTATAGCCTCTTTGATGATGGCAGAAAGTGGCAATTTCTCAATCCTGGATTTTGCCCTCACAGCTTCTAATATCTCATCATTTAAATAAATGCTTATGTTCGGCATAAGGCCCTCCTTAGATTATATATTATACCTATAATATATCCTGAACCCCTATTACCTCAAGTGTTTCTTTACTGACTGCTGTAAAGGCAGTGGTAGCAACCACATCAGGCCTCTCATTTATGAGCCTTTCTGTGATCTCCTCATAGCCATGCCCGTAGCTCATGGCATCATATATGGATGGCTCATATCCAGCAGCCCTCAGTGAGCCTGCTATATATACAAAGCCAACATTTAGCCACACCCCTGCTGACTCAACCACACCTGAGTGGTAGGGAGGGGTGATGAGGAGTATCTTTTTAAATCTCTTCTTATACATATCAAAACCTATATTCTTTATTTTGCTTTTTTTCTTCCCTTAATACCTTAAGGGATGCAACCTTCCATTTATTATTATCTCTTATAATCTCATACCTTATCTCATATTCGTATAATGTATCTGGCACAAGGGTCTTTCCTGTATCGCGCTCTATCCTCTGGTATTGCCATTTCTCAAAGGTAAAGGCATCTACAGTTCTTTCATCCCTCTCTTTAATTGCCTTTATCTTTATATCCTTCAGTATCGCCCTTATCTTCTCACCTGCTGCAGCATAGGACTGGATATAGACAGTAACCTTTTTAAATTCTCTCTCTGTTGTAATATCTTTAAGAAGTTCAAAATCCTCTGTCTCATAGGCCTTCATCAGGGCATGGTTGTATTTGAGAATGGTATCCTTTATCTCCTTTTTCTCAGTCCATGAGAGTCCGCATGCATTTAAAATTACTATTAATATAATAAAGCCCTTTTTCATCTCACCTCACAAGATACTCTGAATGAACGGTCTTCAAAAAATAGGGAATAAAGAAGAAGGAAAGCACAGAAAGCACAAAGATAGCAATTGTTAAATAGGCGGACCTTTTACCAAGCCAGTTTCTGTTAAGTCTTAGATGTAAATACATGCCATAGGCAAGCCATGTTATTAAAGACCATGTCTCAACAGGGTCAAAGGCCCAGTATCTTCCCCAGGCATTATTTGCCCATATGGAGCCAGCTATTATCATTATACTTAAAAAGGCAAAACCGAGGGCATTAAATCTGTATATAAGGATATCCATTCTTTCAGGGGTAGGAAGTCTTGATAAAAATTCGGCCTCAGGCCTTGAGAGTTTTAAAAGATAAAGACCTGCAAGGCCAAAGGCAACAAGAAAGGAGGCACTGCAGAGCTTTGCAAAGACTATATGGAGTATGAGCCAGTAACTCCTTAGAGATGGAGGAAGTGGTATTGGCTCTGTTGTGCTCATTATGCCAAAACCCATTGATAGGAATACAATCGGTATTACAATAAAGGCAGCCCTCTTAAGAAATCTATACTTTATCTGTAGCAGGAGATAAAATGCCATAGCCACCCAGGCATCTGAACTCATAACCTCATACATGTTTATATAAGGCCCGTGTCCTACAGACTTCCACCTGATTATTATGGAAATACCATGAATAACAAGCCCTGCTGCTGAGAGCCCTAAGGCAATATTTATAAGTCTCTCTTTCTTGAAGACAAAACCAGAGATTGCTATAGCACCAGCAATCCCGTAAAAGGTCGTGGCTGTCCAGTAGAGTATTATCTCCCAGTTCATAATGTCATCCTTTTTAAGGCCTCTACAATCTTAATAAACTCTTCCCTGAACTCTACCCTTCTCCTTCCTGCATCACCACCAATTAACAAGGTATTATCCTCAAAGGATAGCCATAACCTCTTAGGATACAGAAAGACCATTCCAAGGGATGAAAGTACCATAAGGGCAAAACCTGTATACACTACTATAACCCCAGGGTCATAGGATATATAAAGGCCTGTCCATTTTACAATCCTGTGAAGTCGGAGTGTGTGGTCATTGAGTTTAATATAGTCACCTTCCTTCAGGATTCCATTAACAATAGTCTTAAGACCATCCTTTATCTCCATCCTTAATATCTTACTGGCCGGCTCATAATCAAGAAAGGCCCTTAGCCCTGTTTCTGGAATCAAAAAATCCTGTTTAAGAATCACATTATCATACCTCTCTTTATATGGAAGGTTCACATAGCCTGTAAGCTCCTGGGCATTATTCCTTAATAGTCCGAAAAGGGCTGAGTATCCCCAGTATCTTGTCTGATAAAAACTGTATCCCCTGTATTTTAGTGGCTCATTCATCTCAACTGCCTTTGTTAAGACATCTCCCCCTCTGTCCCTCACCTCAATAAAACCCTGATAAAGTTTTGGATGGCCCCTATCCCAGTATTCAACATTGAATCTATTCAATCTTATGGAGAAGCCCATCTCAGGTCTGTATTTCAAAAGACCATACCATCTATTGATAAACTCCTCTTCCCTTCCATGGAATTCCTGTCCCTCTGATAGCTCAACAGTGCCACTGAAACGGAAAAGCCCGCTTATCAGGACACCACAGAGGACAATCAATATTGAGCCATGGAAAAGGGGTATCCAGAAATAACCTATCCTTGCCTTTTGTGCAGTCAGGCCCTGATTATGCCTTTTAAGTCTGTACCTGAAATCCTTTAATATTTTTTCTGCTTCTTTAAAGAATTGGTCTTTATCACCTGATAGGGATATTACTGCATTCAAGGGTAAGGTCTTTATCTCAGAAGGACTCAGTGGTCTGATGTCCTGAAACTGCCTCCATGAAGCCCTTATCCTGTCAGATAGATTGAGGCTGATATTAATGGAAAAGAGCACTACAATAGCAAGGAACCACCAGCTTGTATAGACATGGTCAAGGCCTGTGAAGGAAATTATCTCAATAAACTCAGGATAGTTTGAGCGAAGCCGAAACCACTCGGCCTCGCTCATCCTTGTCCTCTGGGGAATTACTGTTGCAAGGACAAAAGAGGCTATTATGAGAATTATAAATGTTACTGCATAACGCCTTGACCTCAGGGTATCTATTATCTTCACACATATGACCTTAGCTCTAAAAGATTAACCGCACCCGTTCAGTCCAGCACTGTGGCAATCGTTCTCCTGCCATTGACCGCTGTTTTTCCAGTTTAATCCACTTGTCAAACCAGTAGTGCCTGTCCCATTATATGGAGCACTATCACAGTCTGAGAACTTAAGTAACCTGTACCTCTTCCATCCATGGGGTATTGCAATATGACAATTCTGGCAGGGTCTTCCGTTATGCTTCTGTGTATGGAGATTTGTACCACCTGATACAAACCCTGTACTTCCAAAGTTAGGGTCATGGCAGTTAAAGCACCAGACATTTCCACTTCGGTTGACTGTGTTGTTCCATACTGTATAACTACTCCCACTTGGCACCTTTAAGATAAAATTATAGGCAGAGCCATGGGGTCCTTCAGGTGTTGTGGATGATGCCCCATCTGTTCCATGGCAGCTACTGCATCTCAGTTTTGCACTCCTTATCTGGGCATTTGTTGCACCAGCCAGGGATGGCTCCATTATCCCTATATATGTAGTATTGAAATTGCCATAGTTTATGCTTGCCCTTGGTATCTGTGTGCTTCCAGCAAGAGGACCCCATTTACTACAGCCAGTGCCATTTGTTGGAAGTGCGGCAGCAGTGGTTTTATCACCTTCAACATAGTGATAGGAGTAGTTGTTCACATTAAACTCCTTAGCCATATTTGTCTGCTGCCATGTGGCAGATGGTGTTGGATTTGGTGCATTTGTTTCAGCGCCATATGCCCAGTTAGAATGGCATTTAAGACAGACCTTATAGTCAAGATAGACAGTTGTTCCATTTGGCTGCGTAACAGGTGTTGAGGCATCAGCCACATAGGAATAATTAGTGGATGTAAGGTCCGTGAACTGAGTTGTTGGATTTGTAACATTCACACCTGATGCACCTTTAAGGGGGTCTTGAGCATTTGCACCATGCGGGTTATGGCAGTCTGCACATTCAGCATGTCTGTTTGTGCCTGTTAAAGAGCCATCATTGTAAGCAGAACCATCTGTTGGCTTATGCCTTCCTGAATAAGAGGCTACAGGATGCACACGGGTCTTTGAAAATAGTGAGAATATCTGCTCAGAAATTGAGCTCATATTAGCAATGCCATACCAGTCCTTTCCAGCAGTTGTCTTTGCAGGTCCTCCGCCAGGATTTGTGTCAGTTGTCCTGCTGTGACATCTGTAGCAGAAGTCTTCTTCCTCAGGGTCAGATGGTGAGGTCATACCGAGGGAGGCAAGGAGCCTTCTTAATGGATTGTCATGGGCACCGAATTTAT
>JBDOIG010000303.1:0-6740 GCA_041082235.1 Thermodesulfovibrionales bacterium | reverse complement strand
CTGAATGTGACTGCATGCCTGCTGCTGAGGTTCCTGTTGTGCAGGATCAGGGGATACTTATCTCAGATGATATAGTTGCCATAGAGCAGGCAAGCCTTGACCTTATAACAGGAAAGACACCGCTTCCAGAGTCCCTTGCAGAGGAGACGGGTATTAAAAAGGGTGATGACATATTAATGGCCCTGCATAATAAGCCCTATATCCTTCAGATTGAAGAGGCTGAAAGGCTGGGCTTTGGAACGAGGAGGTATAATTTAATAACATTATAAAAAAAGAGGCTACCGTCCGTGGGCATTGGACAGGCAGCCTAAGGGGAGGTAACGAGGCGTTTGATAATTTATTAATACCAGAAATTGAAATAAATGTCAAGAGGCAATATGAGGTTATCTATAAATTCTAATTTTAGAAATTATGAAATCTTTAAAAATCAAGGACTTATAAAATCTGCAGGATTGCACATTTTAGGTATTCTGTTTCTGGCACCTGGAGAAGCACAGGATGGTCCTTTGCCTGAGACCTGAATTCAATTATCCTTATTGTCCTTCCAGCACCCCTTGCAGCCTGCCTTAAAAGCTCAAGGAATAGCTCTCTTGAGATATGATGGGAGCAGGAGGAGGTTGCAAGAATACCACCTTTTTTCAGAAGTCTCATGCAGGTGCTGTTGATAAATCTATATCCCCTGAGGGCCTCTTCTATCTTTGCCTTTGCCTTAACAAAGGCAGGAGGGTCAAGAACAATGAAATCAAGGTCTTCCTTTCCTTGAGCTGATAGATAATCAAAGACATCGGTCTTCAAAAAAGTGCATCTCTGAGAGATGCCATTTAATTCTGCATTTTCTTTTGCAATTGCGAGTGCCTTTTCTGAGTCATCAATAAAAAGCACCTGGCAGCCTTTTTTTGCAAGTTGCAGTCCCCATGCACCTGTATAACAGAAAAGATCAAGGCCTCTGCTTTCTTTTATCAATTCTGAGAGCAATAATCTGTTTTCCCTTTGATCAAGAAAAAAACCTGTTTTTTGACCATGGACAGGATCAACTTTTAAGGATATATCACCCTCTTTTATCACTGGCAGGTGCTCTCCTGTGCCTTTAATAAATTCTGTTTTCAGCTCAAGGCCTTCCAGTGTTCTCAGTGGAGTGTCATTTTTAAGAAATATTGTAGATGGCTTTATCAGATCATCAAGAATTTCAACAATCTGCGGCAGAAATCTATCCATCCCTGCTGTGAGGCTCTGGATAACAAGCCAGTCTGAATATTTATCTACTATTAAACCTGAAAGGAGGTCAGATTCACTGTAAATCAACCTGCAGGAATTCATATCAGGAAGGATTCTTTCCCTGAAAGAAATAGCATCCTTTATTCGTGTTTCAAAGAAACTGCGATTTATCCTCTCTTTTCTTCTTGTAAGCAGTCTTATGGTGATAAGGGAATGAGGGTTAATATAGCCAATTCCGAGGAACTGGTCTTTCCTGTCTCTTAATTCTACGATGGTACATGGCTCATATTTTTTTAATGAACCAGCTACCTCATTTTGAAAGACCCAGAGGTGTCCTGCAAGGATACGGGAGGTCTCTTTGAGATAAACCACCTCCATTTATGTCCTGTATTCGGCGTTTATCCTTACATAATCTTCTGAGATGTCACAGGTAAGCACAGAGAATTCTTCCTTCCCTGAACCGAGGTCTATGAATAGATTAAATTCTTTGGAGCTCTTAAGAAGTTCGTTTGCGGTGGAGTCATTCCCTGCACTTGTTCCCTTCTTCACTATCTGGAGATGATTAAAGTATATATCAATCTTTTCCTCAATTACCTTTGCACCAGATGCACCAATGGCAGACATTATCCTGCCCCAGTTTGCATCATTACCATAAAGGGCTGTCTTTACAAGAAGTGAATTTGCAACAGACCTTGATACCAGCTCAGCATCCCTTTTACTTGGAGCACCTCTAACAATGACCCTTATTACCTTTGTAGCACCCTCTCCATCCCTGACAATCATCTTTGCAAGTTCCTCTGTGACATAATTAAGTGCCTTTTTAAAATCCTTGTAAGATTTTGATTTTAAGGAAATGGTATCATTACCTGCAAGGGAGTTTGCCATCATCATCACCATGTCATTTGTTGATGTCTCGCCATCTATTGTAATCCTGTTGAATGATAGATCCACTGCCTCTTTCAGGGCCTTTGAAAGTGCGTCTTTATCTATGGAGAGGTCTGTAATTACAAAGCATAGCATGGTAGCCATAGAGGGATTTATCATCCCTGCTCCTTTGGCAATTGCAGAAATAGTACCCGTTTCATTTCCCACCTTTAGCTCAGCTGATATATATTTGGGAAATGTATCTGTGGTCATGATAGCCCTTGCCACATCTTCAAGCGTTGACTTTCCAAGTCCTGATATAAGCTCTGGAAGGGCTGACCTTATCCTTTCCATAGGAAGGGGTGTTCCTATGACACCTGTTGAGGCAGGATAGATTAGCCTCTCATCAATACCGAGACCCTTTGACAGGAGTTTTATGATCTCAATGGTATCGTCAATTCCCCTTTTTCCCGTACAGGCATTGGCATTTCCACTATTGACAATGATAACCCTTGCCTTCTGGGAGGTGATCTTTTTCATAGAGAGCTTAACAGGGGCTGCCTTTACAAGGTTTTTTGTAAAGACTGCTGATGCAGTGGCATCCACATCAGAATAAATAAGGGCAAGGTCTTTTCTACCAGGCCTTTTTATTGCTGCCTCTACTGCTGAAAATTTAAAACCCCTCGGTATCTTGAGACTCATGGGAACAGCGAGACTCCTTTAAGTGCCTTTGTTTCTTCAATCCCAAGCATAATATTCATATTCTGGACTGCCTGTCCAGCAGCGCCCTTTACGAGATTATCTATTGCAGATACCACTATGAATGTTTTCGTCCTTTTGTTTATCACAGGTTTAATATCACAGAAGTTTGTCCCCTTTACAAATTTTGTATCTGGTAAGATATCAGAAATCCTTACAAATGGTTCATTTCTATAGGCATCCCTGTATAAATTGACAACCTCATCTTCGGAGATATCCTTTTTAAGCCTTGCATAGGCTGTTGTAAGTATGCCTCTGTTAAGGGGGATTAGATGTGGTGTAAAATTTACCTTTATTACATTGCCAGAGATTTCACTCAGTATCTGTTCTATCTCCGGAGTATGTCTGTGGGTTGTTATGCCATAAGCCCTGAAGGATTCATTTATCTCACAAAAAGAGTAGGTAAGCTCTGCCTTTCTCCCTGCTCCTGACACACCTGATTTTGAGTCTATTACCAGCGAGTTCTCATCAATTAATCCCTTTTTTATTGCTGGATAGAGTGCCAGGATTGCACCTGTTGGATAACATCCTGGATTTGCCACGAGAGTGGCGTTTTTAATCTTTTCTCTGTATAGTTCTGGTAATCCATAGACCGCTTTAGAAAGGGACTCCATAAACCGGTGAGGGGTTTTATACCATTCTTCATAGACCATGGGGTCCTTAAGCCTGTAGTCTGCTGAAAGGTCTATTACTCTTTTACCATTCTTCACAAGATAGTCTGCTACCTCTTGCGAGGTCCCATGGGGAAGGGCGAGGAAAAAGACCTCAGCCTTATCCCTGATTTTTTCTTTTTCAAGTGGTTCAAAGACAAGATTAGAAATGTCTTTTAAATGAGGAAAAAGTTCACCAATCTTTTTCCCTGCTGATTTTTCAGATGTTATGGCCTTTATCTCCACATCTGGATGAGCCAGCAGGAGTCTTAATAATTCAACACCTGTATAACCACTTCCTCCGCATATAGCGATTGAGAACATATAGTTAGTTCTAAGTTGATAGGGAGATAATAGGTTATCTCTTTGAGAACTGGAATCTCTTTCTTGCCTTTTTCTGACCGTATTTCTTTCTTTCTACTTCTCTCGGGTCTCTTGTAAGCAGCCCTTCCTTCTTAAGTCGTGTTCTCAGGTCAGCATCCATTTTGATAAGTGCCCTTGCGATGCCATGTCTCAGGGCACCTGCCTGTCCTGTAAGTCCACCACCCTCTACAAGGGCATAAATGTCATATTTACTTACAGTGCCTGTTATCTCAAGTGGCTGTCTTATAACCATACGGAGGGTCTCTCTCGGGAAGTAGGAATCTGCAGGTTTTTGATTTACAAGGATATTACCAGTCCCAGGTTTAAGCCAGACCCTTGCGATAGACCTCTTTCTTCTTCCAGTAGCATTATATGTGATTTCCATAAATCCTCCGTATAACTATTTTATCTCAAGTTTCTCGGGTTTCTGAGCTGAGTGAGGATGCTCAGTTCCCCTGTATACCTTAAGTTTTTTTATCAAGTCTCTGCCAAGTCTGTTTTTTGGAAGCATACCCCATACAGCCTCTTTGATTAATCTCTCAGGTGCTTTTTCAAGGATCTCCCTTGGGGTAGCTGCCTTAAGACCTCCTCTGTAGCCAGAGTGCCAGTAATAAACCTTATCAGTAAGTTTTTTGCCGGTGAGCCTTACCTTCTCAGCATTAATAACTATTATGAAATCTCCTGTATCCACATTGGGAGTAAATACAGGTTTATGTTTTCCTCTTAGATAGGCTGCAACGCGGGAGGCCAGTCTTCCAAGGACCGCACCATCAGCATCTACAACATACCATTTTCTTTCAATCTCGGATTTCTTAGTAAAGGCAGTCTTCATGATAAAGCTCCTTAAAATTTTATTTTTATGAGTACTTATGATAATCCAAAAGGATAATCTAAGTCAAGTTTTCGCGCTTCCGTGTGGTTACTATATCAAAATGTTTCACACATAATTACTATATCAGAATGTCACATATAAGAAAAACTCCTGAAAAACCTCAAGAACTCTAACTAAATGCACAGTTTAAAAGCCCTTTCCTGCTGTCAATGTGAGGCACGAAGTGCCGAAAGCAATTTCTAAGGGAAAAGGGTTCGCCATGACATATAAAAAAGATATGCCCGGGACATTTCAAAATAGTAATAAAAGTGATTTGACTTTAGGAATAACAGATATCGTCTTGTGATAAAAGGCCAAAATATGGCTATCGCTTTTTAAAGGAACTTTTAATCTCAGACAGCTCCTTCATCTTCTTGAGATTATCGCTTAGCTCCCACCAGCCGAGCTTGAAGGCTGCATAATCAGGTGCTCCTGTCATGGCAGAGGCGTACCTGATGGAATTGGAATAAAAGAGCCACTGTTTTATCCAGAGTTTTTCAATCGGCTCATCAAAGGGATTATTTTTATCAGCAAGTCCCTTTTCCCATGCCTTAAGAAGTATTTTTGTTGCAGCAGAGGTCATCTCATCAGCTTCTTTTAAGGTTATCTCAAGTTTCTTAAAATGTCCATCTATCCAGTCTATATTATGGCAATTATTACAGATAGCCTTCATCCTGCTGAGTCTTCTATCTTGCTCTCCTTTATCTATCAGGTACTCACTTGCATATTCACCAAGAAATGTTACAGGAAGGGGCAATCCGTCTTTGTTTCTGATGATTGTAGTATTGCCTGCTTTAGGCTGACTGTGGCTGTATATCAAACCAAAAAGCCTCACCCATAATCTTGAACCGAAGTCATGGGTCCTCTCAGCAACAATTTCTCCGTCGGGAGTAACAATGAGGCTGTTGTGACAGGTTGCACAGCTCGGAGCTTTAAAGTCTTTACCAGCTGTCCATGGAACTGCTTTAAAATCCCATTCCTGATATTTTGAAAAATAGATATTTCCGTGCTTGCTTTCTTTATAAACATTCCAGGCAGGCACATCTGGTTCAAGATGACACTGGGCACAGGTATAGGGTTTTCTTGCTATCTCAATTGAGAAGCTATGTCTTGGATGACAGGCTGTACAGGCACCAAGGCTTCCATCAGGATTTTCTCTTCCAACTCCCTGATTTGGCCAGTTTGTAAGCACGGGAATTGATATCTCTCCCATCCTGGTGCTCACTGTCTTCATACCCCTCACCTCAACCTTAGTTCCGTGACACCCGAGGCATGTCTCATGAAGTGTGCTGTCAGAGGGTTTATCCTGAATTAATTTTCCCTTTTCAATTCTTATAACCCCATCAATTGAGTCAACAAGGGTGCGATAAACAGGATTTTCCATGAGGTTCTTAATGGCATGGGCCTTCTTGCTCCCTGAAAACTGAGAGACCTCAACAGGATGACAGGTCTTACAGTCATTTGGTGAAACAACAACATTTATCTTGAAACCGAAATGCTCAAAATTGTCTTTATGTGCCTCAGGATTAAGACCATGACATTCATAACAGCCAACAATATTTTTTCTAAGACTATCCGAAATGCTCTCTGCTGAGATTCTTCTTGAAAGAAGGGGCAATTTTAAGGCATCTTCAGGGCTTGTCTTGGAATGCCTGCTTAAGAGCCAGTCTTCAACAATGCCAGGTGTATATGAAGAATGGCAGCCTATACAGGCACCTGTTTCAGGGCTTACGGATAAGTTTGAGTCAGCCACTCCGAAAGCCTGAGAATGAAGATAAAGCAAAAAGACGATAGACATTATTAATATCTTCATAGTCCCCTCCTCCTCGTTTTCATTCCTCCTTCAATAAAAAGGAATCAACCTTTGTTGTTGCCTCTCCAAGGCCTCCTACATAATTTGCGTATATACCAACAAATCCCCTTTTTATCCTGTCAACATCAAAAGGTCCACCACCAAGTTCTCTTCCATTCCAGAAAACCCAGGCCTTTCCTTTCTTTACCCTGACAGCTATCTTTTG
>JBDOIG010000083.1:0-1989 GCA_041082235.1 Thermodesulfovibrionales bacterium | reverse complement strand
CTGCCTCAAGTATCTTTGCCTGCTTTTCACCCTCTGCCTTGAGTATCTGGGACTGCTTCACACCCTCTGCCTCGGTAACCATTGCCCGCCTTGTCCTCTCAGCTGCCATCTGCTTTGTCATGGCATCCTTTACCTCTTTAGGAGGTGTGATCTCCCTTATCTCAACAGCTGTTACCTTTACACCCCATCTGCTTGTAACCTCATCAAGCTTGATCTGGAGCTGTTTGTTTATATCTTCCCTTTTGGAAAGCACATCATCAAGGGGTATATCACCTATTACTGCCCTGAGGGTGGTCGTGGCAAGCCCCCTTGCAGCTACCTCAAAGTTCTGAACACTTACTATGGAGGTCACAGGATCAATAACCCTCATGTAGATAAGAAAATCTATTGATATTGGAGCATTATCCTTTGTTATACAGGTCTGCTCAGGTATATCAATGACAAACTCCCTGAGGTCAACCCTTACAGGTCTATCAATAATCGGTAGTATCAGCGCAATACCAGGACCCTTTGCCCTCTCAAGAACCCTTCCGAGTCTGAATACAACTATCCTCTCATATTCCTGAGCAATCCTTATACTGGAAATCAAAAAAAGTATTAAAAAACTTACAACAATTATGACGGATAAACCTGGCATTTTAAGCTCCCCTTCCATCGCCTAATTTTTTATTTATAGAACATAAGTTATCCCTTATGTCAATCAATAGATAAATCAAAAAGGCACCGAGTATCACAGCTGCTATTCCGAATGCAGCAATTGTTAAAAACGCTATAATGCTGTAATTACCGAGTCCAGGGATTGAAGCAATAGCATAGGCATAGATGATACTCATAACTATCCCGAGGACTACCATAATACCTATTAAAGTCTGCCCGACTTTCAGGACAAAGTTTTTCATAGACTCCTCCTTATTTATATATTGATTTTGATCTTACCTTTTTCTATTTTCATGCCATACCTTGTGGCACCATAAAGTCTTACATTAGATAAGATATCTGACAGTAAGGTAGAAGCTTTTCATCAATTTCATCTTTAAGGGTTTTGTTTATCTTTGTTATGTATTGTCTTAAAGGTTCTATCTCTATACCATCCTTCCACTTTTCCTTTAACTCATCAGCCTTAAATGGCTGGCCCCAGTAGATTTTTTTATAATCTTCTGCCATCTTCTCAAGTGCCTGCCTTGAAGAAAAATCTATGAGCACAGGGAAACAATCAATACACTCACTGCAATAAGTCTTTTCAGGATACCTGCAATGCTCTATCTTCTGTCTTAAGAAGGCTGTATATATCATCAAGTGCACAGGGATCATCTCTACTGTATGAAGCCCGATCTTAATTGTTCTTTCCCTGAGATTCACTTCAAGAACAGGCTGAAGGGTTGCGGTATCAATCTCGCTCTGACCCTCTGCTACGAGCTCTTCAAGTTCCCTTCCATGAAATTCTATCTTGCCACCGAGTCTGATAAAAGGAAGTTCAGCAAGCTCAATCTCTGCATCAGCAGTATTTAACTCCACAATCGTGCCATCCTGTTTTTTATATCTAATAATCTTATCCATTTTAGGTTTATAAAAAAATTCAGGATTAGATTCAAATTCCTGGCTTACAAGGACATGATAAAGCCTGTCCCAGGGTCTTCCGAAAAGCTGCAATGCTGAGCCGAGATAGAATCCCATGGTCTTTCTACCACCTGCAATGGAGCAATGCAGTCTTACACTCCTATCCATGGTCTTTTCTCTAATAAAATTAGTAATAAAATTTCCAGCTATTGTATTATCTCTTTCATTTCTTATATCCTGAAGCTCTTCGCCATTGCTGTTCTTTAATACTATTATTGAATCATTTGTTAAGGGAATCTCTGGCAGATTATACTCTTTTTGAAACTCCTGAAGGATATTTCTTTTAAACAGGGCATCTTCAATACATCTCTTGCCTGTTGAGGTGGTAATTATAAAAATCTCATCAGGATAGACAGGTGGATTCTTTGTGGC
>JBDOIG010000266.1:0-8992 GCA_041082235.1 Thermodesulfovibrionales bacterium | reverse complement strand
GAAAGTACACTCATAGGTTCACCCTGACTTCCTGTTGTTATTATCACGACTTTGTCATCACTCAATTTATTGAGCTCGTCAATCCTGAGCCATGTCTTATCAGGTATCTTGAGATAGCCGAGCTCAAGCGCTATCTGGGCATTGGAGACAATGCTTTTACCACAGAGAAAGACCTTTCTTCCAAACATTACTGCCACATCTATTGCCTGCTGAATCCTGTGGATGTTTGATGCAAAGGTGGCAATTATTATCCTTCCCTTTGTCTTTGCAAATATATCCTCAAAGATCCTTCTTACTTCTTTTTCTGAGAAGGTGAAGCCACCTTTTTCTGCATTTGTGCTGTCAGAGAGCATGAGGAGTGTACCCTTTTCTCCGTATTCCGTAAATTTGTGCAGATCCATTAGCTCCCCATCAACAGGTGTTGGGTCAAGTTTAAAGTCTCCTGTATGAATGATTCTTCCAAGAGGTGTGCTAATCCCGAGACCAACTCCATCCACTATGCTGTGAGTTACCCTTATGAATTCAATATCAAATGCCCCGAGTTGAATCTTCTCCCGTGGTCTTACTGTGATGATATCTGTTTTTACACCTCCTTCTCTGAGTTTTTCTTTTATTAGACCGGCTGTGAGAGGAGTTGCATATACAGGGACTTGTATCTCTTTAAGCAGGAAGGGTAAGGCGCCTGTGTGGTCTTCATGACCATGGGTTATAATGATACCAAGGAGTTTATCTCTATTGTCCATAACATAGGAAAAGTCTGGTATCACAAAGTCCACCCCGAGCATATCCTCTTCTGGAAACATTAATCCAGCATCCACAATTATCATCTGGGAGTCATACTGAAAGACAGTCATATTGAGGCCTATCTCTTCAAGGCCTCCAAGAGGTATGACAGAAAGGATGCCAGCCATTAATCTTTCTTCTGAAGTAAAAATTCTAAAAGTGCCTTTTGAACATGGAGTCTGTTTTCTGCCTGGTCAAAAACAACACTATGCGCTCCATCAATAACTTCATCTGTAATCTCTTCTCCTCTGTGAGCAGGAAGGCAGTGCATCACTATTGCATCAGGTCTTGCACATTGAAGAAGGGAGCTATTTATCTGATAGCCTTTAAAATGTCTCTTCTTTTCCTCGGCCTCTTTTTCCTGACCCATGCTCACCCATACATCTGTATATACCACATGGGCCATCCCGGCAGCCTCTTTGGGATCCCTTACAATCACTATCTCCGAGCTTGAGATCTCCCTTGCCCTTTCCAGTACCTCTCCATCAGGCTCATAACCTTCAGGGCAGGCAATGGTTATATTCATTCCTGTAATGGCTGCTGCTTCTATGAGGGAGTTTGCCACATTGTTTCCATCTCCGATGTAGGCAATTTTCAGGCCTTTGAGTTTCCCCTTTTTTTCCAATATGGTCATCAGGTCTGCAAGCGCCTGACAGGGATGATGGAGGTCACTCAGTCCATTAATAACAGGTATGGAGGAGGCTTCACTGAATCTTATGAGCTTTTCGTGACTGAATGTCCTTATAACTATGGCATCAAGATACCTTGAAAGTGTCCTTGCAGTATCCTCTATGGTTTCACCACGACCGAGCTGTAATTCCTGAGGTGTCATATAAACTGGATGGCCTCCCATCTGATAGATACCTGTATCAAAGGATACCCTCGTCCTTGTAGATGGTTTTTCAAAAAGAAGCCCGATTGATTTACCTATCAGGGGGCACTTCATTTTATCAACACCTGATTTAAGTTCAGATGCCCTTATGAGTATTCCAGAGACCTCATTTTCTGTGAGGTCAAAGATCCTTAAAAAATCTTTTTTCATTTCAGTTCTGTAATGACCTCCTCAAGTATATCTATACAAACATCTATGTGTTTTTTTTCCACTGTCAGGGGTGGAGTAAATCTGAGCACATTGCCTGCTGTGCAATTTATGAGTAATCCTCTCTTGAGGCATTCCTGTACAATATCAGTGCAATCCCTCAGTAATTCCATACCTACAAGAAGGCCCATTCCCCTTACAGAAAGTATTATATCAGGAAAATCTCTCTTTAAACCATGGAGTCTTTCAAGCAAGTAGCTTCCCATCCTTCTAACATTGTCAAGGATAAAGTCATCTTCAAGCATGGTCTCAATGGTTGCTATTGCTGCAGCACAGGCAACAGGATTACCTCCAAAGGTGGAGGCATGGGTCCCGGGTGTAAATGCCTTTGATACATTTTCTGTGGCAAGGATAGCGCCGATAGGGATACCGGCACCGAGACCTTTTGCAAGGGTCATTATATCAGGCCTTATGCCATAATGTTCATGACAGAAGAGCCTGCCAGTCCTTCCCATGCCTGTCTGGACTTCATCAAGTATGAGGAGGATACCATTGTCATCGCATAGACCTCTTACCTCTTTCAGGTACCCCTCATCAGGGATCCTTACCCCGCCTTCTCCCTGAATTGGTTCAATCATTACTGCACAGGTATTTTTATCTATTGCCTTTCTGAGACTTTCTATATCATTAAAGGGAACATACTTAAAACCAGGTAGAAGGGGACCAAAGCCGTTATGAAATTTCTCCTGAGCAGTTGCTGTAAGTGCACCGTAGGTCCTTCCATGAAAAGAACCGTGGCAGGTGATAATCTCATATCTGTCAGGTGAAAGGAATTCCTTTGTAAACTTTCTTGAAAGCTTTATGGCTCCTTCATTAGCCTCTGCACCGGAATTACAAAAAAAGACCCTATCAGCAAAGCTATTTTCTACAAGGAGCTTGGCAAGTTTTATCTGTGGCTCTATGTGATAAAGATTAGAAACATGAATCAATCTCTGAACCTGTTTCTGTACTGCTATTACTACCTTCCTCGGACAATGCCCGAGTATGTTTACTGCTATTCCCCCAACAAAGTCAAGATATTCTTTTCCATCAATCCCATAGACCTTTACCCCCGAGCCCTTTCTAAGGACAATAGGGTATCTCCTGTAGGTATTCATTAAATATTTTTCTGCTTCCTCAATAAGCCTCTTCTGTTCCATGTAATAGAATAAATCTTCTCGGTCTAAAATTCAACACCCTTAATTTTTTTCTTGAATATTTAAGCATATTTTGAGATAATGTATATTAGTGAGGAGATAGATATGGGGCTTACTTACAGGGATTCAGGTGTGGATATTGAAGAGGCTGACAGGTTTGTCAAGCTCATTAGCTCTATGGCAAAGTCGACCTTCAGGCCAGAGGTGCTCTCTGACATAGGCTCCTTCAATGCCCTTTTTAAACTTGACCTCAAGAGATATAGAGAACCTGTACTTGTAAGTGGTACGGATGGAGTTGGTACAAAGCTGAAAATTGCCTTCATGCTTGATAAACATGACACTGTTGGAATAGACCTTGTTGCCATGTGTGTTAATGACATCCTCACCTGCGGGGCTGAGCCATTATTTTTCCTTGACTATATTGCAACAGGAAAACTATCTTCAGATAAGGCAGTTCATATTATAAAAGGTATCGCAGAAGGATGCCGTGAGGCTGGTTGCTCACTTATAGGTGGTGAGACTGCTGAGATGCCGGGATTTTATCAGGCAGAAGAATATGACCTATGCGGTTTTGCCGTTGGAGTTGTTGAGCAGGATGAGATTATTACAGGTAAAGATATTAAAAAAGGAGATCTTATCATTGGCATATCCTCAAGTGGATTGCACAGCAACGGTTATTCCCTTGTCAGGCATATCATTACAAGGAATGAATTGAGTCTCTCTCAATATTTTAATGAGATAGGTATGAGCCTTGGAGAAGAGTTGCTCAGACCAACAAGAATATATGTAAAGGCCTTCAAGGCATTGAAAGAATCAGAGATAAGCGTAAAAGGTATGGCACATATAACAGGTGGAGGCATTACAGGAAACCTGCCCCGTGTCTTCCCTGCTGATGCCTTTGCAGTAATATATAAGGATTCCTGGCCTGTACCGTTTATCTTCAGGTTCCTTCAGAGACTTGGTGAAGTACCAGAGGATGAGATGTTCAGGACTTTTAATATGGGAATAGGTTATATTATTATCGTGCCTGAAGGACAGGGAGAGGGTGCTATAAAAGTCCTTCAGAAGGCAGGTTATACTGCCTATCAGATTGGTATTATTGAGAAAGGTAACAAGGGGGTAAGATATGTATAAATTAAGGATCTTTCTCAAGAAGGTCTTTACTCCTGTTACTGTTATGCTTGTTCCTCATGCGAGAACAAAACCTGTTGCAATAAAGGTTCCATTTTCAGCAATAGCAATTGCAGTATTTCTGTGGTGTGCTGGAACAATATATGTTATTTCAATCGCAGTAAAGACCTATGAATATTATAATATGAAAAACAGGCTATCCTATTTTATGAATCAATTCATTGAGCTCAAGTCCACCATATCATCACTTCAAAAGGCAGAGGCTGAATTCAGAAAGCTTTTTTCACTGAAATCAAAAAAGGATGTCCTTGAGGCTGTGGAGGTAACTGACACGGGCTCAGTTGATATGGAGGCATTAAGAAAACAGATTGAGGAGACGGTAGAGACCGTCACAGAGATTAAAAAATATCTTTCCGAGCAAAGAGACATTTACCGCTCCACACCACTTGGATGGCCTGTAAGGGGTGTAATAACCTCTGGTTATGGTGAAAGGACACATCCTAAATTTGGAGAGATAGCCTTTCATTCAGGGATAGATATCTCTGTACCTGCTGGTACTGATGTGAAGTCAACAGCAGATGGTATAGTTGTCTTTTCAGGCTGGACAGCAGGAAGTGGCTATACAGTTATTATAGAGCACGGTCATGGCTTTACCACTGCCTATGCCCATAATAAGGAGAATCTTGTAAAGGTGGGTCAGAGGGTAAAGAGAGGAGATGTGATTGCCCTTTCGGGTAATACAGGAATTACCACAGGGCCTCATGTCCATTATGAGGTGTGGAAGAACGGGGCTCATATGAATCCAATATCTTATCTAAAGGAGAGCTATTGATGTTTACAAAGAAACAGCAGGGAGTGGAGACAATTATTGGGCCAGATACCTTTTTTAAGGGTGAGTTGAATTCAAAGGGTACAGTGAGGATTGATGGAGTCTTTGAAGGCACCTTGAATGCCGACTGGATAATCATAGGAGAGGCAGGAAAGGTTAAAGGAGAGATAAATTCTCGAGGAATAGTTATCGGAGGAAAGGTTGAGGGTAATATAAACTCTACAGAGACAATAGAGATCAAGCACAAGGCACAGGTAAGCGGTGAGATATGTACTCAGAAGCTCTCAATCTCAGAGGGAGCGGTCTTTGATGGACATTCCTGTATGCAATCCAAGAAGGCAGAAGTCAGAGGCCAGAAAACAGAAGTAAGCAGTTAGATATCTAAAAATATAAGAGGAGTTATCCGTGTCCGTTATTCCTGATGGGTAAGACTCATCCCGAATAAAATGCAATTTATATGATTTTTCATATCTATAATGTCAGAAAAGATATACAGGACAAATCTTTCCTTTCCTGATGCAAAGGAACTCTGGTTAAAAACCCTGAGGGAGAAGGTTTTTCCTTATCTATGCCCCCTTCCCGAGGAAAAGGTAGAGACTATCCTTTCAAAGGGCAGGCTCAGCTCAAGGCCTGTATGGGCAAGGATAAGCTCTCCTTTTTTTCATGCCTCTGCAGTGGATGGTTTTGCCTTGAGGTTTTCAGATACCCTTGGTGCATCCGATAGGACTCCTGTTTTTTTACAGATCGGAAGGGATTGCCTCAGGGTAGATACAGGTGATCCCGTGCCAGAGGATATGAATGCTGTGGTAATGATAGAGGATGTAAATATTGTTAAAAGGGATGGTCAGGAATTTATAGAGCTCAGAGAGGCCCTTACGCCATGGCAGAATGTGAGGATAGCAGGAGAGGACATCCTTACAGGAGAATTAATAATATCAAGAAATGAAAGGATAACAGCCTTCCACATAGGTGCAATGCTTGCCTCTCAGAATACAGAGGTCTGGGTCAGGAAAAGGCCGGTTGTTACTATCATCCCTACAGGGACAGAGATAGTTGAGCCAGGCTCAGAACTTAAAAGAGGTAATATTATAGAATTCAACTCAAGATTCCTCGCCGGACTTATAGAGGATACTGGTTCAGAATATATAAGATATGCCATTACCCCTGATGATAAAGAGACCCTTAAAGGGCAGGTTCTTAAAGCCTGTCCTGAGTCCGACCTTATACTGATAATAGGAGGTTCTTCTCTTGGAAGAGAAGACCTGACAAGAGATGTGCTGAATGAGATCGGTGAGGTTATTGTGCATGGAGTGAATATAAAACCTGGTAAACCAGTCCTCCTGGGCATAGTCAATAATAAACCTGTAATAGGCATACCTGGATATCCTGTCTCTGCCTTTATAGCCTTTGAATTATTTGTAAGGCCATTGCTTTTTATCCTTCAGGGTATAGAGCATCCAGAGGGGCAGGATATAGAGGCAATACTTTCAAGAAATATATCATCCACACTTGGTGTGGAGGAGTTTATCAGATTAAAGATAGGTTCTGTCTCGGGTAAGTTTATTGCTACTCCTCTTGGCAGGGGAGCTGGTTTGATGATGTCTCTTGTGAGGGCAGATGGGCTCCTTCAGATCCCGGCAAACAGTGAAGGGATAGAGGCAGGTTCAAAGATAAAGGTAAAACTTTTAAGGGAAAAGGAGCACCTTATAAACACTATTGTTTTTATAGGAAGTCATGACAACACCATAGACCTCCTTCTAAACTTCCTCAAAAGTCATTATCCACTATACAGTCTTTCTTCCGCAAATGTTGGTTCCATGGGTGGTCTTATTGCGCTTAGAAGGAAGGAATGCCATGTGGCAGGCACGCACCTTCTTGATGAAGCGACAGGTGAATATAATATCCCCTATGTGAAGAGACTTCTTCAGGGAGAATCCTTTGTAATAATTAACCTTGTATACAGGCAGCAAGGATTGATTGTTAAAAAAGGTAATCCAAAGGCAATAAAGGGTTTTGAAGACCTTACAAGGAATGATATTATCTTTGTTAACAGGCAGAGAGGTTCAGGTACAAGGCTCCTTCTTGATAAACACCTGAAGGAGTTAAATATTGATCCATCAAGGATTAAGGGTTATGAGATGGAGGACTTTACCCATACAGCTGTTGCATCAAAGGTTGCCACAGGAGTGGCTGATGTAGGACTTGGCATTTATTCAGCAGCTAGGGCCTTTGACCTTTACTTTATTCCCGTAGCAGAGGAGAGATATGACCTTGTTATACTTGAAGAATCCCTCAGCCTCCCTATGATAAAGGCGCTTCTTGATATCATAAGAAATGATTGTGAATTCAGAAAGGCCGTTATCTCTCTTGGAGGCTATGATACAAGGGACATGGGTAAGGTCATTATGCAAACTCTTCCCGTGAAAGATCTTTCAGGGTCGGTAGCTCTGTAAGGTCCTTAAGTCCAAAGTATTCAAGGAATTCATTTGTCGTTCCGTATAGAAAGGGCCTTCCGGGTGCCTCTTTTTTCCCTACTATCCTGATAAGTCTTCTTTCAAGGAGTGTCTTTATTGCACCATCTGAGTTTACCCCTCTTATCTCATCTATCTCTGCCTTTATAATGGGCTGTTTATAGGCTATTATGGCGAGGGTCTCAAGTGCAGCCATTGATAGCCTTGCCTGGCTAACTGTCTTTTTAATCTTTTTAACCCATTCAGCATATTGAGGATTTGTAATCATCTGATAACCACCTGCTATCTCTTTTATTACAATGCCCCCGTTCCTTGCATCATATTCCATAATTAATTCATCAAGTAGAAGTTTTATCTCCTCCTCCGGAAAGCCTGTTATCTCCTTTATGGAGGAGATGCTGATGGGTTCTCCGGAAGAGAAGATCAGTAATTCAAGTATGTCTTTTTTCTCTTTGTTATCCATGGAAAATAATATAACATACAGTGGTGGCGAAGTAACAGTCTTAAGGTTCAAAACGATGGGTAAAGCACGTTCACAATAAGATACAAGATTCCCGATACAGGATTCAAGATCATGGCTTGTGCCCAAATGTGCTATTAGAAACATTTCCTGATTATCGGGGTATGCCTCAAAGCCTTTATAAAGCTCAAAGGGGCAAAACTCAAAGGGGCAGAGCTCAAAGGGGCATGAGCCCCTTTGAAACCCGAGAAATAAATTTTTAAACCCAAACTTCACAAATCTTTAGGGGATATATGGACACACATTAACAAGATGTTGTAGGGCTTCCAGAGTTTATCTCAAAAAATCTTTAATTTACAAGTAGATGCAATCATCTTTTTCTTTTAGCTTGACATTTTGTTATTTATTTTGCTATATTCCCTAATAGGGAATATATGGAAAGGTGGCTTAAGGAAATTATTGAGGCAGAGAAGCAGAAGAGGAGAAGACCTCTTGAGTTAAAGATAATCGGTGGAAACTATTATCTTTATGAATCTACTACAGTATGGTTGAAGGGTGAGGGGAAGAGGAAGAAGGTTTCGAGGTATATTGGGAAGGTTACGAGGGGAGGGGTAGTTGAAGGTAGCAGGAGGAGGTATATAAGGTCAATTTATGAATATGGCAATGCCAAGCTTTTGGCTGAAATATCAGAAGAGATTAGAGGACCTCTTGAGGAGGCCTTTCCTTATGATTACAGGGAGATTTTAGCGATGGCTATAGTAAAGGTTTTACAGCCAACAGCATTAAGGCTTATAAAGAGCAGGTGGGAGAAGCTTTATTTATCCAGAGAGATAGAGGCATCTCTTTCAGTTAATAGTATTTCAAAGAGGCTTAGATTTATAGGTGCGAGATGGGATGCCCAGGAGAAGTTTTTCAAGTATCTACTTAAAGAGGGAAGGCATTTAATATTTGACCTGAGTTCCATAATCTCTTATTCAAAGAACCTAAGGCTTGCAGAGAAGGGATACAACAGTGAGCATCAATATCTACCACAGGTAAACTTTGCCCTTGTCTTTTGGGCAGAGGGTCATATACCAGTAATGA
>JBDOIG010000261.1:0-1768 GCA_041082235.1 Thermodesulfovibrionales bacterium | reverse complement strand
ATGGATAGGCCCAGAAATTGAAGGCCCTTCCACCTGTTCCTTTCAATTCTTTAAATGAAGTCCTCTTTGTAATAAGGGTATCGAGACACAAACAGGTCTCAGTTATAGCACCTATTCTTCCAAGTAACTCTCTGCAATTTACACCTCTTATAGCTATTGCACTATAACCTGTCCTTGCAAGCAATGCCTGATTTGCCCTGATCACCTTCTGAGACCTATCCTCTATCCAGACCATATCTGTTATTGCATCAAAGGTCCTTTCCCACTCTTTTTTTTCTTTTGTTAATTCTTCAAAAAGGAGGGCATTCTCAAGGGCTATAGAGATGTGCTTTGCAACAGGATTGAGTATCTTCAAATCCTTCTCAGAATATTTGTTTCTTTCCTTGCTATCAAGATTGAATACTCCCAGTATCCTGTCCTTATAAAGCGGTATGCTTATGGTGGAACGGATGCCTTCAGCAAGGAGTTTTCTGTCAAGTTCAAACCTCAGGTCTGTTTCAAGGTCATGATTTATCCATGGTGTATTATTCCTTACAACCCATCCTGCTGATGTGTTGTAAACAGGAGCCTTGACCCCCTTTTTCAGGACTGTATTCAATTTTGTATCAAGGGCATAAATGGTGAGTTTTTCAGTTCTTTCGTCATAGAGCAGCAAGCTCGCCCTGTCATAGGATATAAATTTCTTTATCTCAGAGGCCATAATCCTGAAGATTGTACCTATGCTCAGGCTTGAATTCACTATCCAGCTCAGTTCATTTACAAGCTCTCCAATCTTCTGCTCTGTAATATCCTGAAGCCCGAGGATCTTTTTTGAGGAGTCAATGCTGAAAGAGATTATCCTTCCAGCATAAAAACCCTGTAGTGTATTTTTAATAAAGACCTCTGAATCTGAGAGGAATTCAATATCAGGCAATATATCACAAAATCTGCCTGCTTGAGGATGTTCCAGTCTGAATAGTGTGGAGGCTGTATGATTGATGGACAGGATATTGTCCCTATGGTCCAGTAAAAAGGCAGGTATACCAAGCAGGTCAAATATCTCAAGCAATTTTTCCACGCCTCGCCCCTTTTTCCTTATATTTTAAGAATAACCTTTGTTATTTAAAAGTTGCAAGCCTTCATTTTGGACGGTAATGTCAAGACTTCTTTGTAAATTCATCTAAGGGTTTTATCCTCCATTGATCATTTAAATGACTCATTACTGCATAAACTATCCTTTCTATAGAAGCTGTATTGTTAAAGCAACTCATAGGCCTTGTCCTTCTTCTTACTTCCCTGAATGACCTCTCAATCGCATTTGTTGTCCTCAGCTTTACCCACATCTCCTTCGGTGTATAGTAAAAATTCAATAGCTCCTCTAAATCCTTTTCTATGCACCTCACTGCCTTCGGATATAAAGACCTCCATCTCGTTGCCCAGGCCTTGTATTGCTTTATCGCCTCTGCCCTTGATGGTGCAGAATATATCTTTCTTGCTCCATTGATGCATTCCTCTAAGTCCTTCTTCCTTAAATAATTCGCTACATTCCTTAGCTTGTGTGCCCAGCACCTCTGCCTCTTTACCAGAGGATACACAAACTCCACCGCATTCTCAAGCCCAAGATTGGCATCTGTCACTATTAGGCTAAGCACCTCCCCTCGTAGCCCACGATTCTGAAGGTCCTGTAAAAACCCTATCCACTTGTTCTGACTTTCACTGCTTACTACCCTGAAGTCTATTATCTCCCTCCTGCGGTGTATTGTAAAGCCATAGGCTACAAGCACGTACC
>JBDOIG010000250.1:0-1035 GCA_041082235.1 Thermodesulfovibrionales bacterium | reverse complement strand
GAGCCCTGCCTCAAGGGAGCTTATCCTTTCTATCAGGCCTTTCAGGGAGAGAAAGGACATTGAAAATAGATTTCATCTTATAAGGGAGTTAAGGAGACTGCTAAGTGAGGTAAAGGAGATATCCCTTGATTATTTTGATGACATATCAGGTCTTTTACAGAAGGTGTGGCCTGAGGGTTCATTCCTTGATCCAGAAGAGCTTTACACCTTAAGGAAGGTCTTTATAAATGTAGAGAGGATAAAAGGTTATCTAAGAAAAAGAGATGACCTGCCTGCACTTTATGGATTTATCTCAGGGATGGGTGATTTTGAGGAATTAATTGAACTTATTGACAGGTCTGTTGATGAAGAGGGAAATATCCTTGATACAGCATCTTTGGAATTAAGGGAGATAAGGCAGAGAAGGAGGAATATTGAGGGAAGGATAAGGAAGAGGCTTGATGAGATTATCCATGACAGGCAGCTTGCTCAGGCTATTCAGGATGAATATATAACCCTGAGAGGTGGTAGATGGGTAATCCCTCTCAAGACTGATTTTAAAGGAAGGATTCCAGGAGTAATCCATGATGTCTCAAGGACTGGTGAGACCATTTATGTGGAACCCCTTGAGATCATAGGCCTTGCCAATGAACATGAAAATCTAATCGCAGAGGAGAAGGAAGAGGAGATAAGGGTATTAAAGGCAATATCTTCTGCTCTTAGAAGAGACCTTCCAATAATAGAAGGTTCCTACAGGCTTCTTCTCGAGTTTGACCTTATAAGAAGCATAGCCTTATTTTCTGAGAGATTAGGACTTATTGAACCCGAGATAAATAACGAATTGAGGCTTAAGTTATTCAAGGCAAGGCATCCTGTGCTTATTTTGCTGAAGGAAAAAGGCCTTATAGATGAGGTTGTTCCCCTTGACCTTGAGCTCGGAGGTTCTCAAAGGGGCATTGCCCCTTTGAATCCCCACAAAGGGCTATCTCATGATATTAAAGGGGAGTTTGAGGGGCTTAGCCCCTCAAAGATAATGGTCATAACAGGTCCTAATGC
>JBDOIG010000240.1:0-1624 GCA_041082235.1 Thermodesulfovibrionales bacterium | reverse complement strand
ATGACAGCAAAACCACCAGCCATGTCTCCATAGAGTGTTGCATAGCCTACACTCATCTCAGACTTATTGCCTGTTGTTAGGACAAGATAGCCAAATTTATTTGAAAGTGCCATAAGTAGATTCCCTCTTATCCTTGCCTGGATATTTTCCTCAGTCACATCCTCAGGAAAACCCTTGAACAGAGGCCTCAATTCATCAAGATATGTCCTGAATATTTCAGTGATATTCAATTCAATAAGTTTTATACCCAGATTCTTCACCAGGGCCTCCACATCCTCTCTGCTCTCAATAGATGTATAGGGAGATGGCATGAATACACCTGTAACCCTGTCCTTTCCCAGGGCATCAACAGCAATGGTCGCAACAAGGGATGAATCTATACCACCGCTTAGGCCTACAAGCACACCCTTAAATCCATTCTTGTTAACATAATCCCTTGTCCCAAGGACAAGGGCACTGTAAATCTCCTCTTCTTCGGAAAGAATCGGGGCTAAAGCTGGAGGAGTCTCAAGGAATTCCTTTCTTTTTAGCTCCCTCTCTATCTTTATGAGCTCAATCCTGTTTTCCTTAAGACCTGCAACTGCCTGCCTCCTCCTGATATCCTTTAGTCTTCCTGTAAAGACAGACTCAACATTAAGCTCCACCACGAGGAGTTCCTCTTCAAACTGTCTTGCCCTTGCAAGCACCTTTCCTGTCTCATCAATAATTATGCTCCCTCCATCAAAGACGAGTTCATCCTGACCACCAACAGCATTCACATAGCAGACTATGGCAGTATTGTCCAGTGCCCTTGTTGAAAGCATCCTTTCCCTTTCAATGATCTTTCTTCTATGGTAGGGTGATGCATTTATATTGATCAGAACCTCTGCACCATGAAGAGCCTGAATAGTTGGTGGACCATCAGGATACCAGATATCCTCACAGATACTCACGCCAAAGACTATCTCTCCAGCCTTATAAACAGGCTGCCTTGAACCTGTCTGAAAATATCTGAACTCATCAAAGACACCGTAATTGGGAAGATAATTTTTATAATAGACATCAACCAGTCTTTTGTTATGAATTATGGCTGCTGAGTTATAGATATCATCAGACCTGTGAACAAAACCAACGATGGCTATGATATCCCCTGTTGAGGAGACTATCTCATTCAGGGCATCCATATTGTCTTTTATGAACTGGGGTTTTAGAAGCAGGTCTTCAGGTGGATAACCAGTAACAGCAAGCTCAGGAAAGGCAACAATATCAGCACCTTTTTGAATGGCGGCCTCAATGAAGGACTTTATCTTTTTGACATTGCCTTCCAGATCACCGACCGTGGTATTTATCTGTGCAAGGGCAATCCTCAGTATCTTCATAAAGGTATTATGCATGATAAAAGAGGAGAGTTGCAACAGCGAGGGCTCACAATAATTCCCAGAAAGGCATAAACCTCAGGATGACCCCTTCAAGTTTCTCTTCTCCTTGAAGGGATAGATTCACTATCCATGCCTCAGGAGGTGAATATTTGAGAACAAAGCTCTTAAGGGAACGACCTATCTTTCTCTCCTTCAGGTCTTTAAACTTCACCTCCACAGGGATAATCCTGTCAGGTAATTCTATTATAAAATCCACCTCAGCACCA
>JBDOIG010000229.1:0-1066 GCA_041082235.1 Thermodesulfovibrionales bacterium | reverse complement strand
CTTTAGCTTTTAAAGGCATTTTTAAAGTCTTAAAAAGGTATCCTTTGATGAGTTTATCTTGCCTTTATTGTCTTGCTAGATATTAAATCCCTCTAATGCCTAATTTTTTGCCCTTTTCAGAAAACACCTCCCCTTTATATTCATCAGTTAGTCTTGTTTTTAACTTTCTTATCCTGCTAAGGCCAGAAATCTCAAGCGCATCTTCTTGTAAAGTATAAATTTCTCCACCTCTGTATATACCTTAAAGGGGCTCTGCCCCTTTAAATCCCCTATTAAGAATTAAAATTAAATAAATTAATTCAAAATAGGGAGTTTGAGGGGTGAAACCCCTCAAAGCTCAAGTCCTCTTGCATGTTTTACTACCTTGCCTGCTATCTCTATCAGCATCCATCTTATGCTTTGTATGGTCTTTGCCCTGAAAGCCTCTGGTAATACAAAATACTTCTTCATGACAAATACATTATAGGCAAGCACCCCAAGGGAAAACCAAAAACTGTTTGCTCCAAAATCCCCTGTGGGCATATACTCCATACCAAATCCATTCTTCAGTTCTTTTATAACATTCTCTATCTGAGCCCTGTCGTTGTATTCCCATACTACTTCCTCTGCTGGAGCATCAAGGTCTGTGACTATGCAGTGGTAATGATATCCATCACTGAATAAATCCATCTGCCCTGCACGCCATCTCAACACTATCAATCTGAATGAAAAACTTAACTTGTTCATCGTGTGCACTATCTCTCCTATCTCCCTGTCTGTTAACACCCCATCCCTGTCTCTGAAGGGCCTCCAGTTGTCTATCCTCTTTATGAGTTCCTTAAAGGGGCTTTGCCCCTTTAAAACCCCAAATAAAAATCAGAATTATTTAATAGGGAGTTTGAGGGACTTTGTCCCTCAAAGCTATGTCTTTATCTGCTGTTATGGTGAAGGTCGTCCCCTTGCTCCTTAAATACTCCATTACATCTGCCCTGTAATATTCACTGTCCAGTGAGGCATGCCTTATCCTCTTGCCTTCTGGCAAAAGCTTATAAGGCCTCTTTATCGCATCCATTACATTGCCCACCAC
>JBDOIG010000197.1:0-4695 GCA_041082235.1 Thermodesulfovibrionales bacterium | reverse complement strand
TCTGTCAAGTGAAAATTACCCAGAAAGGCGTGATACCAGAAGAACCAGGTTTAGGAATTAATGCCTCTCTTCAAAAGACCCTGCAAAAGAATCCCTGCGGAGAGGATAAAAGCAAGGCCATCTGTAATGGCATCAAATATGTTTTGTGAGGGAAGGAGGCCTGAAATAAAACTTAAAATATACATATTGAATACAAGGGATAAAGGATTCCCTGATACAGCAAGTATCATGTTCAGCAAGAAAAGCACAGGAGCAAAAAAAGAGAAGTTATAACCGTAACTATAAATGTCAAGAACCGTAAAATCATAAATACTCAGGAAAAGGATTATAGAGATTAAAAATATCCATAGGGAAAAAAGCATAATCGTCCTCGGCTGAAAAATCCCCTTTTCTCTTTTTGAAAAAAGGAAATGCAACAAAAATACAATACTTCCAACTGAAAACCATGGATTTAATGAAAGGATAAGATCTTTCAGGGAAAGATTACCGAAGGGAAGGAATGTCAGAATTATAGAGCTGACAATCATAATGATAAAAAGGATTCTACCTTTCTTGGTGGCGAAAGTAACAGTGAGCCCTGATATTTTAATAAGATATTTCGTAAACACTAATACAATAAAGGAACACCCTAACCATGAAATCAGAAATTGAATACCGGATATAAAACCGAGATTCAATATTTCGTCCTTCTGCTCTCTGTCTTCTATCCTCTGTTTTCCGACCTCCGCCTTCTGCCCTCTATCCTCTATTTTCTGATTTCTGCCTTCTATCTTTTGTTTTTTGAGCCAGATTTCATTGAACATTACATGTTTTATTCTCTTTCTTTCATAGGTATATGTGATATGATAAAATCCATTCAGGCTTTTTGTAATAGAGGGATAGGAATATTCTTTTCCCTGACGGTCTTCAAGGACCTTGATGAGCCTCCAGGATGTCCCGTTATCCTCCGAGATAAACAAAGAAAGATTTTCTCTATTTTTGAAAGAATTATTTATTACTGCAAGGATTGAGCCATCTTCTGTTCTTATCATGTCAAATCCTGAGTCAGGATTTGGTAGTTCTGTGTATTTAATAGGTGTAAAGGTCTTATTTGTTAAATCAAATTCCATTGATGGTATAAATCTCATGTCCTTTTTTTGAGTATTTCTGAAGAACATGAGTATCCTGTCTCTTCCATCAGGCAGTAGTACAGGTTGTATAATGTCATTACCTCCTGTAATCTTCTTAACCTTAATCTTTTTATTTCTTTCATTTATCCATATAATGTAAGAGGTCTTATTAAAAAGTTCACTATAAGCTGGTATGACAAAGGTTCTATCATTGAGGTTTATGCCATCATTTTTAACATTATGGGTTAGATTGAAAAAAGGGCTTAATAGAAGTTTTTTACTCTCTGTCCAGTGTATACCATCAGTGGTGGTCTTATAATTTATTGAGCTCCCTGACCACCCACCTGCAATTACGGATGAGTAAAAGAGCCAGAGCCTTCCAGAGGAACCCCTCATGAGCATCGGATTACCAACTTTTTTTACATATCTTCTGAGTTCTTCTGAGGCTATCCTCCGGTCTATAAGTTTAAGAGGTTCAGTCCATAAACCAGTATTCTCATCATAAATGGCCATGAAGATTGCCACATCCTTTGCCCCCTCTCTTGAACCAGCGTACCAGACAGCAATAAGCCTATCTTTATCCAGAGGTGCAATGGATGAGACATGGCTTATCCTATCAGGGGATTCATCATTAATAAAGTCTTCTTTGAACAACTCCTTGTTAGATGAGCAGGGCTCTAGCAGTTCAGGCAGAATCTCCTTTTGCACCCCTTTTAAAAAAGGGGATGGGGAAGATTTAAAATTGATAAAGGCGATGAGATAGAGGATTATGGTTATAGATATCAGGATAAGTCTTTTAATCATTTATTCTTCCTGAGCAGTTACTTCTACCTTTGAGGGACGAGTCCCTCAAACTCCCTTTTTAAAATAAAATTTTACATCCCTTATTTGGGGTCTCAAAGGGGGGAAGCCCCTTTGAGGATGAGCTCAAAAATCTTAAGATAATCTTCGGTCATCCTTTCAATTGAGTAAAGATATTTTACCTCTCTGTAAGCCTTTTCAGTAAGCTCCTCTCTCAGGGCTATGGGTTGTCTCTCTCCACCCCGCCATGTCCTTTCAGTATTAATCTCAAGGATTTTCATAGCCTTAATTATACTAAATAATTTTAGGATGTGTTAGAATAATTTTTATGAATTCAGAGCCAAAAGCAGTAAATACTACCACTGTCAGGAATCCCAGCAATAAATATCCTTTCTCAGTTGCAATCATCTCATTTAATGAGGAAAAGGATATTAAAAAAACCCTTGAGAGCATCAGAGACATTGCCGCTGAAATAATAGTGGTGGATTCCCATTCAACAGACAGGACTAGAGAGATTGCAGAAGCTCTTGGTGCAAAGGTCTTTGAAGAGGACTGGAAGGGTTATGTAGGTCAGAAAAACTCAGCTCTTCAGAAGTGCACCCAGGAGTGGATACTATCGCTTGATTGTGATGAGGTTGTGACACCTGAGCTAAAAAGCTCCATTATTGATGCCATTAGTAATCCGGTAGCAGATGGTTACTTGATAAATAGAAAAACTGTATATCTCGGGAGACCATTAAATTATGCCTGGCAACCAGAGTGGAAATTGAGACTTGTAAGAAAAAGTTCTATGCCACAATGGGAAGGATATGATGTACATGAGACTTTAAAAATCAAAGGCAAGACAGAAAAACTTCAAGGCTATCTTCTTCATTATTCTTATAAAGATCTTCATGACCATTTTACAAAGCTTGTAAAATATGCGAGGCTTTCAGCTCAATCCTATCAGAAGATCGGTAGGCGATTCAGTTTTTTAAAACTCGTTTTTAATCCTCTGGGAGCCTTCATTAAGCAATTCATTATAAAGAGGGGGTTTCTTGATGGCTTCAGAGGCCTTATAGTAGCCTTCAGTTCATTCTTTTATGTTTTTTTAAAATATCTATTTCTCTGGGAAATGGGAAGGGGTGTTAAAATACCAGATAAGGGATAAATATATAATAATCTTCTTACCCTGATTCTCCTTATCTTGTAGTTAAGACCTTTGGAGCTGTAACCTGAGAAGGAACTCATTAATCTATGCCTATCTCAAGAGATATAGTAGTCTTTCAAACACAGTTAAGTGATGGGATTGCCGGGACAGAGAATTGGTTTAAAGGGGGTGGCAATGGTATAATTATTCTGGCACCTGCAAGCTCGGTGGACTTATTAAAACCGTTGAATTTAAATTTTATTGAAATAGTCAGAGATGAATATTTTATTCTTTTAAGCGTTAATAAAAATAAATGAAAGGATATTATCCCATGGTTAAAAAAAGAATACTCGTAACAGGTGGTGCCGGTTTTCTCGGTTCTCATCTATGTGAGAGGCTTCTTAATGAAGGGCATGATGTATTATGTGTTGATAATTTTTATACAGGAAGAAAGGCGAATATTGCCCCGCTTCTCGGTAATCCCTATTTTGAAGTCCTGAGGCATGATATAACCTTTCCTCTTTATGTAGAGGTTGATGAGATATACCATCTTGCCTGTCCGGCCTCACCTGTGCATTATCAATTTGACCCTGTGCAAACCACAAAGACCTCTGTCCATGGAAGCATAAACATGCTTGGTCTTGCAAAGAGATTGAAGGTCAAGATTCTTCTTGCATCAACAAGTGAGGTGTATGGTGATCCAGTAATACATCCTCAGCCAGAGACATACTGGGGAAATGTCAATCCCATCGGACCAAGGGCATGCTATGACGAGGGTAAAAGATGTGCCGAGACACTCTTTTTTGATTATCACAGACAGCATAAATTAAAGATAAAGGTTGCAAGGATATTCAATACCTATGGACCGAGGATGCATCCCAATGATGGAAGGGTTGTGAGCAATTTTATAGTCCAGGCATTAAAGGGAGAGGATATTACCGTATATGGTGATGGAAGCCAGACCAGAAGCTTCTGTTATGTAGATGACATGATAGATGGACTCATAAAACTGATGAACAGCCCCGATGATGTTACAGGCCCCATAAATCTCGGTAATCCTGCTGAATTCTCCATCCTTGAGCTTGCAGAGACAGTGATAAGACTTACTGGTTCTAAGTCAAAGATAATCTATAAACCCCTTCCACCTGATGACCCAAAACAAAGGTGCCCTGATATAACCCTTGCCAAAAAGGTCCTCAGCTGGCAGCCCTGTACACCTCTTGAAGAAGGACTTGAAAGGACCATTGAGTATTTCCGAAAACTACTGGGTCTATAAGTTTGCTCACTGTCAATCCATGAAAAGTTATATCAAATCCCCTTTTATGCCTGAATTCGCTAATAAAAATGTCTTCCCTGTAGCCCTGCCGCAGGGAATCTAATGTAAGGAATATATTTCATCACATGCGAACTTACCATTAAAAAAGAACCCTTGCATTACCTTGAAAAATCGAACTTTTTTGAGCACCCCCATTGAATATGTTAAAATTATATATGAAAAAACCTGGTTATATAATCCTCCTGTTAAGCCTTATTGTAGCGGGGATATTACTTTTCTTTTACATCCCTGAAAAAGATAAGGCCTTCAGGCCTACATCGCCTATTGTTTCTCAGAAGATACTTGAAACAGAGCTTGCATTTGCAGAGGTGGTTAAAACA
>JBDOIG010000186.1:0-7688 GCA_041082235.1 Thermodesulfovibrionales bacterium | reverse complement strand
GCTGTCATATGGCCTGAATTGCGCCTTGCCAAGCATCGCAAGTACCTTCGTTATCGCCGCCGTTAATGTCGTCTTGCCATGGTCTACATGCCCTATAGTGCCTATGTTTACATGGGGCTTTACTCTCTCAAATTTGGCCTTTGCCATACATCCTCCTTATTAACTTAAAAATCCCTTCCGAATCCCCTGCAAATAGGTGCAGGAAATTTCACTCTCTTTTCATATTAACCTTCAAGGGTTAATATCATACTATTTCCCGCTTACTTTTGCAATAATCTCTTCTGCTATATTCTTTGGGACCTCTTCGTATCTTTCAAACTGCATCGTATAGTTTGCCCTTCCCTGGGTCATTGACCTGAGGTCAGTTGCATATCCAAACATCTCGCTGAGTGGCACAAGTGCCCTTATCACCTGGGCATTACCTCTTTTTTCCATGGTCTGAATCTTGCCCCTGCGGGAATTAAGGTCCCCTATAACATCACCCATGTATTCCTCGGGTGTTACCACCTCTACATTCATGATTGGCTCAAGAAGAACAGGATTTGCCTTTCTAAGGGCCTCTTTAAGAGCCATTGAGCCAGCTATCTTAAAGGCTATCTCAGAAGAGTCCACCTCATGATAGGAACCATCATAAAGGGTAACCTTAACATCTACCACTGGATAACTTGCAAGTACGCCTGTATCAAGTGCCTCCTTTACACCCTTTTCAACTGCAGGTATGTATTCTTTAGGAATAACTCCACCAACTATCTTATTAACAAATTCAAATCCTTTACCTTTACCAAGGGGCTCAACCTCAAGAAATACATGTCCATACTGACCCCTTCCACCAGTCTGTCTTATAAATTTTCCTTCCGCCTTTGAAGATGAACGAATGGTTTCACGATAGGCAACCTGTGGTCTTCCAACATTTGCACCTACCTTGAATTCTCTCATGAGCCTGTCCACTATTATTTCAAGATGAAGCTCACCCATTCCTGATATTATCGTCTGGCCTGTCTCTTCGTTGAAGGAGACCCTGAAGGATGGGTCCTCCTGGGCGAGTTTTTGAAGCGCCATAGAAAGTTTTTCCTGATCAGCCTTTGTCTTTGGCTCAATAGCAACAGATATCACGGGTTCCGGAAACTCAATGGATTCAAGAATTATAGGAGCAGATTCATCACAAAGTGTATCTCCTGTAAGTGTATTTTTTAAGCCAACTATCGCCCCGATATCCCCGGCCCTTATCTCCTTTATCTCTTCTCGCTTGTTTGCATGCATCCTGAGAAGCCTGCCTACCCTCTCTTTTGAATTTTTTGTAGCATTATAAACATAAGAACCTGCAGTCAGAACCCCTGAATAGACCCTCACATAGGTTAGCTGACCAACGAATGGATCTGTCATTATCTTGAAAGCAAGTGCTGCAAAGGGTTCATCGTCAGAGGCCTTTCTGATAATCTCTTCTCCCGTGTTTGGATCAGTACCTTTAACAGGTGGTATATCAAGGGGTGATGGAAGATAATCCACAATTGCATCAAGAAGCATCTGCACGCCTTTATTTTTAAAGGCAGAGCCGCAAAGTACAGGTGTTATCTTCATTTCAACGGTGCCACGCCTTAAGGCCTTTTTGAGTTCCTCAACAGATACTTCTTCTCCTGCAAGATATTTTTCCATTATCGCCTCATCCACATCCGCAAGGGCCTCTATAAGTTTTTCCCTGTATTCCTTAGCCTTATCAAGATATTCTGGTGGAATGTCACCCTCTTCCCACTTTGCACCAAGCGTCTCTGAATCAAAAAAGTATACCTTCATCCTCAGAAGGTCTATAGGCCCCCTGAAGGCATCCTCACTTCCATAGGGAATCTGCACAGGGACAGGTCTTGCACCAAGCTTTTCTACCATTGACTCAACCGACATATAAAAATCAGCTCCAACCCTATCCATCTTATTCATAAAGGCAATCCTTGGAACACCATATTTATTTGCCTGCCTCCAGACAGTCTCAGACTGTGGCTCAACTCCATTTACTGCATCAAATACAGCCACAGCACCATCAAGCACCCTTAATGACCGCTCCACCTCAATAGTAAAATCCACATGCCCCGGAGTATCTATTATATTTATCCTGTGGTCACGCCAGAAACAGGTCGTGGCCGCTGATGTTATGGTTATGCCTCGCTCCTGTTCCTGGGGCATCCAGTCCATAACAGCAGTACCCTCATGAACCTCACCTATCTTATAAGTGACACCAGTATAGTAGAGTATGCGCTCGGTAGTTGTTGTCTTACCGGCATCAATATGAGCCATAATACCTATGTTTCTTATCTTTTCTAAGGGAATTCTCAAGGTCTTTTCTCCTACAAGGAAATCAGAGGTCAGACATCGGAAGTCTTAAACCTTTGTCCTCAGACCTCCGACCCCAAACATCTATTGTTTTACATCTAATCTCTATCATCTACCCTCCGTTTACCACCTGTAATGGGCAAAGGCCCTATTAGCCTCAGCCATCTTATGGGTCTCTTCTTTCTTCTTTATTGATGCACCTGTATTATTGTAAGCATCCAGAAGTTCTCCTGCTATGCGTTCTGCTGCTGTTTTTTCGGGTCTCTTTTTAGCAAATTCCTTTATCCATCTTAATGCAAGGGCGACCCTCCTCTGAGGTCTCACTTCCATAGGTACCTGATAGGTTGCACCGCCAACCCTTCTGGGCCTTACCTCAAGAACGGGTTTTACATTTTCTACTGCCTGCTTGAATATCTTTAAAGGATCATTACCAGTCTTATTTTTTATGACATCAAAGGCACCGTAACAAATCCTTTCAGCAATGGATTTTTTGCCATCTCTCATTAAAACATTTATAAACTTGCTGACAAGCTTATTATTGTATTTCGGATCAGGAAGTATCTCTCTTTTTTCAACTACTCTTTTCCTTGGCATCTCCTACCCTCACTTTGGCCGCTTGGTACCGTATTTTGAACGGCCCTGCCGCCTGTCATTAACTCCCGCGGCATCAAGTGTGCCCCTTATGATATGGTATCTCACACCGGGCAGGTCCTTGACCCTTCCCCCACGGATGAGCACAATAGAATGCTCCTGAAGATTATGACCTACACCAGGGATATAGGCTGTAACCTCCATACCATTTGTAAGTCTGACCCTCGCAACCTTTCTAAGTGCAGAATTTGGCTTTTTCGGTGTGGTGGTATAAACCCTTGTGCACACACCCCTCTTCTGAGGACATTCCATCAAAGCAGGACTCTTTGTCCTCTTTTCAACCTTTTTCCTTCCTTCTCTTACTAGTTGCGCTATTGTAGGCACTTTGCCTCCAAAAATATTTTAGGACCTTTGCCCTAGTTTAAGTTTTTGAATCTCCCTGAGAATTTCCCGGAGAGACTGTTTGATCATCTTCCCATCACTCAAGGGGGCCGAAGGCCCCCCCTTATCGGGAAGACTTTGTAGCTTATCAAACTTTTTAAAATTTGTCAAGTGCTCCCGTTAGCTTGTGTGGTTACTATATCAAAATGTCACACATAATTACTATTTTTAGAATGTCACATATAAGAAAAACTCCTGAAATACCCCAAAGCCTCAAACTAAATGCACAGTTTAAAAGCCATTTCTTCCTATTGCAATGGTAAGCACCCGAAGCAATCTCTAATAAGATAAAAAGGGCCGCTATGACAAATAAAAGGATATGCATGTGACATTTCAAGATAGTAATAAACTGTGACTTGACCTTAAGAATAACAGTGCTCGTGAGCCGCTTTCAGGTTGAAGTTTTTTTTAAAAAGGGGTATTATTTTATTAAAAGCACGGAGGAGGGATATATGAATCTTTTATTAAGGACTGACAACAATCTTTCTTCGCTCTTCTTGAGATTAAGCCTTGGTATCGTTGTTTTTCCCCATGGAGCACAGAAGGTGCTGGGCTGGTACGGTGGCCCTGGTTTTTATAAGACCATTGAATTCTTCGGTACCCAGCTTCATTTCCCTGTGTGGCTTGTTCTTTTACTTATGATCACAGAATTCCTTGGTTCAATAGGTCTTGTCTTTGGTTTTCTCACACGAATATGTGCCCCTGCAATAGGAACCTCAATGGCTGTTTGTGCTTATTTGAATCATCTCAAAAATGGGTTTTTCATGAACTGGTTCGGTACCCAGCAGGGTGAGGGGTTTGAATATCATATACTTGTAGTGGGGATCAGTCTTGCCCTGTTAATCAAGGGCGGAGGATTTCTCTCTATTGATAAGGCAATGTCAGGGAAAAAATAAATTAAGCCCTGGGATGATATTTTAAATATGTCTTTTTTAATCTATCAGAGCTAACCTTTGTGTATATCTGGGTGGTGGAGATATCAGAATGCCCGAGCATCTTCTGCAGGGACCTGAGGTCTGCACCACCTTCAAGCATGTGGGTTGCAAAGGAATGCCTGAGCACATGAGGAGTTATTTCTATCCCCACAATCTTTCCATAAAATTTTAAAGCCTGCCAGAACCTCTGCCTTGTCATGGGTTTTCCCCTGTTTGTTAGAAATATTTCCTCGGAGCTTCCATTCTTTAAAAGATGTGGCCTCAATTCTTCCATGTATCTTTTTACAAATAAGAGCGCCCTTTCGCTAACAGGGACAATTCTTTCTTTGGACCCCTTACCTTTAATCCTTATAAATCCACCATCAAATCTTATATCTTCTATCTTGATGGATATTATTTCGCTTACCCTCAATCCGCAGGCATACATGAGCTCAAGCATTGCCCTGTCTCTTAAATAATATCTTGAGTTTACCTGAAGCTCAAGAATTCTTATAATCTCCTCCAGCGGGAGGGCCTTTGGAAGCCTTAACCACTTTTTTGGTGTCTCAATGTTTTCTGATGGGTCTTCATCAATGAATCTTTCGAGGATAAGGTATTTACAGTATGATCTGATGGACGAGAGGTATCTCGCTATACTTGAGGAGTTATGACCCTCTATCCTCAGCCTTTCAATAAATAATGAAATATCCCTTCTTGTAAAGGTCTTTTTATTTTTTAGGAAAAGAAGAAATTTTTTAATATCCCTTCCATAGGACTCTATGGTATTGCTGGAAAGACCTTTTTCAGCGGAAAGATAGTCAAGATAGGATTGCAAAATCTTATTTTGTGCTGTTGTCATACTGACTATCTTTTACGAACTTTCATATATGGAAGCCATCTCCTCAGTATATGTCCCATCTTCATTATAAATTATAAATGGTTTTTCTATTATAATACCCGGTCTTCTTTCCTTGGCTGCCTCTATCAGGACCATACGAGCCTGTTCATTGAACTTTGAATGAACAAATCTCATCCTTTTTGGTTCAAGCCCTATATTTCTGAGATTAAAAAGAACCTCAACGAGCCTCTCCGGAAGATAAATAAAACAGACCCTTCCTCCAACCTTTAATAATCTATAGGATGCCTTTAATAAATCCTTTAGCTCCATGGTTATCTCATGCCTTGCAAGGGCCCTTTCATCCTCGGGACTTATCTTTCCTGTCTTTAGTCTCCTGAATGGTGGATTAGATACTATCAGGTCAAAACTATTTTCCTCTCCTTGAATTACCTTGCCCCTTGCAATAAGCCTAATATCCTCATTCAATGCCTCAACCCTCCCAGCAAGAGCATTAACTTCAATATTTCTTTTACAGTTCTCATAAAGACTCTTTTGAAGTTCTACAAGATATACCCTTGAATCTCTGTATTTCCGTGCAAGAAGAAGCCCTATGATACCACTGCCAGCACCAAGGTCAACAATCTTTTTTGCATGAGAGAGATTTACAAAGGAAAATACAAGAAGGCTATCAACAGAAAATCTATACCCCTTTTTATTCTGATAAATTTTTAAGCCACAGATTGAATCCAGGGTGAGCATAATAATTAAAAAGGAATCGGAGGCCAGAGAAAAACTTATATGCTCTGACCTCCAATCATAAACTTACCTTTAGCAACCCTCTATTGCCTTTTTCTTCTTAGGTGCCTCTTTCATAGCAACTCCATCCTTCACTGTTACGCTATCACCAACCTTAAGGTCCTTTGCGTCCTTTACATCCACTGTTACCTCTTTGCCATCTGCCTGCTTGATGGTGAGCTTGTTGCCCTCAATCTTCGTGATAGTTCCCTTTACCTCAGCGGCAAGGGCAAGGCCTGCAAGACCAAGGACAAAGGTAAGCATCACTATCAGTGCTATTGCCTTTTTCATTCTTTTCTCCCTCCTTTCTCCTTTGAATTAAATAGGCCAAAGGCCCAAATTGTTAATAAACACCTTATAACTATTCTTTCATTGGTTTTATGAATTTAAAATAAACCATTGTCCAGTTTCCAAGTATTATAAATATGGTTGCCACTACACTTGAGATTGCTCCTGTGCTCACACCTGTGAGGCTGTGTCCGATATTGCAACCACCTCCTATAGCGGCGCCAATACCCATGAGGATGCTTCCAAGAAATACTGTAAGTAGCTCCTCTGCATGGGGTGATTTCCATTTGAATTCCTTAAGTGCCCTTGCACTTAGATAAGAGCCAAGGGGAACACCTATTACATAAAAGGCACTCCATGTGCTCTTGAAGAAGTTAAAGAAATTGAACTCTCCCCTGAGAGACATAGAATCCCTTGTAAGGGCTGTCATAAAGAATTCTTTTGTCGGTCCTGTAAAGGAAAGTCCCCTTGCATCTCCACCGAAATATGCAGAGGCCCACCAGGCAAGCACAGCTAAAAGCCCGATAAGAAGCCCTGCTGTTGACCAGTAAAATCCCTTTGCTGCCTTTCCAAAGGGCTTACCCTTTGCAACTACAATTAGAATTATCACTGTAACAACCGCAATGGTAATCCACTTAATATTCTGGCCACCACCAAAGAGGTCCCAGAGGGCAGGATTATTCTTTCCATTGATCTCCACCTTTATACCTCTGAGCCACTTATAAATGGGACTCAGCCAGCCATGAATGGTTATTGTAATACCCATAAAAAATCCAAGGACCGCCATCCATGCTGCCATAAGCCCTTCTCCTACCCTGTAAAGTATTCCACTACCACATCCACCTGCAAGAACTATACCCATTCCAAAGAGATAACCTCCTATAATGTTTGCAAGGGGTGCAAAGGCCTGTCTGCCAAGTTCTGTGGAGACATAGGCATTTGCATCTGGGTCAAAAATCCTTAACAGACCTGCATCTTCAATCAGGTTCGCTCCTACAAGGGCAACAGCAACACTTAATAGATATGCCCTGAAGAGTGTAAGGTCATTGATAAATATAATGTCTCTGAAGGCGGTATTCACACAAAACCTTCCCCTTTGCAGGGCAAAACCAAAGAGAATCCCCACACCAAGACTTGTGAGGATAGTTATAAGACTTCCTACTGGTAATCCTTCCATAAAACCTCCTCCCCTAAGGTTTTTAAAGTGAGCAAGGCTCACCATGTAAAGAGTCTATCAGTTACCTCAATTATCTCTATTAATCGCACATAATCCACAGGCTCTTCATATAGCCTTATCTCTATAATCTCAGCCACCTTTTTTTGCTCTTCTAAGATGGTCTTCACCAGATCATCAGGTCTTTCTTTAAATATATGAAGCACCTTCATATTTAATAGGGTAAAACAATATCATATTCAAGCAATTTATGTGCTGCATCCTTACGGGAAAGATATTCAAAATCCTTGTTCTCCTCTGTAAGGGTATACACCTTCAGACCGAG
>JBDOIG010000175.1:0-1400 GCA_041082235.1 Thermodesulfovibrionales bacterium | reverse complement strand
ACAGCAAGGCTATATGTCCCTATCTTATTCGCCACATCACCTCTTCTTGTAACCCTGTCTGCTCCGACAATTATAAGGTTGACAAGTCCTTTTTTCATGAGTGCTCCTGCTGAATTGTCAGTAATGAGTGTGCAGTCTATGCCTGCCTCAAGGAGCTCCAGTGTTGTTAGCCTTGCACCCTGAAGCACTGGCCTTGTCTCATCAACAAAGACATGAAATCTTATTCCTTTTTCTTTTGCTATAAACATTGGTGCTGTGACCGTGCCATAACCACCTGTTGCAAGGGCACCGGCATTACAGTGAGTGAGGATGTTCATACCCTCTTTTATAAGAGAGACTCCATGAAGACCGATAGACCTGTTTGTCTCAATATCCTCTTCAAGGATCTTTATTGCCTCTTTTTTTAGAGCATCCTTTAATTTCCTTACACCTTTTTCTGATTCTGAGTTCATGAGCCTTTTAACTCTCTCCATCGCCCATCTTATATTAACCGCAGTTGGTCTTGTCCTGAGCATAAGTTCAATTATTGAATCAATGGAACGAAGAAATTCAGACCTGTTTTCTGTATTTAATCTCCCTGCACCGAGGGCAACACCCATGGCAGCAGCTATACCAATGGCAGGTGCACCACGGATCTTCAGTGTCCTGATTGCCTCTGCGACCTGATGATAGTCAGTGCATTCAATATATTCAATCCTGTGAGGAAGAAGGGACTGGTCCAGTATGAAAACCTTTCCATCCTTCCATTCAATACTTTTAAGCATGCTCTATTATAAAACAGAGCAAAGGCTTCAGGCTACATGGTATTATAATACATGCCTGAAACCATTCCTGAGATTGCAGTCCCGAGGGCACTTGAGCTATTGAAAGAAAGGCTTCTTGATGCAATGGGAGGAGACCTGCTCAGAATTGTCTTTTTCGGCTCAAGGAGTTTGGGGAGGTTCAGAGATGATTCAGATATAGATGTTCTTGTTGGTATAAAAGAGAAGAGCCCTCAATTGAAAGAAATGATTCATTCCATTGCTGATGAGATAGAAAAGGAGATCTTACTTTACAGGATCCCGTTCAGTCTCCATATATTTGGTCATGAAGAATACAGGACCTTTAAAGAAAAAAGGAGTCCTTTTTTAGAGGAGATTGGAAAGAGGGGAGAGATATTATATGAAAAAATTCCTGTATCAAGACCATGCTCTTAAAGGAATTAATAAGAGAGGCGAGGCTATTGCCGGAGGACTTTGCGAAGAAATTTTCTATTCTTAAGGCCCTTAGAGAGGATGCAGACTATGAGGATTTCATTGAGTATTCAAGGCAGGATGCTGAGGAGGCCCTGAGGATAGCCCGTGACTTTGTTGATAGGACAGCATCAGTTATTGATGGGATAATAAAGAGGTTAGAGAAAA
>JBDOIG010000157.1:0-1245 GCA_041082235.1 Thermodesulfovibrionales bacterium | reverse complement strand
CTTGCTATAGAACCAAAAAGCCTTACCTCTTGAATTTCAGGGAATATCTGTGATGCCTCCTGAGAGGCCTCTGCCAGCCTTTTAAGAACTGCCTCTCTATCTAAAAAGAATGCCTTCACAGAACCTGATGATATCATTTGCCGCATCTATAGCCTCCTTTGCCTGTTTTTCCGTGAAATAATCTGCAGGCTTACCAGATGGAAAACCATTTGGATATCCTGGCGGGATATAGTATATGTCGAGGAGTCTGGCCTTGTCCTTTATCTCTTCTATATCAATGTATCTTGATAAAATTGTGAGCATCTCAGTCAGGGAGTGTCCCCATAGATTCAGGCCATATTTAAGTGCCAGTGCTTTAATAACCTTTTCTGCTGACTGTTGAGAAGTAAAACATGCCCACTCATAATAGCCGTGCTCAATATCTAAGATTGCTCGTCCAAGGTCGCGTTTTCCCTGTTCGTACCAGTCTTTCCATCTATTCGTTACAGCCTCACTTTTTAATTATCTGTTTCATTATACCATAACTGGTCCCTTTATCCCCCGTACACCTTATAACAACTATAAAGGGCAAAGCACTTGTCTGTAAATTCCAATTAGCAATCATGAAAAACTGAAAACCTTCTTTTTATTTTTTGAAGATATAACATTAGAGTAACCACAGCAGTGTGGCAGTTAAATTCTTTCTGCTCTATTGGTCTGCTGTTCTGATAGTGAATTTGAGAAACACCCTTACACATCAGGGAACCAGCATAGATTGTCTTGAGACCTTTGAATGTTATGTTTTTGGGAATTTAATATGAAAATTGTTAATTCAAATCCTTTAAGAGGGAACCTTCTTTTACGAACTCATCAAGGTCTTTAACCCTTATGGCAAGCCTGTGAAGGCCTTTAAGAACTGCCCTGTCCTCTATTGCCTTTATCCTTTTCTTTATCTCCTCAGATACAAAACCAAACCTCTCCTCAAGGGCCTCTATTACGAGCTCCTGTGCTTCAAGTATAAGACCTTTCTCAATCCCTTTCTCAATCCCTTTTTCAATCCCTTTCTCAATCCCTTTTTCAATCCCTTTCTTTATCCCCTTTTTATAAGCAGGGTCTTTTTCGAGGTCAATCACTATTGGCATAGGGCTTACCTCCTTTCTGAGGGTTTCATACTCAAGGCTTAAGTCTTTTCTTAATTTTACCAGATAGGCGAGCTTTTGTATATAGGCCTTTCTTTTATCTTCAGGTAGCCTCATGAGCCTCTCT
>JBDOIG010000064.1:0-11687 GCA_041082235.1 Thermodesulfovibrionales bacterium | reverse complement strand
GGCTGTATCATGTCAAGGGCAGCAACAATGTCGCACACGCAGAGCTCACCATACTCCAGGAGCTTTAATATCTTGAGCCTCGTCTCATCTGAGAGGGCCTTAAATAAGGTGGTTAACTGGTTAAGATGGTTATTCATAGCTCACTTTTTATTAACTCCTTTACCTTCTCTGGGGATGGAAGGGGTTTTCCTGAGTGCTTGAGCTTTCCATTAATGACAAGGCCAGGTGTTGACATAGTGTATTTCATTATCTCCTGAATATCAGTAACCTTCTCTATCTTTGCATCAATCCCCAGTTCCTTTACTGCCTTTTTTGCCATCTCTGCCATCTTCTCGCAATTTGCACAGCCAGGGCCTAAAATCTTAATCTCCATAATTTGCCTCCTTTGAAATATTTTTAAATCTGATAAATGTTCCTACCCGTCTTTCAACAGGGAGCATCTCTGCTGCTGCCATCAACCCTGCCTTTATAATCATTGACGCAGGTATGGTCTCATAAACCTTATCTCTTATCTCTACTGTTCTGCATTCATTATCACCACACACATCGCAACACCTGCTCTTCCCGGTCACAGCACCGAGCCACTCCTCAAGTGTTTTATCTCCAATCCAGAGTTGATTTGAGGCTAAAGGATTTGCCTTAAATTCCTCAAGGGTCAATTCTTTTTTCTCAAGAACAACTTCTATACCAAGTGGTGACAGCACCTCTCTTAATTTTAAATAAGCCCTATCCAGTTCCTCTTCGGTCCCACTGCACCTCGGACAGGTCCTCTTTTCGTCATCCACAAGCCTCTGCCATTTGAGCTTAAGGATTAACATACTCATATCTCTTTTGATATAATGTTAAAAAATTGAGAGGGAGGGCATGAAAAAGATAAAAATCACTGCTGAACTTATCCCTGCAGAAGAAGGTGGTTATGTAGTTTATTGCCCCGAGCTTGATATAACGACTGAAGGTGATTCGATTGAAGAAGCTATTGAAATGCTTAAAGATGCAGCAAAGGGATATATAGAGGTAACAGGTTATAATTAATATGTCATTCTGAGGGGTGAAACCCCGAAGAATCTGACCGAGAGCAGTCACCTTTAGTATATTGTAAGGTCTCTCAGTACTATGGGATTCTTCGGTTAGATATTCTTCGCTTCGCTCAGAATGACCTAATAAATTATCTCTACAATTCTTCATACAAGTCTTTCCATTCAGGATTTATAGAATTAATTAATTCTATCTTTTTTCTCCGCAACCACCCTTTAATTTGCTTTTCTCTTTGTATTTCCGCGTTAACATCCTCAAAATATTCATAATAAACAAGTTTTGACACATTATATTTAGCAGCAAAACCTTCAACTATCTTATGCTTATGTTCATAACACCTTCTTTTAATATTTCGTTATACCTGTATAAAGCACGGTATTGTGTTTATTTGTAAGGATATAAACATAATAATTCATTTGAGATTCTCCGGTCTCTCCTATATCATTAATTTGTCATCCAGAGTTCTTCGGTTTCTGTTACTAATCCCTTTTTGTCATCCTGAATCCTTCCCTTTTTGTCATTCTGAAGGAGTCCCGATAAAATCGGGACGGCTGAAGAATCTCGCTCAGGCAGACTCATTTTTAGAGATTCTTCGCTCCGCTCAGAATGACAAATAAAAGGCTCAGAATGACAATTAAAGAAGTCTGAATGATAAAAATGTAAATTACAGTATCGCATTGAACAAATACCCCACGCTCATGATGGTCACTGTCATTATACCCACAAATACTGCAAGCAAAGGCACCTTCAGGACCTTCCTTAGGATTATCAATTCTGGAAGGGAAAGGGCAGTCACCGCCATCATAAAGGCAAGCACAGTACCCATGCTCATGCCCTTTTCCATCAATGCATAAACAACAGGCAGTATCCCCGCTGCATTTGAATAAAGAGGAACGCCCAGTGCCACTGCTATCGGGACAGCGAATGGATTGTCTTTACCAGCATAATTTGCAAGAAAATCCTCTGGCACATAGCCGTGAATGAAACCACCTATGCCAATGGCAATGATAATAAAAAGCCACACCCTTTTAAGGATATCCAGAGTATTCCACCTTGCATACTCAAGCCTTTCTTTGAATGATTTGCTCCCAATATTTAGTGTCTGGCCTGTTTTAAATTTATAGACATATTCCTCAACCCATTTTTCAAGTCTCAGTTTTCCGATGATAAAACCACCCATAATTGCAACAATAAGCCCTGTTCCCATATATATTGCAGCAATCTTCCATCCAAAGAGCCCCCAGAGCAGGACAACTGCAACCTCATTCACCATAGGAGATGATATTAGAAATGAAAATGTCACACCAAGGGGAATACCTGCCTCAACAAAGCCAATAAAAAGCGGCACTGCTGAACAGGAGCAGAAGGGTGTAACAATGCCAAGAAAGGCAGCAAGGATATTTCCTATAAATTCTTTTTTATGCGAAAGTATAGCCCTTGTCTTCTCAGGCGGGAAAAAGCTCCTGATAATTGATATAAGAAATATAATAATCGAAAGAAGCAGGAATATCTTCATAGTGTCATATATGAAAAATTCAATGGCATCTGCTAAATGAGAGCCGGGCTTGAGCTTTATCAGCTCATAGGAAACATAGGCAGCAAAGCTTTTAAGCATATCATATCCTCCAGATCAAATAATTTAATATATAAACAAATTTTTATACGTTATGTCAAGCCCATAGCCATAAATAATAATATAACCCACTATCCTGAATCCTAAACCCTGACCCACCAGCCCCCTAAAGACCTTAAAACAGAACTGAATTTTTCCAAAAGCAAATGGAAAGATATTTGGTTGACAATGTCCTCTATCTCCTTTATTATAAAATTATAAAAATCATGAGGTGAGAGAATGAACTGGTTTGAGATAATCGGTGGTATCTCGGTGGTAGTTCTTATTATCTTCTTAATAATACTCATACTTGATGTGAGGAGATCACTTAAAAACTTTGACTCAACGCTGAATGATTTTAGAGAAACCCTCAGGAGTCTCAAAAATTCTTCTGATGAGATAGGTGCTATTGCAGGAGACCTGAGGGCATTCAGCAACTCCATTAAAAATATCAGCAGGAATATCGAATACGTCAGCAGTGCCATTGAAGACATAACATTCAGCCTTGAATCAAAGACAAAGGCATTGAAGGTTGCAATAGCAGCAGGGCTTTCAGCCCTTTTAAAAAATCCAGATGAAGGAGGTAAGCCATGAAAGAAGAAGGACATGGAACAGGTTCATTATTCCTCGCATTTATACTTGGCGGTCTGGTGGGCGCGGGTATAGCCCTTCTTACAGCACCAAGGAGCGGTGAAGAGACAAGAAAGAAGATAAAGGAGTTTGCAGATGAGCTTCTTGAAAAGGCAAAGGAAACCTATGAAGGTGGTAAGGAATTTATTATTGACAAAAAGAGTGCCATAAAATCAGCCCTTGAGGCTGCGAAAGAGGCCTATGAGAAGGAGCTTGAGAGGTTATCAAAAGAACATAAATAATGCATGAGGCATCCATCGCACAGTCCATCCTCGAAATAGCGATTAATGAATGTCTTAAGGCAGGAGCCAGCAGGATTGACAGGATAAAGGTTGAGATAGGTATTATGAATGCCATAAATAGTGAGTCCCTTTTATTTGCCTTCAATGCCTCAAAGCTGAATACCATTGCAGAAAAAGCAGGGCTTGATATAGTAGAAAAACCTGTCGGTGGCTATTGTAAAGACTGCGACCAGAGATTTACAAGTGAACAGCTCCTTTTGTTAAATTGCCCTATCTGTGGAGGTCAGAATTTTATCATTGATCAGGGAAGAGAGCTTAATATAATAGAGCTGGAGGTATCAGGTGAAAGTGAAGATAGTAAAAAACATACTTGAGGCAAATGAGAGGATTGCCATTTCTAACAGGCAGAAGTTTGAGGAGGCTGGTGTATTTGTGATTAATCTTATGAGCGCACCCGGGGCAGGTAAGACAAGCCTCCTTGAAAAGACCTTATCTCTTTTAAATGGAAAATTGAAGGCAGGTGTCATTGAAGGTGATATTGTTGGAACTGAGGATGCAGAAAGGCTGGAGAGATTCGGCATACCTGTTGTTCAGATAAATACACAGGGAGCCTGCCATCTTGATGCAAATATGATTGGAGAGGTGCTTGATGAGCTTCCGCTCAGGGACCTTGATATCCTTTTCATAGAAAATGTTGGCAATCTCGTCTGCCCTGCGGAATTCAATGTTGGTGAGGACATGAAGGTCATGCTCCTGAGCATCACAGAGGGAGATGACAAACCCTCAAAATATCCGCTGATGTTCAGGGAGTCCTCTGCATTGCTCATAAATAAGATCGATCTTCTTCCCTATCTGGATGTAAACATTGAAAGGATAAAAAAAGACTCACTCAGCATAAATCCGTCACTCAGGATATTTGAGGTCTCCTGCAGGACTGAACAGGGACTGGAGCACTGGACCTCCTGGCTTCTTTCAGAGGCAGAAAGAAAGAATAAGAAATAATGCAGAGGGTCAGGATCCATGTAAAGGGCATAGTACAGGGTGTTGGGTTCAGACCCTATGTATTCAGACTGGCAAAAGAGCTCGGTCTAAATGGATATGTGGTGAATACCTCTGATGGCGTGATAATTGATGCAGAGGGCTTAAGTGTTAATGAGTTAATAAAAAGGCTCCCTCTTGAGGCACCCCCACTTGCAAGGATCTCAAATATGGACATTACGATACTTCCTCTTCATGGATGGACAGATTTCCAGATCCTTGAAAGTGAGGAAAGAGGAGGCTTCACACCACTTTCACCAGATATATCAATATGTGATGATTGTCTTCATGAGCTTTTTGACCCATCTGACAGAAGATACCTCTATCCATTTATAAATTGCACAAACTGTGGACCAAGATACACCATTACAAAGGCAGTCCCCTATGACAGGCCAAATACCACGATGAGTGTCTTCAGGATGTGCAGGGATTGCGAAGATGAATATCATGACCCTATGAACAGGAGATTCCATGCACAGCCAAATGCATGCCCTGAGTGCGGGCCTTATGTATCGCTTATATTTCAGGACAAGGTATTTCTTAAGAATGAGGCATTAGAAAAGATCTTAGAAATCTTAAAGGATGGTGGAATCGTTGCAATAAAAGGCATAGGTGGATTCCATCTTGCCTGTGATGCAGAAAATGACAGTGCTGTGAGGAGACTCAGGGAGAGGAAGAAAAGAAGCAACAAGCCCTTTGCGCTCATGGCACCTGATATTGAGCATATAAGCCTCTTTGTGGAGATGGAAAAATCAGAGAAAAGATTACTCCTTTCAAAGGAAAGACCAATAGTACTCCTGAGAAAAAGATACCCTGAACTTCTAAGCCCATCAATTGCACCACTGAATAACTATCTTGGGTTCATGCTTCCCTATTCTCCACTACATTATCTTTTATTCTATTATCCAACTGGCCTGAGACAAAAACCCAATTTCAGGGCACTTGTTATGACAAGCGGCAATCTCAGTGAAGAGCCAATTGTCATAGACAATGAGGAATCTATAAAGAGGCTCTCCCGTATTGCTGATGCCTTTCTTGTGCATAACAGGGATATATTCATGAGGGTTGATGACAGTGTGGTCTTTGTTGCCCTGTCAGGGACTTCAAATATTCAGCCTTTTTTCATAAGGCGTTCAAGGGGCTATGCACCAGGGATATTCAAGTTTTCAGAACATGGCCCAGAGAGCCTCGCTGCAGGTGCAGACCTTAAAAATTCCTTTGCCCTTACAAAGGAAAATTATGCAATCCTGAGCCAGCATATCGGTGACATGGAAAATTATGAGACCCTCAGGTTCTTTGAAGAGACCCTTGAAAATCTATGCTCAGTATACAGGATAAATCCCGTAGCAATTGCCTGTGATATGCATCCAGAATATCTTTCAACAAGATGGGCTGAGTCTCAGGGATTAAAGGTGTATAAATTTCAGCATCATCATTCTCATATAGCCTCTGTAATGGCAGAGCATGGTCTTAAGAAACCTGTTATTGGTGTGGCAATGGATGGCACAGGTTATGGCACTGATGGGACAATATGGGGGAGTGAGTTCCTGATTGTAAGGCTGACAGATTTTAAAAGGGCTGGCAGGTTTAAACCCATTGCACTGCCTGGAGGTGAAAGGGCAATAAAAGAGACCTGGAGGATAGCACTATCTCTTCTTCAGGAGATAGCAGGCCCTCAGGTATGGGATTATGTGGAGATAGCAGGGTTTGATAGAAAATACGGCAGGGAGACCATAGAGAATATACTGAGGATCCTGCCTGACAGGACCCTTTCTCCCCTCAGTTCAGGAGCAGGAAGATTCTTTGATGCAATGGCAGCACTCACAGGCATATGTGATAAAAACACCTTTGAGGCAGAGGCTCCAATTGCCCTTGAATCTATTATTGATGAGTCAATAACAGAGGATTATGCCATTGATATGGTATTTAAGGATGACATGATAGATATTGATATCTCATCCATAATCCCTGCTGTTATGGAGGATATGAAAAATGGAGCCAGTCCCTCCACTGTCTCCACTAAATTCCATAATACCTTTATTAATTCCATCCTCAGGGCAGTTGCCAAGATATCCATGCTCACAGGCATAAGGGATGTCTGTCTTTCTGGTGGTGTATTTCAGAACAGGTACATCTTAAAAAATGTTATCCTCAAACTTAACCAGGCAGGTTTTAAGGTCTATACAAACAGGGCCTTACCACCAAATGATGCATCCATTGCCCTTGGTCAGGCATATATCCTGAGAGAGATGATAAAAGGTTAAGTATGAAGGAACTCGTGGAGTTTATTAAAAAAATCTCCCTCTCAATAAAAAGAGAGATAAGACTCATGGAGGTCTGCGGCACTCATACAGTTGCCATATTCAGGAGTGGAATAAGGTCAATCCTGCCTGAGAATGTAAAGCTCCTGAGCGGCCCGGGATGTCCTGTCTGTGTAACACCCCATGAAGACATTGATATGGCAATTGAGCTATCAAAAAACCGTGATGTAATACTCCTTACCTTTGGAGATATGATGAGGGTTCCAGGGACAAAGGGCTCACTGCAGACTGCAAGGGCTGAAGGCTCTGACATAAGGGTCATATATACACCAATGGAGATGATTGATATAGCCTTTAAGGAACCACAGAAGACAGTAATATTCTTTGCTGTAGGCTTTGAGACCACATCTCCACTCATTGCAGGCACACTTCTTATGGCAGAAGAAAAGGGGATAGATAATCTCTTTATCTACTCCTGCCACAAGCTTGTGCCACCTGCACTCAGGGCACTACTTGAGGATAGACATATAAAGATAGATGGCTTTATCCTGCCAGGACATGTGAGCACCATCATAGGTTCAGGACCTTATAATTTTATCAGGGATGAATATCATATACCATCCGTGATCTCTGGATTTGAACCAGAGGATATACTGCAGTCTGTCGCAGTACTGATTGAAAATATTGTATCAGGAAAGGATGAACTCACTATTCAATATAAAAGGTCTGTAAGACCTGAGGGAAATAAAAAGGCTATTGAGATACTCTATAGATTCTTTGAGCCCTCTGATGCCTGGTGGAGGGGGATAGGGCTCATACCTGGAAGTGGACTCAGGCTGCGGGATGAATACAGAAAGAGAGATGTTATTGATAGATTTGGCATAAACCTGAACTATAGAAATCCAGTTCATCAGAAAGGCTGTAGATGTGGAGAGGTTCTTAAGGGGCTCATCATACCTCCTGAGTGTCCTTTATTCAGAAAGGTCTGCACACCTGAAAACCCTGTTGGTGCCTGCATGGTGAGCATAGAGGGAAGCTGCTCAGCCTATTACAAGTATTATCAATATTATTAATCTTCCTTTTTCACCTCCTCAAGATAAAGCTCTCCAGTATCATAATCATAGGCAAAGAGCTCAGCATATCTGCCCCAGTCAATTGCTGTCTCAAGCTGGTTCCATGCCTCTTCCTCTGTAAAATGATTCTCCAGTATCTCTATAAAGAAGTCCTCTGATATCCTGTGTTTTGCTGTCTGTGAAAGCACCTGGACAATCTGTTTGATGAGCTGGATATTCTTAAGTGCCATATCCCTGAAAAGCTCCTTTTTGCTCAGGGCATCTGCCTCAGCAAATATCCTTCCCTGCTCAGTAAGGATAAAATCTCCTTCCTTTATCTCAGCAAGCCCCAGGAAGACCGCTGCCTCAGTAAGTGGAAATATATCATCCACCTCCATGCTCAGGTCTGAGGCAAGCTGGGGTATATCTGCCCTTCCACCCTTATCATAAACAAGTTCTATGAGGCCACTGATAGCACCAATCTTTGCATGAGGAAGAAATTGATACCTTTCTTTTCTAATAAGAAAGGTAACTTCTTCAGGCGGCCTTGTAAGGATTGTATAGAGCTCATCAAGGAGATATTTAAATTCCTTTGAATTCCTATCCCTTGGCTGGGGAAGTGTTATAACAAGATCTGCCTTTATCTTCCCGGGATTGTGGCTCATGACAATTATCCTGTCTGAGAGCTCAATGGCCTCCTCTATATTATGCGTTACAAAAATGATAGACTTTGTGGGCATCCTCTTTTTCAACCAGAGGTCTATTATCTCACTCCTGAGATTCTCTGCTGTAAGTATATCAAGGGCAGAAAAGGGCTCATCCATGAATAATATCTCAGGTTCCACAACAAGTGCCCTTGCTATCCCCACCCTCTGCTTCATACCTCCAGAAAGTTCCCTTGGATAGGCCTCCTCAAATCCATCCAGACCAACAAGGTCAATTACCTTCAAAGATTTCTCACGGGCAATGTCCTCCGGAATTTCCTTTGCCAGAAGTCCTATCTCAACATTTTCAAGGACAGTGAGCCAGGGGAATATAGCGAAATTCTGAAATACCATCCCAATGTTAGGCCTAACATCATTAAGAGGTTTACCATGATAAAGGACCTCGCCCATGGTTGGCTCTGCAAGCCCTGCAAGAATCCTCAGGAGTGATGACTTACCAGCACCTGATGGGCCAACAATAGATATTATCTCACCCTCCTCTACAGTGAAATTAATATCCTCAAGAACACGGAGGCTCTTTCCTCCAGCCATTGGAAAGGATTTGTATATATTCTTTACCTCAAGTATGGTCATTCAAGTCTGTACCTCTCCTTTGCAATCTGGAAAAGTCTCTTCCACAACAACCTGTTTATGCTCACAACTATTATAGCCATAACAATGGTGCTTGCAAGCAGAAGTCTGTAATTGCCATCAATGGTTGCCTCACTTATAAGGCTACCCAGGCCAATTGTTGTAAGGGTCTTACCGCCAAAGGTCACATGCTCAGCAACTATTGTAGCATTCCAGGCACCACCTGTGGCAGTTATAAGACCTGTAACAAGATAAGGGAATATACCCGGTATTATCAAAATCCTCCACCTCCTCAATCCCTTTATTCCATAAACCCCTGCCGCTTCTCTCAGGTCATTTGGTATGGCTGAAGCACCAGCTATAACATTAAAGAGTATGTACCACTGAGTTCCGAGGAGCATCAAGAATATGGCTCCTATGTCAAGCCCTCCTCCAAGCCTTATGAGAAAAAGTACTATAACAGGAAACACAGCAGTGGCAGGCAGTGCAGCAAGTATCTGGATTACTGGCTGCATAACCTTTGCTACCTTTCTATTAAGTCCTATCAACACACCGAGAGGAACTGTCCAGATAAGGGCAAGGAGTATAGCTGACCCGGTCCTCAGCAAAGAAAAGAAGGCTGCCTTAAGGATCATAAGATACTCATTAATAGAAAGGGTAATAAGGGAATTTATTGCCTTCCATGCTGCCCATAAGAGCAGAGCAAAAATAGAGCCAATCATAAAAAATTTAATAAATCTCTTAAAAGGACTGTAACTCTCCTTTTCCTCTTTTCGCCTGAAATATCTCTCAATCCTTCTGTTTATGACTGATGCCTGCTCTATTGTCCATTTCTGTATGGTGGATCTTCTCAGGAGATTCAAGACAAAAGATTCTGGTTCATCTTCAGAGACAACTGTATCAAACCTGAATTTCTGAGACCAGGCAATAAGGGGCCTCCAGAGGAGGATATCAAAAAGTACTATTATAAATACCATGGTGCCAAGTCCGAGGAGGACAAGCCTTATATCTCCCAGATTTGCTGCTGTCTGTATATAGGAGCCAAGACCTGGAAGCCTGAAGTCCCTATCCTTCAGTACAAACATCTCGCAGGCCATCAAAAAGAACCAGCCACCTGATATAGACATCATACTATTCCAGATAAGGCCTATAGCACTGAAGGGAAGCTCTATCTTCAAAAACCTCTGGTATCTTGAAAATCCATATACCCTTGCCACATGCCTTAACTCCTTCGGCATGGTATTCATGGAATTGTAATAACTGAATGCCATATTCCATACCTGACCCGTGAATATCAGGAGTATGGAAGATAACTCCACACCTATCCTTGAATTGGGAAAGAGTGCAATCATGGCAAGCACAACACCCGGCAGGAAGGACAGAACAGGTATGGATTGAAGTATATCAAGGAGGGGTATCATGAGCCTTTCATTCCATCTTGATTTATTTGCTGTATAACCATACCAGATAGCAAATATAAAAGAAAGTATATAGGCTGCAAATATCCTGAATATGGAATTAAGGGCATACAGGGGCAGGCGATAGACTGAAAGGTCTATCTCAACAGCAGGCTGCATCTCTGCCCTCCAGCCAGAGGCAATAAAAATGACAATGTAAAGGATGGTAGCAATAAAGACAAAGACACCTATATCAATTACATTGAATCTTGGCTTAATATCAGGTATTTCAATATGAAAAGGTAATTTGAGCATGGCAATATTATACAGGGCTTAAGACCTTCAGGACAACGTATCCTTGGGAACCCGTAATTCCTCTACAGAAAAGTTAAGCACTTCAATATCTTGACTCCCTACCCCTGTTAAACACCTCTTTAGGGTCTAAGGAGGAATGGATTAAGCCTCCAAATAGGCCTCGTTCGTCGACCTGAGAAAATGCATGATCTACATGGTTAAATCATAGAATTGCTGAAAGAAACAGGTTTTGAATAGCACCGTATGCCTAACAGCAGATTACGGTTAAATCCCAGATTTACTATTAGAAACATTTCCTGATTATCGGGGTATGCCTCAAAGCCTTTATAAAGCTCAAAGGGGCAAAGCTCAAAGGGGCTTTTCGCCCCTTTGAAACCCGAGAAATAAATTTTGAAAGTTTAAATTGAGCTTTGAGGGGCGTTGCCCCTCAAGCTCTGTAACTAAAGGTTTATCACCCAGCTGGTGAAGTAATTGAGGGACAAAGTCCCTCAAACTCCCTATTAGATAATTTTAATTTTATTTTTGGAGTTTTTAAAGGGGCGAAGCCCCTTTTATGTTTGGTAATGTTGATTTAATAGTTTATATTAATGTTTCGCAATAAAGTCTTTTCAGCATACCCCGTATCTGTCGGCAGGTTACGAGTTGGATCATATAAAAAGCCTTTAAATACCCCTGCCTGTCTTGTAGCAATATTTACACGGTAGTCCTTGACAGCATTAGTTTTTTTGGGGTATGATGAGTTAAGTAAAAATTCCCCCTGGAGGCTATCATGGAAAAATTTATATGTCCCAAATGTGGAAGAACCTCTTA
>JBDOIG010000126.1:0-5200 GCA_041082235.1 Thermodesulfovibrionales bacterium | reverse complement strand
ATAACTAATAGGCATTGGTATAATCTGATTTGTGATAAATCAATCCAGAAAGAGGGAGCACCTTCGAGCCTTGCTTAACCGCCTTGCTGTCCAGATGATTCAGGGGAGCCTCGTGACTTTAAATAGTCCCTGCGGAAAACCTTCCTGTGTTTGTGCAAAAAATAGAGAAAAATATCATAAGCGCTATTACTTATCATGGACAGAGGCAGGTCGTACTCATATGCTTATCCCTACAAAACAGCTTAAGGCCTTTAAGCAGGGTATTCGTGCATGGAACAGTTTTAAAAAGATTTCAAAACAATTAGCCAGACTCAATGCCCATGCCCTTAAAGCAGAAAAGGAGGATATCCCATGATGGGCAAAAGCAATTCCCACCCAAAGCTATTTTAGATAATGTGGTACCAGAAGGTCATCTATTACGCCATCTCGAGGCAACAGTAGATTTATCCTTTGTAAGGGAACTTTGTGCTCCTTATTACTCCCATATTGGTCAACCCTCTGTTGACCCTGTAGTTTTGTTTAAGATGATGTTAGTTGGCTATCTTTATGGTATTACCTCTGAGAGGCGTTTGGCAGAGGAATGTTCTTTACACTTAGCATTTATATGGTATTTTGGTTATGATCTGGATGACCCGACACCTGTTCATTCTGTCATTTCCAAGGCAAGGGTCAGATATGGTAAAGAGGTATTTGAAGCCTTCTTTCAAAGGGTGCTTAAGCTATGTGTAGAAGCTGGTCTTGTAGATGGGAAAGAATTTTTGCTGATTCCACTCTGATTACTGCTAATGCCTCGGTAAGCTCCATTATTCCCAGAGAACAGAGATTTCAACCAGCCCTTTGTCCTGAGGAACATCTGAAGAAGGTATTTGATGAAAACCCTGTGGAGAGCTTTAATGATAGCATACCAGCACATGCTGAAGACACATCAACTAAGCAAATAGAAAGTACACAATCTTTAGTTAATCCTGACACAGCAGAGCAGCCATCCTGTGTCAGGGGAGGCAGGAAGTCAAAGCCCAGGCGTATAACTAACATCCTGAAGGTTTCCCAGACTGATCCTGATGCCTCAATTATAACCAGACCTGGCTTAGGAATCATTTTAGCCTATAAGGAGCACCTCACTGTGGATAGCCGCTATCGTGTGATTACTGCTTTAGAGGTAACGCCAGCTGCTTCTGAGGACTATACGCAGGTATCAAGACTTTTAGAGCTTCAGCCTGTTGCTCCTCGTCAGTTTTGTGCTGAGAGTATGGTGTGCAGGAGGTCTATGCTGAACTTAAAAGGCGAGGTATCTTACCTGTAATCTCCAGGCGTTCACCTCAAGCTCGTAAACCAAAACTTGGTAGACTTGCCAGTTCTGATTTTCAGTATAAACCAGAAGAGGATGTATTTCTTTGTCCAGAGGGTCGGAAGTTAGGACGAGTTGCCTATGATAGGAGGTGAAATAGATATCATTATTGTCCAAAGCCTGATGACTGCAGAAATTGTCCTCAAAGGCTCGCGTGTTCCACCCCAAAGACATTACGGACAATTATCAGGTATGAACAGCAGGAGGATATAGATTGGGCAGTCTCTTATTATAAGAGTCCTGAAGGTCAGCGAACCTTTTCACAGAGGGGCAGCATAGCGGAATGGGTAATTGCTGAAGCAAAGTGTTTTCATGGATTAAGACGAGCAATATGTCGGGGACTGCAGAAGGTAAAGATACAGGCCCTGCTAACTGCCGCAGTGCAAAACATCAAAAGGCTTCTTAAAAGAAGAGACCTTGAGGTTCTAAATCTATTGGACAAAATTAAACAAATGCTTGACGTAATAATCTCAAACTTATTGCCTACTTCGGCAACAGGCTCAAATTTTACACTACCAAAATAGTGAGGTATGAAAGAGTCTCTATTTATCTTAATATTTATCTTAACTTTACAGGTTCTATACATCAAAATATTTTTCAACTTCCCACCTTGTAACCTGCATCTTAAATTCATTCCATTCCTTAAGCTTAATCTTCAGGTATCTCTGGTAGAGGTGCTCTCCAAAGATATCCTCTATAAGACTATCCTCCTTCATTGCCTCGAGGGCCTCAAAAAGAGAAGAAGGCAGCGTATCAATCTTCATCTCGCCCAGTTTTTCTTCATCAAAAGTATAAAGGTTTTCTTCTACAGGAGCAGGTAATTTCATATCCTTTTCTATACCCTTAAGGCCTGCTCCGAGCATTACTGCAAAGGCAAGATAGGGATTGCAGGCAGGGTCAGGGCATCTGAGTTCAATCCTTGCTGAGGCTGATTTATCTTCAAACCACTGAGGAACCCTTATCAAGGCAGACCTATTTATCCTTGCCCAGGATATATATACCGGTGCCTCAAAACCTGTGATAAGTCTTTTATAAGAGTTTACTGTGGGACAGAGGATGGGCATCATGCCCTTTATATGATAAAGCTGACCGGCCATAAAATTATAAGCTATCTTTGATAACCTGTATTTATCCTTTTGATCATAAAATGCATTCTTGTTAGCCTTTATATCAAAAAGACTTTGGTGCACATGCATCCCAGAGCCAGCAATACCCATAATTGGTTTTGGCATGAAGGTTACTCTAAGATTTTTCCTCTGAGTGATAGCCCGTACAGTAGCCCTTAAGGTAATAAGCCTGTCTGAGGTAAGAAGGGCATTGCCATATCTGAAGTCTATTTCATACTGGCCAGGGCCAACCTCATGGTGCATTGCCTCAACCTCAATCCCGAAAGTGTCGAGGCAGGCAGTAATTTCTTTACTGAGCTCATGAATCTCATCACTGGCAAGGTCAAAATAACCGCTCTGATCCATGGGTATCTTATCATCTACTTTCTCCTTAAAAAGATAAAATTCCAGCTCAGGTCCAAGATTATATTCAAAACCCATCTTCTTTGCTTTTTCAATGGTCTTTTTCAGGATATGTCTTGGATCACCTTCAAAGGGGGTACCATCAGGTCTATAGATATCACATATCAGTCTTGCTGTCCTTTCCTCGGAGGAACTCAACCAAGGGATTATGGAATAAGTGGAAGGATCTGGCTTCAGATAAAGATCACTTTCATGGATCCTCGCAAATCCCTCAATAGAAGAACCATCAAACCAGGCACCATATTTAAGGATATCTTCAAGCCTGTTTACAGGTGCAGTAATCTCTTTCAGGCGGCCATGGATATCAGTAAACTGAAGATTTATAAATATAACCCTGTCTGCTTTTGCCCTTTCAAGCACTCCCTTTTCATCCATACATATTCCCTTTCCTAAAATAAATGAAAATCACCTACACAAGACGGAGAAGGTATTTACTCTGCTTTAAGAAAAGGGGGGAAGAACCCCCCTTAATTTTACTTTAATAATATCCTTTCTGCCTCCTTCATATCTGCTTCCATAACATAGGGGATACCTGTCACCTCTGCAGCCTCCTTTGTAAGGGCAACGAGGTCTGACCTATCAAGATACTTGACAGCAAACTTCCTTGCCCCTGCCATAAGCTGCTGGAGTCCGAGTTTTAGTCTATCACAGAAGGTGTACATGGCAATGGCACCCATAGGAAGTTCTTCAACCCTTTTGCCTATTTTTGCCTTTAACTGTTCATAGGAAATGAATATCCTTTCGGGCACATCTCCATATTTTTTGATCTCTACAGGCAATTTATCTTCCTCTATCCATTTCTTGATATTCTTACCTACAAAGGCAGGTATCATCAATGCCCTTCCCATACAGACAGCCTTGAAGTAAGGGGCACCCAGGGCAAGGGCCTTGAAGATATGGTCTTCCAGAGAAAATCCACCTGCTATGGCAAGGTCAGGTACATATTTCCCCTTTGCCTTTAACTGAGAAGCAAATTTATAGGCTATGGACTGGAGGTATATGGTTGGGATACCCCACTCATTCATCATCCTCCATGGACTCATACCTGTTCCACCGCCAGCGCCATCAATTGTGACAAGATCAATACCTGCATCAGATGCAAATCTTAAAGCCCTCGCAAGATCTGTAATCCTGTAGGCACCTGTCTTGAGGGAGACAAATTTTGCTCCTGCCTTACGATAATGTTCAACAGACTTGATAAAACTCTCGTGATCAACCATGCCAAGTCTTGAATGCCTCTCGAATTCCTTGAATTCTTCCTGCTTGAAGGCCTGCTGGACAGTTGGATCTTCTGGATCAGGTAGCACTATATATCCCCTTTTCTTGAGTTCAAGTGCCCTTTCAAGGGTCTTTAACTTTACCTCACCACCTATATCCTTTGCACCCTGTCCCCATTTAAGCTCTACGCATTCAATACCAAGCTTTTCAATTGCATATTCTGCAGAGCCAAGCCTTGTGTCCTCCACATTCTGCTGAAGGAATATATTGCCGTAACCATTATACCAGTCCCTGAACCACTTCACCCTTCTTTCAAGTTCAGGAGACCTTATAACCTTTCCATTCTTAAATTCTGCATTGGGATCCATTCCAACCACATTCTCACCTATAACTACTATAATCCCTGAAATTGCAGCACCAGCAGCAAGACCCTCCCAGTTATCCTTTGCAATATCAGTTGAACCGAGGGCACCGGTAAATACAGGTAAAGTGAGTTTAATCTTATGTTTATTGCCGATCTCCACTTCAGTTGAAACATCAGGGAATATAGCCTTATCTGAGTCTGCGTTAACTCCAACTGCACCCACACATGTTCCCTGGATATTAAGATGAGAATAATCCACTGGATATTCCTTTGTAGCGCCTGCTGTGACCTTTCCAAAAGGTCCTGGATAGATTACCTCTCTTCCACGATAGGAAGATTTTCCAACCTCACAGGGTCCGGGACAACCATCAAGACAGACCGAGCAGATTCCTGAATAAGGAGCCGGGTCATTGACCCTGTTCCTTGTGCCTGTTGCTGAAGATGCATTGGGTCTACTGTAATTCATGGTACCAAACCTCCATTAATAAGTATTTCTAACCATAAAGGCAAAATATCAATGATATCCTTTGCCTTGAAATTTATACAATATAAACCCTCCGCTTTTCAACTTCGGTTTCTTAAACCATACTAAGGTCTTTTAAGAAGATATGATCTCGCTACAAAACGAACTCGCTCTCAAATAGCATTAAGTTTCTGCAAATTCCTTAATATCTCCAGAATGCTCACGATTAAATAAGGTCTCCTCCTACCACGGAGAGCCTTCCCATGGCTAACGGTTGT
>JBDOIG010000097.1:0-1186 GCA_041082235.1 Thermodesulfovibrionales bacterium | reverse complement strand
AGGAGATAACGCAGCTGATACAGGAGAGTGTGGAGAAGGCAGGCAGGGGAGTGGAGCTATCAGGGGAGTTACAGAGGAGGCTTGAGGGGATAGTGAGTTCAGTGAAGAGGGTAGCGATGCTTATGGACGAGGTAGCAGCTGCATCAGCTGAGCAGGCCTCTGGGGTTAATCAGGTGAACATAGCCTTATCGCAGATAGACCAGGCGACGCAGCAGAATGCGTCATTAATAGAGGAGACGGCCTCACTTGCAGAGGAGCTAGCAGCACAGGCGAGGGAACTCCTTGAGCTCGTCTCTTTCTTCAAGACAGGAGAAACCAAGAGAGAGCCTGTGGTAAGCAAGGGGACACTCAGGACAGAAAGACCCGCGGGTAAGGTACTTACCTTTGATAACAGAAAAGTACGAGCTGTAAAGGGAAATGGAAGATCGGATAATAAATTTGAGGAGTTCTGATTTTGGCCTGAGTGATGAGGTATTTGCTTTATTTTCTGATCTTATTTACAGGGCCTCAGGTATAAGACTCACCATACAGAAAAAGAATCTTCTAATCTCAAGGCTTCTCAAAAGATTAAGGGCCCTGAGTATAGATGGTTTTTATGATTATTATCAGATTGTGAAGACCGATCAATCAGAGCTTATCCAGATGCTCAACTGTATAGCAACTAATACCACAAAATTTTTTAGGGAAGAATATCACTTTAAATTTCTTCAGGAGATATGCATTCCAGAGCTTTTGAACAAAAGATTTATTAATATATGGAGTGCAGGATGCTCCACAGGTGAGGAACCTTATTCCATTGCTATTTCAGTTAGTGAGGCTCTCAGTCGGCAGAAAGGTTTAAGACCAGAGGTGATGATTCTTGGAACTGATATATCAACATCTGCTATCGATTTTGCAAAAAGGGGTATCTATGAAGAAGACCAGATGCCAGATAACATTCCGGAGTGCATATTAAAAAAATATTTTCTTAAAGGAGTAGGTGAATATTCAGGAAAGATAATGGTGAAAGAGCCTTTAAAAAGACTTATTCACTTTGAAAGACTGAATCTCAAAGAACGGGTATACCCGGTCAGAAAAGACTTTGATATTATTTTCTGCAGGAATGTGATGATATATTTTTCTCCTGAGATGAAGGAACATGTGATCACAAGGTTTTATGACCATCTGCTAGATGGTGGCTATCTCT
>JBDOIG010000086.1:0-1436 GCA_041082235.1 Thermodesulfovibrionales bacterium | reverse complement strand
TGAGATATACGGTGCGGTGAGCCATCTTCCCCATGTTATAGCCTATAGCCTTGTAAATGCCATTGGTGAGATTGACAGTGAATTTATAAAATATGCTGGCCAGGGATTCAAGGATACAACCCGCATTGCCCTGAGTTCTCCAGAACTATGGAGGGACATAGTGATATATAACAGGGAAAACCTTTTAAGATTCCTTGAGGCCTTCAAAGGAAACATTGAAAAGATAAAAGGACTAATTGAAAAATCTGATGCAGAGGCAATAAGAGATGAATTTCAGAAGGCAAGGAATTTGAGGGAGAGGATAAGGTAAAATTTATGGGAAGATTGGCTGAACTATTGCGGGATCCACACATAATCAAGAAGATTCAGACAAAATTACCATACTTGTTTCAACTTGCACAAATTGAGGTCTCACGGGCAGGGAAAACAGGAATGGAAGTTGGTACCATCAGAGAACAGATCATAATTGCCTTGTTGATTTATAAGTTTGGAGAAGAAAATGTAGATACTAATATACCAATTACTGAGTCTGAAGTTGATGTCAAGGTATTTGGTGAACCAGTTTCTATAAAGACCTTTACAGGTAAGAACTTTTCAGGTATTAAAATTGCCTGGACTGTGGATGCAAAGAGTTCCAGAGAATTTTCGAATAAGTATAGACCTTCCTCTGATATTTTACTGGTACAAATAAATTGGGATGCTGTAGGTGGCTTTTATTATATTCCTCGGGAGCTTCAGCGAAGATATCTTACAACATTAGGCAGGGAGAATTATATAAAACTACCAAAGGAAGGAACAAATCCAAGAGGTATAGAATTTAAAAAAGATGCCCTAGAAGCTCTATTATCTGACAAAGATGTCAAAAAAATAGAAATTGAATGGAAACGACAAAATATAGATTATAATATTTACAAGAGGTGGGTAGATCTCTGGGATGAGGACTAAATTCAAAAGAGGTAACGGTACAAAGACGAGTTCTTTTGGCTCTCCTGGTAGGATCGCTCATGACTCAACGCTTTTTTATTCAAGCAGGCTTTATGAAGGTCTTCCAAAAGAAGACAAGGTTGAGTATAAAGAAAATGAGATCTCGCCCGAATTCTTAAATAAAATTATCTGCAAATCAAGCGAGAACATGGAAGACCTGCCAGACAGTAGCGTCCATTTAATGGTAACCTCACCACCTTATAATGTTGGCAAAGAGTATGATCAGAATCTTACCTTAAAAGAATATAGACATTTCTTAAAGAAAGTCTGGAACGAGGTTAAACGGGTTCTTGTACCAGGCGGACGGGCCTGTATTAATATCGCAAATCTTGGCAGAAAGCCTTATATCCCTCTTCATGTATTTATCATTGAAGATATGCTTGAATTGGGCTTTTTAATGAGAGGAGAGATTATCTGGAATAAGGCTTCCAGTGGAAGTCCTTCTACTGCTT
>JBDOIG010000082.1:0-16609 GCA_041082235.1 Thermodesulfovibrionales bacterium | reverse complement strand
ACACTGCGAATAGAACAAGACCTGCACCTATCCCTATATAAGTCCCTTTTTTTGCTCCCTCTTTCATCTTCCTTACCTCCTTTTCTTCAGTCTGCATATATAAAAGCATATACCGTGCCATGAGATAAGGGATTGATTTTAAAGGATATTTAGATTATATTTATTGCAAGTGTGCAAAAAGGGTGGGCGTTCTTTTTGCAGGAAAGAAAAAAATCAGTTTCTAAGCAGACTGAACAATCTGTAAAGGAAGACCCCAACAGCTCCACCAATAAAGGCACCAAATAAACCCACTATGCCTATAAGGAGCACAGCACCTATAATCACGATAAAGGAACCAGGAGAAACAGGTCTTCCAAGCAGTGCTGTAAGGTCATGGCTCACTGCATCAGCCCAGCCCCCACCAAGGGCATCTTTAAAGGCAATATCCATTGTTAGTGCAACAATCACACCGACAATAAAGCCTCCTGCAAGACCTATCCTGAATGCCCTTTTCAATTCAAGCCTCTATGCCATATTTTTTTAATTTTCTATAAAGTGTGACAAGGTCTATTCCAAGTGCCTTTGCAGTGGCATCCTTGTCATGTCTGTGCTGTTCATAGGCACTAATTATGAGTGACCTTTCATATTCACTGAGGGCATCCTTAAGGGTTCCAGAGGAGGACCCTGATATACCTGTAGCCCTTATCTTTTCAGGTAATTCATTTGCTGTAATATACTCTCCCCTTGCAAGGACTACAGCCCTTTCAATAACATTTTTTAACTCTCTCACATTACCCGGCCAGGGATATTGAAGAAGCAATGTCATTGCCTCATTGTCTATTCCTCGTATTGGTTTTTTATTTTCCTCAGAGATGGTCTTTATAAAATTATTTACAAGTACAGGTATATCTTCTTTCCTTTCCCTTAAGGGCGGTATCTTGATCTCTATAACACTGAGTCTGTAATAAAGATCTTCCCTGAACTTTCCTTCCTTTACCTTGTTTTCAAGATCAGTATTTGTAGCTGCTATCAGCCTGACATCAACAAGTCTCTTTACAGTATCTCCCAGTGGTAAGATCTCACCTGTCTCTATTACCTTCAGTAACTTTGCCTGCAGGCTCAATGGCATATCACCTATCTCATCAAGAAATAATGTTCCACCATCTGCCATTGTTATAAGGCCTTTTTTATCAGAGACCGCACCTGTAAATGCTCCCTTTTTGTACCCGAAGAGTTCTGATTCAAGCAGTGTTTCAGGTATGGCTGAACAATTTATTGATATAAAAGGCTTATCCTTTCTCGGACTATTATAATGAATAAGCTCAGCAATCAGACCCTTTCCTGTCCCGCTCTCTCCAAGTATAAGGACATTGCTTTTTGTCGGAATAACCTGCTCAAGAAGACTCAGGAGCTGCTGAATCTGATTTGAGTTTCCGAGGAAAAGCCTTCCCGGGATCCTCTGACTCAGTTGCTGTCTCAGGAGGATATTCTCCTCGCGAAGCTTTCTGTGATCAAGGAGTCTCTTTATCCTGAGTTTTACATCTTCATTAATAAAGGGCTTGACAATATAATCACTTGCTCCCATCCTCATTGCCTGAACAGCTGATTCCACTGTTGCATAGGCAGTCATGATAATCACGGCTGTTGAAGGTCTCATCTGCAGGGTCTTCTCAAGAACAGTCATACCATCCATCCCCGGCATCCTGAGATCTGTAAGGACAAGGTCGTATTCTTCCTTTTTAAGGAGCTCTATTGCTTCCTCTCCACTGGTAACGGCTGTTACAGAGTAACCTTCTCTTGTAAGGATAAACTCAAGTGCCCTGAGTATATCCTTTTCATCATCAACCACAAGTATCTTACCACTCACACCCTGGCTCCTTCATATACAGGAAGTCTCACTGTAAAGACGCTTCCCTCTCCCACTTTACTCTCAACAAATATATCTCCACCAAAACTCTTTACTATACTGAAACTGACAGAAAGACCAAGGCCTGTTCCTTTGTCTTTTGTGGTAAAAAATGGATCAAAGACCTTATTAAGGTATTCTTCGGAAATACCAACACCCGTATCCCTGAAGGAAATCTCAACTGAATCTTCCATCTGCTTTGCTGTAATTGTCAGAATACCACCATCTGGCATGGCATCAGCAGCATTGAATATGAGATTGGTAAAGACCTGTGCAAGCTGATTCTGATCAGCATAGACAGGTGGAAGTTCTCCCATATTTATCTGTATATCTATATTCTTCATTCTTCTATCAAACTTAAGAAGTGATATGGTGGAATCAAGGACATCCTTTATATTAACAGGACCTGTAACTCCTCTTGTCGGTTTTGAAAAGCTTGAGATGTTTCTCACTATCTCTGCAATTCTGGAGATGTGCCGGGATATTGTCTCAAGGCTCTCATTGGCAAATTCACCAAGATCCATCTCTCTTAAAAGCTGGACATAGGAAGATATGGATGTCAGGGGATTCCCTATTTCGTGGGCAAGACCCGCAGAGATCCTTGCGAGGGCTGAAAGTTTCTCTGAATGCATCATCTGCTCCTCAAGTCTCTTAATATCTGTTACATCATGAATGAGGGCTATGTATTGAAGGTCTTCTGATTTTGTCTTGAGGGGTGTAATATTAATCTGAAAGATCCTTTTATTCGTACCAAGGTGAAGTTCCTTCACGAACTGAAAGGCTCCTTGAGAAGGCAGTTCTGTGATCTCCAGGACCTCAAGGAGATTCCCTATCTTCCCCCCTTCAAACCATTCCTCCATTTTCTTGTTCATCCATAAAATCCTGCCAGACGAATCAAAGAGGGTAATTCCAGCACCCACAGTCCTCATTATAACATCAAGTTTTTCCTTTTCTGTCCTGAGCTCCTCTGTCCTTATATTAACCATTTCCTCAAGGACATCTGCATATTCCCTGAGTTTATTCCTGAGATCAATCTCCTCAGTAATATCATCACAGGAGATAATAACCCCTGCCACTCTGTCATGAAATGTAAGAGGACTGACAGTAACATAGACATAAAGGGTATCATCTCCTCTCTTGAGAGGAAAGCCCTTTATGCTTCCAGCAATCCCGCCAAAGGCCTGCTGAATGAGCTCTCTCAATCTTCCCTTCTCCTCTTCTGACTGTTTGGGACAGATATCAAAAAATCTCTTGCCTTTCAGGTCTTCCTTTTCATGACCGATCAGCCTGGCATAGGCTGAATTAACAAGGGTAATATAGTAATTTTCGTCAAGGACAAGTGTACCTGACTGGGTACTTTCTATTATATTTTCAAGATATACCTTTGTCTCAAAAACAGTATCAACAAGTTTTTTCTGGTGTTCAAGGTATCTTGAACGCTCCTCTGCTTTGATTCTCTTAGAATTCATAAAAAGAACCACAGAGGCACCGAGAAGCATGGTCAGAAATATTGATATAACAAGGACAGAATGAAATTTCATACTCTTCTTCATGCTTGCCATTACCTCTGAATAAGGTATGGAGACACAGACTATCCAGTTTCTATCAAGAAATCTGATCCTTGAGAAGGCTATGAGTTTGTCCTCTCCTGAGGGTGCAATATAGGAGCTGTAGCCAACATCAGAGCTATCCATCAGGATCTTTTTCTCTATATCAAAAGATCTGTGGCATTGAAAACATGTCTTATCAGCACGAAAGATATTCCTTCCTATCATCTGGGGCTGGGTGGGATGATAAAGGAGTGTTCCATCAGTATCTACCATCCAGGCATACCCTTTCTCACCGAGCCTGGCTGGAAGAAGAAATCTTGCATTTAATGAATCAAGATAAAGGTCAACAAGGATAAGGCTATCTTTGACTGGCTCAACGAAACTTAGTTTTTTTCTATCCTGTGACAGAAAAACCCTGATATCTCCAGTCCTCAGGTCTCTGGTCTCTTTAAAAATTATCCTGTCTTCTCCTGTAAGATTACTCAATTTATTTGAAAATATCAGCAATCCTCTTTTATCAATCACCTTTATATCAATATCATAATCGGATATAATAGCTCCCAATGAAAGGTATATGTATCTGGAAATCACCGGCCTGCTCAGCTCATCCTCATTAAGAAGTCTTACAAGGGAACGCGTTTCATCTATTATGTGATTAATTGCAGAATTGAGGTTATCCGCTATGCTTCTTGCAAGAAGCCCCTGCTGATGACTGAACTGCTGTGCCATCTCTGACTGGAAATTATTTTCAAAAAATATATTAAGGATAATAAAAAAAGAGATTATAAAGATGGCAACACCAAGAAGGATAACATTGGTTCTCATGCTATATCTCCGAGCACTTGATATAATATACGCTGCCGATAGGAATAATAGGGTATGCCGAAAAGACTTTATAACGACACCTTAATGTAAACTTTTTAATCAACATTACCGAACATAATTTACTCCATCTTTTGGTGAATGACAGCTTGCTACATGATAAATAAATTTTTGTCGTATTATAAAGGCTTTGAGGCATACCCTGTTATCCCTTCATATTTCTCGGCAATTCGGAGAGCACTCTCCTCATATTTGCTTCATGAGAACCCCTCCAGTATATCCTTCCACAGGAAGGACAACTTGAAAATTCAGAGTTATTGAGATAAACATGGTCGGGCACAAGACCTGATACATCTTTCTTCATAAGCCTTTGAAGCTGACTATTACAGATAGGACATCTTGTGAAAGGTTCCGGTCTGGGAAAACCTCTAATGGAAAGTGTCTGAAAAACCTCTCTTAACTGGTCGGAAATATAATCAGAGGTTATAAAGATGTAACCCCTTATGGTCTTCTTAGCTGTAATGCCTCTATCCCTCGTAATTATGATCCTGCCTTCCTGTCTTGCTATCCTGATTAGGTCACTATCACTGATATCCTTATTATACAGAGTATCATAACCGAGTATCCTTAGCCATCTTGCAAGTCTTCCAAGCATAGCATCAGCTATAAAGGCAGGATAATTGCTGTATACTTCTTTTAGCCCTTCCCGAGCCATTAATCCCTGAAATTTTAAGTGAGGGCGTATTCTATACGCCCTCACTTTCAGAGCCAGATGGAAGATGGTTTGATATTCCCTGTAAATTGTGAATTATCATATTATCATTCAGCCTGTGCAGCCTCCTTTGCTTCTTCAGCGATTGAAGGCTTCTCCTCGGTAAGCAAGGGTATAAGCTCCCTCTTAACGAAGGTATTTCTATACTTCAGCATACCGGTACCCGCTGGTATCATCCTTCCCATTATTACATTCTCTTTAAGACCCCTTAGTTCATCAACAGAGCCGTTAAGTGCAGCCTCTGTAAGTACCCTCGTTGTCTCCTGGAAAGATGCTGCTGATACCCAGCTATCAGTAGTAAGTGAGGCCTTTGTTATTCCAAGGAGTAAGGGTTTTGCCATAGCTGGTTTTCCACCTTCTTTTATTACCCTTTCGTTTTCCCTTTCAAAGACAAACCTATCAATCTGTTCACCTATCATGAAGTCAGTGTCTCCCGGGTCCTCTATCCTTACCCGCCTCATCATCTGCCTTATTATAATCTCAATATGCTTGTCATTAATTGTAACGCCCTGAAGTCTGTATACCTTCTGCACCTCATCAACAAGATACCTCTGAAGCTCTGTAGGACCAAGGATGTCAAGTATGTCATGAGGGTTAACAGCACCATCCATAAGAGGCTCACCTGCCCTTACAAAATCTCCCTCATGAACACTTACATGTTTACCTTTTGGAATGGTATATTCCTTTAGCGTGTCCCCACCCCTTATTACAACAACCCTTGTCCCCTTTGGTCCTGCCTTGAACTCCACAATACCATCTATCTCTGAAACAAGGGCATATTCCTTTGGTCTCCTTGCTTCAAAAAGTTCAGCTACCCTGGGTAGACCTCCTGTGATATCCTTTGTCTTTGTAGTCTCCCTCGGAATTTTTGCCACCACATCACCAGGATAGACTGTTTCACCCTTTTCAACAAGGATATGGGCACCTGCTGGAAGAATATATCTTGCAAGTCCTGTCCCGACCTTTATGGTCCTTCCCTGTGAATCCTTTATTGAAATCCTCGGTCTCATATGGGCTGGATAATCAATAATAACCTTCTGGCTGAGACCTGTTATCTCATCTACGGTCTCTTTTACAGTAACACCTTCAACTATGTCTCCATGGGCGACCTTTCCTCCAACCTCAGTTATGATCGGTGTTGAATAGGGGTCCCATTCAGCAAGTTTCTGACCGGCCTCTATCTTCTGACCATCCTTTACGAAGAGCCGGGTTCCATAAACAAGATTATATTTCTCCCTTTCCCTTCCCTCTTTGTCAACAATAGCGATCATGGCATTTCTGTTAAGAACAACCAGTAATCCTTCTCTGTTCTGGACTGCGTTGAGATTTATAAACTTTACCGTCCCAGGATTCTTTGCCTCGTGAACTGCCTGCTCAATAACCTTTGTGGCTGTACCACCTATATGGAATGTCCTCATTGTAAGCTGGGTACCGGGCTCTCCAATGGACTGAGCAGCTATAATACCAACAGCCACTCCAACCTCAACAAGTCCACCAAGGGCAAGATCTCTACCATAACACCTTGCACATACTCCGTACTGAGACCTGCAGGTAAGGACTGACCTTATCTTTACAGAGGTGATGCCTGCATCTATTATTTTTTTAACCTTCTCCTCGGCTATCTCCTCATTTTTCCTCACTATAAGCTCATTTGTAAGGGGATCCCTGATATCTTCAGCAGCAAGTCTTCCAAGTATCCTCTCATCAAGAGACTGGATTATCTCTCCTCCTTCAATAAGGGCTGTCACAGTAATTCCATCGGTTGTACCGCAATCTTCTTCATTGATAATAACATCCTGCGATACATCAACAAGTCTTCTTGTAAGATATCCGGCATTTGCTGTCTTCAGTGCTGTATCTGCAAGACCCTTTCTTGCTCCATGTGTTGAGATAAAGTACTGAAGTGGTGTGAGGCCTTCTCTGAAATTTGCTGTAATAGGAGTCTCTATAATCTCTCCTGAGGGTTTTGCCATGAGCCCTCTCATTCCAGCAAGCTGCCTTATCTGGGTAGTGCTACCACGGGCACCTGAATCAGCCATCATGAATATACTGTTAAAGGACCTCCTTTCTTTTAACTCATCCTCTGTGAACTTCTTTCCATCCTCAGCCCCGAGTTCCTTCATCATCTCCTCAGCAACGCGCTCTGTAACATTTGCCCATATATCAATAACCTTGTTATATCTCTCTCCCTGTGTTATAAGACCATCGGCATACTGTTTCTGAACCTCCATTACCTCCTGTTCAGCCTCTTTTATAAGTCTTGCCTTTGAAGATGGAATATGCATATCAGCCATGCAGATAGATATACCTGAAAGGGTGGCCATCTCAAAACCGAGTCTCTCCATCTTATTAAGAAATACAACGGTCTGTCTCTTCCCAGCCTTGAGGTAAATGTACTCTATCAGCTTATTGAGTTCCTTTTTTGTAAGCTCCTTATTTATCATCTCAAATGGCACGATATCAGGAACTATCTCCTTGAATATGACCCTGCCTACAGTTGTTTCCACATACTGACCATTTATCCGTAGCTTTATCATTGCATTCTCTGATACTATGCCTGTATCAAAGGCATACCTGACTTCCTCAGGATCAGAAAATATTTTTCCTTCACCCTTTGCACCCTTTCTTTCCTTTGTCAGATAGTAAAGTCCTAAGACCATATCCTGGGTTGGACCGACAATGGGCTTCCCACTTGCGGGACTCAAAAGATTATTCACAGACATCATAAGTACCCTTGCCTCTATCTGTGCCTCTATGGAAAGGGGGACATGAACTGCCATCTGGTCACCATCAAAGTCAGCATTGTAGGCAGTACAGACAAGGGGATGAATCTTTATGGCCTTTCCCTCAACAAGCACTGGATCAAAGGCCTGAATACCAAGCCTGTGAAGTGTTGGTGCCCTGTTCAGTAATACGGGGTGTTCTGCTATTACCTCTTCAAGACAATCCCAGACCTCTGGAGTCTCCTTTTCAACAAGTCTTTTCGCCTGTTTAACAGTTGAAGCATATCCCTTTTCCTCAAGCTTACCAAGGACAAAGGGTTTAAAGAGCTCAAGGGCCATCTTCTTTGGAAGTCCACACTGATTGAGTTTGAGTTCAGGGCCCACCACTATAACACTTCTTCCTGAATAATCCACCCTCTTGCCAAGGAGATTCTGTCTGAATCTTCCCTGTTTACCCTTAATCATATCGCTCAATGATTTAAGAGGCCTTTTTGTCGATGCCTTCAGCACCTTTGCCCTCTTAGTATTGTCAAAGAGTGCATCAACTGCCTCCTGAAGCATCCTTTTTTCATTCTTTATAATTACACCAGGGGCTCTTAGCTCCATCAGCCTCTTGAGCCTGTTATTTCTATTTATAATCCTCCTGTAAAGGTCATTTAGGTCTGATGTTGCGAATCTCCCTCCTTCCAGTGGGACAAGAGGCCTCAGCTCAGGTGGAAGTACAGGTATGACCTCAAGGATCATCCATTCAGGTCTATTACCGGATTTTCTGAAGGCCTCCACAACCCTCAATCTCTTTGAAAGTTTTCTCTTTATACCTGGAGATGTGGTCTCCTTTATCTTTAGTTTAAGTTCAGCACTTAAGGTATCAAGGTCAATCTTTCTCAGAAGTTCTCTTATAGCCTCAGCACCCATACCAGCCTTAAACCTTGAGCCAAATTCCTGAACCTTTTTCTTGTACTCCTCCTCTGTAAGAAGTTCCTTTTCCTTAAGGGATGTGTCTCCAGGGTCTATCACCACATAGCTTTCATAGTAAAAAACCCTCTCAAGCTGTCTTATGGTCATGTCAAGGATGAGGCCGATTCTACTTGGAACCCCTCTGAGGAACCATACATGGGCAACCGGGGTGGCAAGCTCAATGTGACCCATCCTTTCCCTTCTGACCTTTGATTGAATTACCTCAACACCACACTTATCACAAACAATCCCCCTGTGCTTCATCCTCTTGTATTTTCCGCAGGCGCATTCCCAGTCCTTTATGGGGCCGAATATCCTCTGGTCAAAAAGACCATCCTTCTCAGGCTTGAAGGTTCTGTAGTTTATGGTCTCTGGTTTTTTGACCTCTCCATAGGACCACTGCCTGATCTTCTCAGGTGATGCCAGTTTAATCCTTATGGCATCAAAGTCTGATGGATTTTTTGGTTTTTGAAAAAGGGCATAAATGTCTTCCACTTTTTACTCTCCCTTCTTTTTCTTTTCTAAGAGCTCTACATCAAGGCAGAGACTCTGAAGTTCTTTTACAAGCACATGGAAGGACTCAGGGATGCCCGGCTCAAGTGAAGGATCACCCTTCACTATTGCCTCATACATCCTTGCCCTTCCTTGAATATCATCACTCTTGACAGTAAGAAATTCCTGAAGGCTATAGGCAGCTCCATAGGCCTCAAGTGCCCAGACCTCCATCTCACCAAGCCTCTGACCACCAAACTGTGCCTTTCCACCAAGGGGTTGCTGGGTAACAAGCGAGTATGGTCCGATTGAACGGGCGTGGATCTTGTCATCCACAAGATGGTGAAGCTTCATCATATACATGGTTCCAACTGTTACAGGCCTTCTAAAAGGCTCACCAGTACGGCCATCATAAAGGGTTATCTGACCATTCTCGGGAAGACCTGCCTTCTTGAGAAGTGCCCTTATCTCATGTTCCTTTGCACCTTCAAAAACAGGAGATGCCACATGAAGACCCAGCGCCTTTGCTGCCCATCCAAGATGGGTCTCAAGGATCTGACCAACATTCATCCTTGAAGGAACTCCAAGGGGGTTAAGGACTATATCAACCGGGGTTCCATCAGGAAGATAGGGCATGTCCTCAACAGGAAGCACCATAGATACAACTCCCTTATTACCATGTCTTCCAGCCATCTTATCGCCTACCTGGATCTTTCGCTTCATAGCAATATAAACCTTTACAATCTTATTAACTCCAGCTGGGAGTTCATCTCCCCTTTTTATCCTGTCTATCTTTTCATCATATAGCCTTTCAAGTTCCCTTATCCTGATATTTGCATCTCTATAGGTAGTCTCTATCTCATTCTGAATATCCCCATCAGTAATCTTTATCTTTACAAGATAATCCGCCTTGATCCTTTCAAGATGCTTTTCAGTTATTTTTTTCCCTGCCTCACAAATCACTTCCTTTGTCTTTGGATCCTTAAGCTCTTCCTGTACCTTCTGCCCGAGGAGAAGTTTCTTTATTTTTGCAGACCTTTCTTCCTTTATTATCCTTATCTCATCTTCAAGATCCCTCTGTAACCTTGCTATCTCATCTTCTTCAATTGCCTTTGTCCTTTTATCCTTCTCCACGCCCTTTCTTGTAAGGACCTTCACATCTATAACAGTTCCTTCAATGCCAGGTGGTACATACAAGGAACTTTCCTTTACCTCTTCAGCCTTCTCCCCGAATATTGCCCTTAAAAGCCTTTCCTCAGGGGTAAGCTGTGTTTCACCCTTTGGTGTGATTTTACCAACAAGGATATCTCCAGGTTTTACCTCTGCACCAATCCTGATAATACCGCTTTCATCTAGGTCCTTAAGGACCTCCTCACCCATATTTGGAATATCCCTTGTTATCTCCTCAGGTCCAAGCTTTGTATCCCTCGCCTCTATCTCAAACTCCTCAATATGAATGGATGTATAAACATCTTCTGAGACCAATCTCTCGCTTATCAGGATAGCATCCTCAAAATTGTATCCTCCCCATGGCATAAAGGCTACAAGGACATTCTTACCAAGACTGAGTTCTCCAAGATCTGTGGAGGAGCTATCAGCTATGATATCACCTGCTTCCACGGTATCACCTGCTTTTACAATGGGCCTCTGGTTGATACAGGTATTTTGATTCGTCTTGTGAAACTTTATCAGATTATATATATCAAGCCCGCCATCCTTAGCCCTTATGGTTATCCTTCTTGCATCCACGCTCTCCACAATGCCTGCCCTTCTGGCAACCACTACAGCACCTGAATCCCTTGCTGCAACAGCCTCCATCCCTGTTCCTACTATTGGAGCCTCAGGTATTATCAATGGCACACCCTGTCTCTGCATGTTAGAACCCATAAGGGCCCTGTTTGCATCATCATTTTCAAGAAATGGTATAAGGGAGGCTGATACACCCACAATCTGTTTTGGAGAAACATCCATAAACTGAACCTCTTCCGGAGGGACCATCTTGAAATCACCACCAACCCTTGCTGAAACAGCCTCTCCAACCAGATTACCCTTGCCATCAACAGGTGATGTGGCCTCTGCAATCACATAACCTTCGCTCTCCATAGCAGAAAGCCACACTATCTCATCTGTAACCTTTCCGTTTACGACCTTTCTATAAGGTGCCTCTATAAAGCCATATTCATTTATCCTTGCATAACTTGCAAGAGATACGATCAGTCCAATATTCGGACCTTCAGGTGTCTCTACAGGGCATATCCTCCCGTAATGGGTAGGATGAACATCTCTCACCTCAAAACCTGCCCTTTCCCTGGTAAGACCTCCTGGACCAAGGGCTGAAAGTCTTCTTTTGTGTGTAAGCTCTGAAAGGGGATTTGTCTGATCCATAAACTGACTCAACTGACTTGAGCCAAAGAATTCCTTTATCGCAGCCATTACCGGCTTTGCGTTCAATATATCGTGAGGTTCAAGCTCTTCAATCTCTATAAGGGACATCCTTTCTTTTATTGTTCTTTCCATCCTCACGAGTCCTATCCTGAACTGGTTCTCAAGAAGCTCTCCTATTCCCCTCACCCTCCTGTTTCCAAGATGATCTATATCATCAACCTCTCCCTTACCTGTTCTTAATAGGAAGAGGTATCTAACTATCTCTATGATGTCCCTGTCTGTAAGGACTGTTGTTGAAACAGGGATATCAAGACCGAGTCTCTTATTTATCTTCACCCTGCCGACAGGACTGAGGTCATATCTCTTGGGATCAAAAAAGAGGCCGTTAAAAAGGTCCCTTGCTGCTTCAATGGTAGAGGGTTCTCCGGGACGCAGTCTCTTGTATATCTCAATGAGTGCTTCTTCCTGTGTCTTAACCCTGTCTGTAAGTAAGGTATCTCTCAGGGATGAAAGATAATTTACATTATCTATATAAAGAAGCTCCAGTGTATCTATACCGAGTCTCAGTATCTGCTGGAATCTTTCTTGCGTAATCTCCTCATTACTTCCAACAATAACCTCACCTGTCTCAGGATCTATAATATCCTTTATTGTGACCCTTCCCAGGATTTCCTTTTCCGAGAGTCTTATTTTCTTGATGCCTGCTGTCTCCATCTTCTTTATAGCATAGCGGGTAATCTTGCTCCCTTCCTTTACAATTATCTCACCTGTCTTTGGATCAGCTATCTCATTGCTTGCCCTTGTACCTATTAAGACATCAGAAATAATCCTGTAGTAGCCATCCTTTTCTATCTTAATTGTCTCCACAGGATAATAGATCTTCAGGAGCTCTTCATCAGAGTATCCAAGTGCCTTAAGCACAATCGTTGCTGGCAGTCTCTTCCTCTTGTCTATCCTTACATAGAGAATATCCTTTGTATCAAATTCAAAATCAAGCCATGAACCCCTTGAAGGTATAACCCTTGCAGTAAAGAGGGGTCTGCCACTGGTATGTGTCTTTGTCTTATCATGACTGAAAAATACCCCAGGAGACCTGTGTAGCTGACTTACAATAACCCTCTCCGTTCCATTAATAATAAAACTGCCGTGTTCTGTCATCAAGGGAATCTCACCTATGAAGACCTCCTGCTCCTTTGAATTCTTGAGCACCTTCTTACCAGAGGCATCAAGTTCCCAGAAATTGAGTCTCACCTTCACCTTTATAGGTGCTGAATAGTCTATTCCCTTTTTAAGGCATTCCCGTTCTGAAAATTTAGGTTCTCCCACAGAATACCCTATAAACTCAAGGGATACCATCTCGTTAAAATCTGTAATTGGAAAGACATCCCTGAAGGCAGCCTGAAGTCCTTTATTCTCTCTTTTGTCAGGTGATACATCCTTCTGAAGAAACTCCTCAAAGGACCTCTTCTGATATTCAATAAGATAAGGTACATCAAGGACTGTCTTTACCTTTCCAAAATTGACCCTCTCTCTTAAAACCTTTGCCATACTTTCCTCTCCTGCGGGGTTAACCCCTCAATTTTTATAATTAAATTCATTAAGCTCCAAGCACAGAAGGCTGAAGCACGATAACCCCTCCAGGGTATCATCTTCAGCCCTGTGCCTCTTTCTTCCTTTAAAGTTTCAGCAAGACCTATTTTATCTCTACCTTTGCTCCCTCTGCCTCAAGCTTTGCCTTGATGGCATTGGCCTCATCTTTTGAAACGCCTGTCTTTACAGGTTTCGGTGCACCTTCCACAAGGTCCTTGGCTTCTTTAAGTCCAAGACCGGTAAGCTCTCTCACCACCTTTATTACATTGATCTTCTTTTCACCGGCATTTGCAAGTATCACATCAAAGCTTGTCTTTTCCTCTGCAGGTGCTGCTGCCGGTGCCCCTGCTACTGGTGCTGCTGCAACTGCAACAGGTGCTGCAGCCTTCACACCATATCTTTCCTCAAATTCCTTTATGAATTGAGAAAGCTCAAGAACTGTCATGTTGTCAATAAACTGAAAAACCTCTTCTTTTGTAACTGCCATCCTTATATTCCTCCTCTATTTATTGTTGTTCCTTTTTTCTTTTTAATGCCTCAAAGGCATAAGCGAGATTTACCAGCAGGGCGTTAAACCCTGAGGCAAGCTGTGAGAGTGGCTGAACAAGTCCACCAGCAAGCATCCCGAGAAGGACTTCCCTTGGTGGAAGTTTTGAGAGTTCTTTTAACTCATCTGGTGAAAAAAGTCTGCCATCAACTACAGAATTTTTAATCTTCAGCTTTTCATTCTTTTCTGTAAATTCAAGTACCTTTTTCACCACAAGCAGAGGATCATCATATCCAATTGCAATACCAATGGGCCCTGCATAATCTTCAGGTTTTATAGATGAAAGAGGGGTCTCCTTTGCTGCAATCCTTGCGAGATTGTTTTTTATAACCCTGTATTCAACCCGTGAACCTCTGAGAAGGTCCCTGAGCTCTGACATCTCAGCAACAGTCATACCCGTATAATCAGTAAATACCACCGCCTTTGCCCTGAGAAACTTATCCTTTAGCTCATTGATTACCTCTGCCTTTTTTGCCTTCTCCATCATCCCTCCTTTCCCAGAGACTCTATCAGGCTAAACCTGTCTCGGCGGGCTGGGCTTACCATTTAAGATAAACACCCGCTGTCTCTGACAAGATTTTTATCAGGCAATGCCTGAGTTAACATTATCCTTTTTTTGCAATAATACTATCTATGTTGATCTTTATTCCAGGCCCCATGGTAGATGAAAGGGTGATCTTCTTCATATACTTACCCTTACTTGCCGCTGGTTTCGCCTTTATCAAAGAAGAAATGATCGTCCTTGCATTCTCAACAAGCCTTGAATCTTCAAAGGATATCTTACCTATAGGGACATGAACAACTCCACCTTTATCAACAGCAAATTCAACCTTTCCTGACTTCAGCTCCTTAACAGCCTTCTGGACATCAAAGGTCACTGTTCCAACCTTCGGATTAGGCATAAGACCTCTTGGTCCAAGAATCTTTCCAAGCCTTCCTACAAGGCCCATGACATCAGGAGTAGCAACTGCCTTATCAAAATCAAGCCATCCCTTCTGTATCTTTTCAACAAGGTCCTCGGCTCCAACAAAGTCTGCACCAGCCTCCCTTGCCTCCTTTTCCTTTTCTCCCTTAGCGAAGACAAGGACCCTCACTGATTTTCCAGTCCCGTGGGGTAAAAGTACTGTGCCCCTGACAACCTGATCGCTCTTTTTTGGATCAATCCCGAGATTTACAGCAAGTTCCACGGTCTCATCAAATTTTGCATACTTGCATTCCTTGAGCAATTTAATAGCATCCTCAAGGGAATATTCCTTTGCCCTATCAATCTTCTGTTTCGCTTTCTCTATATTCTTTCCCATCTTATTCCTCCTGTTGAACCATTCGAATCATTATGGAACTATCTCAACTCCCATACTCCTTGCAGTTCCTTTAATCATCTCCATGGCTGCCTCAAGCGACTGGGTATTCAGGTCAGGAAGTTTTGTCCTTGCAATCTCCTTAACCTGTGCCATGGTAATCTTACCCACCTTGTCTTTATTTGGCACACTTGAACCTTTAATTACCCCTGCTGCCTTTTTTATTAATTCTGATGCAGGAGGTGTCTTGGTTATGAATGTAAAAGACCTGTCCTTATAAATAGTTATAACAACAGGTATTATTGTATCACCCATTGCCTGCGTCTTTGCATTAAACTGTTTGCAGAACTCCATTATATTTATACCGTGCGGACCAAGGGCAGGACCTACAGGCGGGGCTGGATTTGCCTTCCCGGCAGGAATCTGGAGCTTTACCTGTGCTGTGACTTCTTTCTGAGCCATTTATCCTCCTTTTTAATCCTTTTCCACCTGTGAGAAATTTAACTCTACAGGTGTCTCTCTGCCAAATATCTTAACTGTAACCTTTAATCTACCATGATCTATATCAACTTCGTCAACCTTCCCAACAAAACCAGAAAAGGGACCATCAATAATCTTAACCTCATCACCTGTTACATACTGAGTTCTCACCTGTATTGGTCCCTTCTGAAGCTGCTGAACAATAACACTAACCTCTTCCTCTGGAAGGGGAACTGGCTTGGTACCACCAACAAAGCCTGTCACCCTCGGGGTACTCCTTATAAGATGCCATGTCTCATCGTCAAGTTCCATCTCTACAAGTATATAACCAGGATAAAATTTCTTGTCACTCTCCCTCTTCTTTGAGCCCCTCCTCTCAATCACCCTCTCTGTTGGAATAAGGATATTGGTAATCTTATCTTTGAGTCCTTTTTCCTCTGCCTTTTTTTCAATAGACTGTTTTACTCTGTCTTCATACCCTGAATATGTATGCACCACATACCAATTCTTTGCCATATTATCTCAATAACCTCTCAACTATCTTTGCAAGACCCACATCCACTATTCCAAGGAAAATAGCAACTATTATAACAGCTATTATAACAACCCATGTGGAACCTATAAGCTCTTCCTTTGATGGGAATACCACCTTTTTGAGCTCAAAGCCCACTTCCCTGAAAAATTCTTTTATCTTCTGAATCATCCTGTCTCCCTACTTTCTATTTAATGGCAGGCCAGGAGGGATTTGAACCCCCAACCCTCGGATTTGGAGTCCGATGCTCTAGCCGTTAGAGCTACTGGCCTATGCCTTTGTCTCCTTATGAAGCGTATGATGTCTGCAGTGCTTGCAGTACTTCTTGAGCTGAAGCTTATCAGGAGTATTCTTCTTATTCTTTGTTGTTGAATAATTCCTGTTCTTACACTCTGTACACTGTAAAAGTATAATCTCTCTCATTCCAGTATCTCCGTTACCACACCTGCACCCACTGTCCTTCCTCCTTCCCTTATGGCAAACCTTAACTCCTTCTCAAGGGCTATGGGTGCTATTAGCTCCACTGTTATGTTTACATTGTCACCAGGCATCACCATCTCCACCCCCTCAGGTAGC
>JBDOIG010000081.1:0-2054 GCA_041082235.1 Thermodesulfovibrionales bacterium | reverse complement strand
GAGGTTTTCAATCTCTTCAACTATCCTTTTTGTTACTGGCTCCCGCTCCACCTCTGCAGGAGAGAAGATATCATAGGTCTCTACCTTTGCAAAAAATTCACTCTCAGGACTGAGGTCAAGAAAACTCACACCATCAAGATTCAGGTTCAGTCTGGAGGCATTTGCCCTTATGCTTTCTTCTGTCTCAGAGAGGGTGATAAACAGAACAGGTTCTTTGTTCTTTACTCCTTCTATCAGGAAATGAAGCCCTAAGGTGGTCTTTCCTCCACCTGGTGAGCCTCTTATGAGATATGCCCTCTGAGGTATAAATCCCCCCTGAAGAATATCATCAAGCCCTGAGATGCCTGAAGAAATTCTATCCATAGCCCCCTCCTACTAAGAATTTATGTTATAGTTAGCTCTATATAAACTGGTTTTACCAGTTAAAGTTGGAAAGGCAGGAGAACTCCATTTTACCTGGGTTATATAACCCTCAAAGGAGTCTGTTCCCTGCCTCCCATAACCCTTATAGGTTGATTGGGTCAAAGAACCCTCGTCACCATGGAGGATTGGTCGGGAGGCATCTCCTGCCTTATCTAAAAAACTTCTCAATGAGGTGTTTGTATGAGTAAACTCTTTGTGGGTATCGATGTCTCCAAGAGCTCTTTCTCTGCCACAGGCCTTGACCCTCAAGGTAATGTCTGCTTTTCCCTTTCCTGCCCAATGGATAATTCTGGCTTCCTGGAGCTCATGAACTCTATTACTGCTTACTCTAAAGACCTCTCTACTGTCCTTGCAGGCATGGAATCCACAGGTTGTTACCACATTAATCTCTTTTCCTTCCTCTCCCTTAAAGGAGCTCATGTCGTTGTTATTAACCCCCTTCTTATCTCTAATTTTGCTAAGCTTTCTCTCAGAAAAACCAAGACCGATAAAAAGGACTCCCTCACCATCGCCAGATTCCTCCTCGTTCATAAAGACCAGATTGAGCAGTTCTCTATCTCCCAGGACACTAAGGACCTCAGAGATCTCGCAAGGGAAAGAGAATCTCTCTCTGCCCTTATTGCCTCTACTAAAAACGAGATTAAGAGAATCCTTCAGACTACCTTCCCTGAACTGGAGTCCCTCTGCAATATCTTTACTACAACCATGCTCCTCTTCCTCAAAGATTTTCCCTCTGCACGTTTTATCAGGGCTACAAAGCCTGAGCTTATCAAAAAAGCCCTTGAACAGGCAGGCAGGGGTAGAAAGGTCTCTGTGAGTGCTGAGGAGATCATCAAGGCTGCAACCAGCTCCATCGCCTCCAGTAGCCTTGCTAAGGAACTTATCCTTCCACAGAAGATATCTACTCTCCTTCATTTGATGGAACAGCTCGAGAAGCTCTCTTCTATGCTTTCTGAACTCTGCGAATCTGTCACAATTCAGGAACTGGAGATTATTACCTCTATTGATGGTATCGGCAATACAACTGGAGCTGCCTTTCTTGCTGAAATAGGTGATATCAGAAAATTCTCCTCCCATAAGTCCCTTATCGCCTATGCAGGACTTGACCCTACAGTCTATCAATCCGGTAAGTTTGAAGGCACAAGTAGAATCTCTAAAAGAGGCAACCGACACCTCAGAAGAATTATCTACCTTATGACCATTGGCGTTATCCGATGCAATGCCTTCTTTAAGGCCTATTTCCTTAAAAGAAGAAAGGACGGCCTGCCTTTTAGAAAGGCTGTCATGGCCACTGCCCATAAACTCATTAGAACTATCTTCGCTATGCTTTCTCATAAAACCTTTTTCCGTGCAAAGGAGGTCAATTCTTTATAGTTGACTCCTTATACCTGCTGAACCACCGGGGGCTTGCACCCTCTGGAGCATATTTATCATCTCCTCGGGGACTGGTGATCTTACAAGGGCATCTTCATAGGATATAAGACCTTTCTGATAAAGCTCAAGGAGAGACTGGTTCATTGTCTGCATACCATATTTTGCCTGGCCTGTCTGCATCATGGAATAGATTTGATGTATCTTGTCTTCCCTTATAAGATTTCTGATTGCTGGATTTGGAATCAATATCTCAATGG
>JBDOIG010000069.1:0-1565 GCA_041082235.1 Thermodesulfovibrionales bacterium | reverse complement strand
CAATGTGTCCATAATCCTCACAGGTATCTTCAAGTCCTGCGATCTTCCAGAGGCGATATGTTATAGAATAAAAAGTAACATTGCCAATCAGCTTTTGTATCTCAGGGTTATTTATTTCAATGACCCTTTTTGAAACAACACGGGGATCAGAAAACCCGCTTCTCCTTGCGAGCTTTTCAAAATCACTCCAGTAAAGGGCACCACCAAGACACTCTCCATAAAGTACAGGGTCCTTCCTCATCTCCTCAGGAAGGCGTCTGTCTGAATAGATATCAGCGAAATAGAATTCTCCGCCATCCTTGAGAATCCTGTATATCTGCCTGAGCACACCTTCTTTATCCTCAATCAGATTTATCACGCAGTTTGAGATTATGAGGTCCAGTGAGTTCTCCTCAAAATGTCTGTCCAGATTTTCTATGTAATCATGAATAAAAATGACATTTGGTTTTTTATATCCAAATCTCCTTGTATGATAATCAATATATTTTTCAGCTACCCTTATCTGTTCCTCTGTCATGTCTATCCCATATACAGTTCCATCCTCACCAGCAAGTTTTGAAAGGATATAGCAATCCCTTCCTGTACCGCAGCCTATATCAAGAATCCTGAGTCCTTCAATGGCAGAAGGTATTGGTGACCCGCAGCCATAGTATTTCTCTTTTATCTCATCAGCTATATTAGTTAATGCCTCTCTTATGTGTTCAGGATAATCATCAGGTGTGCAGCAGACACCTGTCTTTAGGTCATATTTTCCCTTCAGTTCCTTTCCATAATATCTTTTGACTACTTCATGGACAACGTTATTAACCAGAGTTCCACTACAACTGCTTCCCCTGGCTGCTGTGCAGGCATAGCAGTGCTCACCACAGCTTATCTCAGGATTGAAGTTTTCAAAGTCTATCTCCCAGAATCTCATATTTTCATATCCCTTTATCCCTATACCGAGGGAAAGGTTAAAGTCACAGTCATAAGCATAGCCTGCATAATCTATAGAAATAAGATGTCTGCACATTATGCGGTTAAGGGTCTCTGCATTAAAATTATTTACAAGCAGACGCATGTAATCATCATAACTTCCACGAGCTATAAGATAGCTTTTAAACCCTCCTATAGGTGAGTTGGTGATAGTGATTAATTTATTAAATCTTATTCCGAAATTTTTGCTGAGGTTTTCTCTATATTCTTTTTCGAGTTCTTCCTGTGAGGGAGGCAGATAATGCCCTGAAGGATTGTAGACAAGGTCAAGTTCAAGGCCATCAGTTCCATAGCCTGCTTCATTTAATTTTTTTAAAACCCTGATGCTTTTATCAAAGACACCTTTCCCCCTCTGCCTGTCTGTTGTTTCTTTGGAATAACCTGGTAGAGAGGCTATTACCTTCACTCCGTACCTTGCATAGAGGTTAATAAAGGATGAGTATTCATCCATATCAAGGACAGTGAGATTTGTCCTTACTGCTGTCGGGATTTTATATTTTGAGAGCTCCTCAATAAAAATAAAAAGATTCTGATTCATCTCTGGTGCTCCACCGGTAAACTCCACCATTGATGGTCTGAGGTCAATAATC
>JBDOIG010000055.1:0-1076 GCA_041082235.1 Thermodesulfovibrionales bacterium | reverse complement strand
ATAACTGGTTTTGTTGATAAGGCCTACAGAAAGGGAGCTGTTTATAAGATAGGAGCCTATGGAGCAGTATTCCTGATAAGTGTAATAATAGGTGCAAGCCTTATATGGTATTTTGTGTCTCCCTATGAATTCATCGGGAGATTAATGAAATGGCAGCTTGGAAAAGTTTTATGGGGATTCTGGATTGTCCTGACAGCAATATTATTTCTAAACTTTACACTTGTAAGAAGGAGATTCTGTGCTACAGTCTGTCCCTACGCAAGGGCTCAAGGTATGCTCTTTGACAACAAAACCTTGGTTATTGCATTTGACAGAAGAAGGCAGGATGAGTGCATGGACTGCAGGGCCTGTGTTCAGGTATGCCCTGTTGGGATAGACATAAGAAAAGGTGCAAACATTGCCTGTATAAACTGTGCAGAGTGTGTTGATAAATGCGGAGAGATTTTCAGGAGAAAAGATAAAAAGGGGCTTATAAATTATTTCTTTGGTGAACCAGGTACAGAAGGAAGGCTCATAAGACAGAATGCAGCAATAACAGGAATGCTCACAGTCCTATCCTTTTTATTCCTCCTCTATCTTATAGATATACGAAAAGGTTTTGATATAACGATAATACCTGATTATAATTTTCAGCCGAGACTCACAGAGAAAGGAGAGATAATAAATTCTTTTATTGTATCTATTGAAAACAGACAGAAAGAAGACGAAAAGGTTATTATTAAGACAGGAAACAATATAAAGATTACACCCGATACTGTGCTCATTAAAGCAGAAGAATTGCGGAAGATAAGGCTAATAGTAATTAGCAGGTATGAAACAGGGTCTGTAACCCTCTCTTTCATACCAGAAACTCAAAATAGTCCAATCTCAAAGGAGATAACATTAATAAGACCATGAAGATACTTGTGATTATAGTAACAATTATAGGCCTTTCTGCTGTGATAGGTTCTATCATAGTTGGCAGGAGCGTCTTTGAGGGAAAGGTTATTGATAAGCCCTATGAGACAGGCCTTAGATATGATGAGATTGAAAAGGTAAGGTCAGAACTGAGGTTTGAATTAGTAAATAAAAAATTT
>JBDOIG010000023.1:0-1781 GCA_041082235.1 Thermodesulfovibrionales bacterium | reverse complement strand
TGGTGGCGGGGGGAGGATTTGAACCTCCGACCTTCGGGTTATGAGCCCGACGAGCTACCAGGCTGCTCCACCCCGCGATTGAATCAATTTATTATAACTTAACTTCAGGTTTAACCTCAACCCACTGACATTTTCAAAAATAATCTTTCTGAAATTGTATAGTTTCATCATATGAGCTCCTTCTTTTTGCCATTGCGAGGCACACCTTACGCCAATTGCAAGGAGAAGTAACAAAGACATCTTCCTTTGTAAAGGAAAATCCGGAGATCGGAATTTGAAAAATGGGGTCAAACATCTGACCCCGCGCTCTTTAAAAGAGTTGACTTTTAAGTTTCAAATATGAGAGTATTTTTCATGAAGAGTTCTACTGCTCAGAAACTTACCAAATCAGAGATTAAGAGGCTTATCCTCACAGAGGTTCCTCGTTTTATCAAAAAAGACAGGGAGATAAGGGAATTTATACTGAAGATTTCCTCAGAGAAATTTGCAGACAAAAAGAAAACAGAAGACAGGATTGAGAGAATACTTGAGGAACTCAAAAGAGATAGGGATGAGAACCAGAAGAGATGGGAAGAGAACCAGAAGCATCTTGAGAGACTTGAGAGGGAATGGAATGAGAGATGGGGAGAGAACCAGAAGAGATGGGAAGAGAACCAGAAGCATCTTGAGAGGCTTGAGAGGGAATGGAATGAGAGGTGGGAGGAGAATCAGAAGAAATGGGAGGAAAACCAGAGGATAATCAATTCTATCCTTGAAGAGATAAAGTTACTTCATCGTAAATATGACACAGGAATAGGAGCTCTTGGTTCGAGATGGGGCTTAAGGGCAGAGTCTTCCTTCAGGAATGCCATAAAAGATATTATCGAAGAACTGATACCTTTTAAAGTGGAGCGTTACAGGGCCATGGATGAAGAGGGCATTGTCTTTGGCAGGCCTGACCAGATAGAGCTTGACCTTATAATAAAGGACGGTGTTCTTATAGTAGCAGAGATTAAGTCATCAATAAGCAAAGGAGATGTGGCGACCTTTTTGAGGAAGGTTCAGGTATATGAGAGGAAGGAGGGCAGGGCTGTAGAGAAAAAGCTTATAATTTCACCAATGGTTGATACCTCTGCTATGGAATATGCGATTGCAAATAGCATAAAGGTTTATGGCTATCCAGAAGAGATTGATATAGCTGAGCTGCAGAAATGAGCTCTTAGAGCAGAGCATAGCTGATTGAAGGAGATTGAACATTAAAGTTTATAAAAGAAAGAGGGTTATTATATTTTTTATCTTAATAACTGTTTTCCCAATATTTGCCTATAGTCTTGAACCTATCAGCCAGCACTATGATGAGACCTTCCAGTATCGTCTTTCCTGGAATGGCATAAGGGCAGGCACTGCCTGGCTCGGAATAAAAAAAGAGCAGGACAAGATAAGGGTATTCTCAAGGGTCCGTTCAGCCCCTTTTATCTCTGTCTTTTATGAGGTTGATGACATTGTGGAATCCATCCTTGAACCAGCGGATGGCCTTTATCCAGGAAAACCCATTCATTACAGGATAAAGCTTAAAGAGGGTAAACACAGAAGGGACAAAGAGGTTATTTTTAAAGGTAACATTGCTATCTATAAAAACAATCTTAAAAATGAGACCCATGAAGCAAAGGTCCCGGAAGAGATATTTGATCCCCTTTCGGCCTTCTTCTATATAAGATTTATGCCGCTGGAACCAGACAAATCAGTTTTCATAACAGTCTTTGATAGCAAAAAGGTCTGGGATGTGGAGGTCAAGGTCTTGA
>JBDOIG010000309.1:0-8661 GCA_041082235.1 Thermodesulfovibrionales bacterium | reverse complement strand
GAAGACATGGTTGCTGAGAGGACGAAGGAGCTTGTGGCAGCCAATAAGAAGTATGCTGCCCTTTTTGAACATGCTAATGATGGTGTGCTTATAAGTGATGTGAGTGGGAAGATACTGGATGCTAATCATAAATTCTGTGAGCTCTTTGAGATGGATAAATCACAGTTAATCGGAGTCCATTTCTGGAATCTTGAATATGAAAAAGATGACGCCGTTAAGTTAAAGAGATTTGAGAAGCTCCTTAGTGGAAAACCTGTTACCTATGAGACTCAGTATATAAAATCTGAAGACAAAAAGATATTTCTTGATGTCAGTTCAAGGATGATAGAGGTTGAAGGTGAGAAATTCATCCAGTCGCTTTACAGGGACATTACAGAAAAAAAGCTCTTACAAGAACAGCTCCTTCAGGCACAGAAAATGGAATCCATAGGCATTCTGGCAAGTGGTGTTGCCCATGATTTCAACAACCTCCTGACAGCTTCCCTTGGCCATATTGAGTTACTCTTACAGTTTGGTGGACTTGATGAAACTGTTAAGGAAAAGATGAAGACAATAGAGAACTCCATAAGAAAGGCTGGAAATCTTGTATCTAAACTGCTTAGCTTTGCAAGAAAAGAGGAACCCACATTTGCACCTGTAAATATAAATCAGGTGGTAAGGGATGCTTTTGAGATGGTGGAAAAGGTGGGTTTAAAAAAGAAGGTTGATTTTAAAATAGAAATTGACGGTGCTATAGATCTCGTAAATGGCGACGGTAATCAGCTTGAGCAGATGCTTATGAATTTGCTTGTGAATGCTATTGATGCCATGCCTCATGGCGGCACCCTTACAATTAAGACATCAAATCTTAAGATTAAACAAAAATCCTTTTTCCCCACCTCTCTACTTGAACCAGGCGATTATGTGGTGCTTACCGTTTCTGATACAGGTACAGGTATTCCAGAGCGCATCAAGGATAAGATATTTGAGCCCTTTTTTACCACAAAGGAAAAAGGCAAAGGCACAGGACTGGGTCTTCCCATGGTCTATGGAATTGTAAAGGCTCATAATGGCTTGATTAATTTAATATCAGAAGAGGGTAGGGGTACCACTTTTGAGATATTTTTCCCTGCCTGCGGGACCTCTGTAGAGTTTCCTGAGAGGTCCATAATTATATCAACACCGAAGCTTCATAACATAATGCTTGTTGATGATGAAAAGGATGTACTTAACAGTCTCAAGGAATTTCTTGAAAAGAATGGTTACAGAGTCTTTGCCACTGACAATCCTGCCTATGCAGCAGACATTTTTACAGATATCCACGGCGGCATAGACCTTGTTATCACAGACCTTTCCATGCCACTTTTTGATGGAGTAGACCTTATATCAAGGATAAAGAGCATATCACCTTCTGTAAAGGTAATCACCATTTCTGCCCATGAACATAGATTAAATGAGTTAAGGGCCCTTAATATTGATGGGTTCTTAAAAAAGCCTTTTGAGACAAATAACCTACTGGAGATGATTAGAAATATATTAAGTTAAAATAGTATAATATAAATGTGCCTCAGAAGTTCTTTTATATAGAAACCCGTGGATGCCAGATGAATTTTCATGATTCTGAAAAGATCATGGGAATTCTGAAAAAAGAGGGTTATTTACCTACTGATGAACCTAAAAAAGCTGACCTCATAATCTTTAATACCTGCAGTATCAGAAAAAAGCCAGAGGAAAAACTTTTCAGCAGCCTTGGAAGACTTAAATCCCTTAAAAGGCAGAAACCTTCATTAAAGATTGCTGTTTGTGGCTGTATTGCCCAGCAAAAGGGTGAAGAACTTTTCAAAAGGGCTCCCCAAGTAGATTATATCTTTGGTCCTCAGAATATCAGTAAACTTCCCTCAATTCTTACCTTAGAAAAGGCAGCCTTTATAGAGGAGAATCCTGAGATACAGTATGAAGAACTTCCTGCAGATAGGGTTGATGGTGTAAGGGCGTCTGTAACAATAATGTATGGATGCAATAATTTCTGCACTTACTGCGTTGTCCCATTTACAAGGGGCAGGGAGGTAAGCAGACCTCTTGAGAAGATTATTGATGAAGTCAGTGCACTGGCAGACCAGGGTTATAAAGAGATACAGCTCCTCGGGCAGAATGTAAATTCCTATAGAGATGGTGAATGGGATTTTCCTGATCTTCTAATAAAGATTAATAATATCCAGGGCATTGAAAGGATAAGATTTATAACCTCCCATCCAAGAGACCTTACAGAAAAACTTATTAAGACCATGGCTGAGCTTGAGAAGGTCTGCGAGCATCTTCATCTGCCTATTCAATCTGGTTCTGACAGGATTCTCAAGCTTATGAACAGGGGATATTCCTATGAAGAATATAAAAGAAAGGTTGAACTTTTAAAAACCCATATCCCAGATATAGCAATAACCACTGATATAATAGCAGGGTTTCCGTCAGAGACAGAGGAGGACCATTATTGCACATTAAGGGCACTTGAGGAAATTCAGTATGATGGAATCTTTGCCTTTAAATACTCCCAGAGGCCTGGGACAAAGGCAGCAGGGATGCCTGAACAGATATCTGAGGACATTAAATCAAGAAGACTTTCAGAAATACTTAAACTCCAGGATGCTATAACCCTCAAGAAAAATACAGGATTAACAGGAACTATTCAAGAGGTCTTAATAGAGGGAAGGACTGAAACAGGACAGACCACGGGCAGGATAAGGACAAACAAAATTGTTATCTTTAATGAGGACATTCCATCAGGTTTAACAATAAAGGCAAGGATTACCCGGGCAAGGATTCACAGTCTTCTGGCAGAACCTCTATGAGATTTTCAATCCTCACCCTCGGATGCAAGAGCAATCAGGCGGAGAGCGAACACCTTTTATCAAGTCTGCTTAAAAGGGGTTATGAAGAAGCAGGACTTGAAGAAAGGCCTGACATCTGCATTATAAATACCTGCACTGTTACCTCAAAAACCGACTATCAATCAAGGCAGCTCATAAGAAGGGCCCTCAGGGCAGGTGCAAAGGTGATTGTCACAGGTTGTTATGCCCAGAGGGCTCCAGAGGAAATAAATAAGATAAGCAAAGAGTGCATCATCGTAGCTAACGATAAAAAGAATAGTATTATCAATATGTTATCATATACAACTTCAAGTAATATATCACATCCATCCCATCGCTCAAGACCAATAATAAAAATACAGGACGGTTGCAATAAGAGGTGCTCTTACTGCATAATTCCATCTGTAAGGGGTAGTTCAAGGTCAAAGGAACCCCATGAGATAATAAATGAAATAAAAAGACTGGAGGATACAGGATATAATGAGGCGGTTCTAACAGGTATTAATCTTGGTTCTTATGGTTTGGACCTGAAACCTGCCTTAAAACTTGAAGCCCTACTTGAAAAAATTATCTCAACGACAAAAAAAATAAGGATCAGGCTGAGTTCACTTGGTATAAAGGAGGTCTCTCCTGGAATTATAGAACTCATTAAGGAATCAGGCAGGATCTGCAGGCATATTCATCTATCACTTCAAAGCGGAGACGATGCAATCCTTAAATTAATGAATAGGAGCTACAGGGCTGAAGATTTTATCACACTTGTAAATGAGCTAAAAACCAAGATAGAGGATATAAACATAGGGGCTGATGTGATTGTTGGCTTTCCCGGTGAAACGGATAGTAATTTTGAAAATACATACAGGGTTATTGAAAAGGCATCTATTGGTTATCTTCATATCTTTCCGTATTCAAAAAGACCTGGTACTGTAGCTGCAGAAATGCAGGAACAGATTAATGGTAGAATTAAGGCCTGTCGTCTTGAAATCCTCAGGAATCTTGATAAAGGATTGAGAAATTCCTTTAAGGCTTCGCAGATTGGTAAACTACACCAGATAGTAGTTGAAAGGATTGAAGATCACATGATTAAAGGAAAGACAGATAATTATGTTGATGTATCTGTCTTTAAAAAAGGCTTAAATATAAACAAGGCTGATACCATTCAGATTATTATAAAAGAGATAGCCAGTGGTGCACTGATAGGAGAGCCTTTATTAAGTTTATAACCCCTTGAAGTTTCACTATTTTTAACCTGCATGCCTTTTGAGCATAACCATAAAAAACCTTTATTTTTCAAGGCATTATCTCTGATTTTTACAATCTTATTAACATCTTATAAACAGGGGTTGTTTAATGTATTATGTCTGATAAGAAATATTATGTTAAATTTTTAAAATAATATAAAAATAAGTCACTATTCTTCCTGAGATGTTTTAACAACCTTCTTGACCCCTTCCCTTGCAATGGCTATCTTACCAGTTCTGACAAACTCCTTTATCCTGAATGGCTTCATCAGTTCTATGAACGCATCTATTTTCTTTTCATCACCGGTTATTTCGATAGTATATGTTGAAGGACTGGAATCAACAACCCTTCCCCTGAAAATCTCAGCAAGCCTGAGGACCTCTGCCTTGTCTTCCTGTTTTGGTGGCGCAATCTTTATCAGAACCATCTCTCTTTCCACATGGTCAAATTCAGTAAGATCAACAACCTTTATGACGTCAATCAGTTTGTTGAGCTGTTTGGTGATCTGTTCAATTATCTGGTCATCTCCACTGGTAACTATAGTCATAATAGAGACACTCGGGTCAATGGTCTCACCTACAGAAAGGCTCTCTATGTTATAGCCCCTGCCGCTGAAGAGTCCTGCAATCCTTGAAAGGACTCCAAATTTGTTCTCTACAAGTAATGAAATGGTGTGTCTCATTTTACTATCTTCAGTTTCTTCTCCTTTTTTTCTTCACCAAAGATCATCTCATCAATGGATGCTCCAGCTGGGACCATCGGAAATACCTTCTCCTTCCAGTCCACAATAAAGTCCATAAAAACAGGCATCTTCACCTTAAAGGCCTCTCTCAATACTGGTTCCACCTCTGAAGGCTTGGTTGCCCTGAGTCCCACTGCTCCATAGGCCTCAGCAACCTTGACAAAATCAGGAGCCACATCAAGATAGGTATGGGAATACCGCTCCCCGAAGAATAATTCCTGCCACTGCCTTACCATGCCAAGATACCTGTTATTTAAGATAGCCACCTTTACAGGAAGTTTATTTAATACCGCAGTTGCAAGCTCCTGAATATTCATCTGGATGCTTCCATCTCCCGCAATATCAATCACAAGCTTATTTGGATGGGCAAGCTGGGCACCTATTGCCGCAGGAAAACCAAATCCCATCGTACCCAGACCACCTGATGTTATGAATGTTTTTGGACGATCAAATTTAAAGAACTGGGCAGCCCACATCTGGTTCTGGCCTACCTCTGTTGTTACGATAGCTTCTCCGCCAGTAAGTTCGTAAATCTTTTCAACCACATATTGTGGTTTGATCACCTCTGTGCTATGCTCATATGAAAGAGGTCTTTCTGTCTTCCATGAGTCAATCTGTTTGAGCCAGGCCTTTCTAATTTCACTCCATTGCCCCTTTATTTCTTCCTTGAGGATCTTGTTAAGAACAATCAAAACCCTCTTAAGATCACCAACTACAGGGATATCTACCCTTACACTCTTTCTTATTGAGGTCGGGTCTATATCCACATGTATAATCTTGGCATTAGGTGCAAAGCTGTTTACCTTACCCGTAACCCTATCATCAAACCTGATACCAAGCCCTATGATAAGATCCGAGTTCTGTACCGCCATATTGGCACAATAGGTCCCGTGCATCCCCAGCATACCCATAAAAAGTTTGTGGGTGCCGGGAAATCCACCAAGACCCATAAGCGTGTTCGTAACAGGTATATGATTATGCTCAGCGAGCTCTTTTAATTCTTTGCTTGCACCTGATATGATTATCCCGCCGCCTGAAATTATAACAGGCCTTTTTGCCCTGGCTATCTCATGAGCAGCCTGATTTATCATCCATTTGTTTCCCTCATATTTTGGATTATAGCTTCTTATCTTCACCTCTTCAGGCCAAATAAAATCAGCCTTCCCTGCTGTTACATCCTTTGGAAGGTCAATGAGAACAGGCCCTGGCCTTCCTGTGGATGCAATATAAAAGGCTTCCCTTATTACCTGAGCAAGGTCTTCAGTTTTTTTCACGAGATAGTTATATTTTGTACAGGGCCTCGTGATACCCACTATATCAGCTTCCTGAAAGGCATCATTACCTATAAGGGCTGTAGGGACCTGACCTGTAAGTACTATCAATGGCACAGAATCCATATAAGCAGTTGCTATGCCTGTAACTGTATTTGTAGCACCAGGACCTGAGGTAACAAGTACTACCCCTGGTTTTCCTGTTGACCTTGCATAACCATCTGCTGCATGAACAGCACCCTGCTCATGCCTGGTAAGAATAAGCTGAATATCCTTATCCTGATAGAGATAGTCAAAAATATTAAGCACCACCCCACCGGGATAACCAAAGATGTGTTTTACCCCTTCTCTTTTAAGGGATTCTATTACTATCTCTGCACCTGTTAGTTTTGTCATATTTGTTATTTTAATTTATTTGCCATATGAGAGTAAATAGGTTATATTAGTTTAATGGATTATAGAGGTCTTACAATAAAGCCCATGCTTGCCATATCCTCCAGACCCTTTGATTCTGATAAGCATATCTTTGAAATCAAATGGGATGGTACTAGATGTATCGCCTTTATTGATAGATATGGTATAAGACTCCAGAATAGACGCCTGATGGATATATCTTATAGATATCCAGAATTTAAAGACTTTAAAGGTGCAATAGAAGGGGGGTCTGCTGTCCTTGATGGAGAAATAGTGATTCTTTATAAAGGTAGGCCAGATTTTGAAAGACTTCAACAAAGGGAACAGATAGGTGACAGGTTCAGGATAAAACTCCTTTCCGAGACTATGCCAGCCACATATATAGTATTTGATATCCTTTATCTAAGGGATAAATCCCTGATGGCCCTTCCACTCATCAACCGAAAAAGGATATTAAGTGAAAACATAGTTCCTTCCGAGAATATTATAATTTCTGCATATTATGAAAAAGGCCTGGAGCTTTATAATTTAGCCCTTAAAAAGGGTTTTGAGGGCATAATGGCAAAGGATAAAGAAAGCCCTTATTTACAGGGAAAGAGATCACCTTACTGGCTCAAAATAAAAAGGTCTAATGACATAGATGCTGTTATCTGCGGTATTATGGAAGGAAAGGCAGAAACAATACCCGTAGGTTCTTTAATACTGGGTCTTTACAGAAAAGGCAAACTTGTTCACATAGGTCAGGTCGGAACGGGATTTAATGAAAAGCAAATTCAGCAACTTCTAAAAATAGCAGAAAGACTCCATACATCAAAAACCCCTTTTAGAGAAATACCTTCTTTAAAAAGAGAAGTCCAGTGGCTCAGACCAGAGATTGTAGCAAGGGTCAGATTCCTTGAATGGACAAAAGATAAAAAATTGAGATCACCTGTGTTTGTAAACTTCAGATTTGATAAATCACCCATTGAGTGTGAGCTTGAAGATTAGACAGCCTTCTTTTTTCGTTCAAGGCTCTTCTTAAGGGCATCCATAAGATTCGCTACCTTTTCAACCTCTTTCCTCGGTGCTATCTTTATTTCTTTGCCAGTTATCTTTGATTTTATTATCTTCATGAGCTCTTCCCTGTATTCATCCCTGTAATCATTTATATTAAATCTTCCGATGTAATGTCTGAGGAGCTCCTCAGCAAGTTCTATCTCCTTTTCATCAATATGAATCCTTTCCGGGATGTTTAGAAAATCAGGTTTAACAATCTCATCAGCATAAAAGAGTGACTGAATCGTAAGTGTATCATTAAATATTCTCAGGATACCTAAATGTTGTCTCTCTCTCAGGACAAATCTTACAATCCCTACCCTGCCCGTTTTTTTCATCACTATTCTTAACAGTGCATAAGCCCTTTCAGCTCCTTCTGCAGGCTGGAGATAATAGGACCTTTCAAGATATACTGGATCAATCTCCTTGAGCTCAACAAATTTTAGTATCTCTATATTTTTGGAATCCTTAAAGGGGATTTCTATCTCTTCCTCTGTAAGGATAACAAACCTTCCCTTTTCATATTCATAACCCCTTACTATGTCTTCTATTTCAAGATGGATATTACAGGTGGGGCAATGTTTCTCATAGTTTATGGGTGTTGAGCACTTTTTATGGAGAAGATGGAAGGATATATCAGCCCTGTGAATTGCTCCATAGAGCTTTACAGGTATGTTCACAAGGCCAAAGGTTATGTTACCACTCCAGAGGGCCTTCATAATTTAATGATATATCATTTTAAGAAACACTTCAACAGTGAATGGTGTATTGTAATTGCTGATAGAAATAGTTTTGAATAGCAAGGTATGCCTCAAGGCCTTTATAATGCGACAATAATCAGGATACAGGATACAAGATTCAGGATTCAGGTTTTTATATTATCATGTATCATGAATAAAACTGAAGCTCTTCTTTAAAGGCCTTGATAACTTGCCCTTTTTCTAATTGCAAAATATAATAAGAGGACTCCCAAATTTGCTATTAGAAACATTTCCTGATTATCGGGGTATGCCTCAAGGCCTTTATAAAGCTCAAAGGGGCAGAGCTCAAAGGGGCTTTTCGCCCCTTTGAAACCCCAGAAATAAATTTTTAAAGTTTAAATTTAAATTAATAT